>SLHP01000082.1 GCA_007136095.1 Nitriliruptoraceae bacterium
GGCCTCGCTCAGACGCAGACCTCGCCATCGTCGGAGACACCGCGCCGGCAGTGGAAGCGCTGTTCAGCCCCGCCGGGCTCCCACCGCCCGTCCGAGGTCCGGGTCAGGGTGATGCGAACGTCACGGCCGGCGACCGAATCGTCCAGGAACCCCCAGCTGAGCACGGCGCCGTAGGCCAGGTCCGGATCGTCCTCGTCGAGCAGCACCCGGATGGTGGTCTCCCACTGCTCGGTCCCGAGCGCCGCGGCCTCGATCTCGGTGGCGAGCGCGGTCATGACCTCCCCGGGTGTGTCGTAGGTGCCGGCGACCGCCGATGGCACCTCGAACGGCTGCCACATGGTCGATCCCGGTTCCCACTCGTCGGGGACCTCTCTGTCCTCAGCCTGAAGGATCCGGGCCCGCAGTTGATCGATGAGCCCCTCCGCGGTGCGTTGCTGCGCCGGGTCGATCGCGGTGTCGGCTGGTTCGGTGTCGCCGTTCGGATCGGCATCCGGGTCGTCCTCATCGGGCGTGCCGTCCTCGTCGGCATCCTGTGCTGCTTCCAACGCGGCTTGGAGGTTCTCGTTGTCCACCTCGAGGTCGCGGATGCGTTCCTCGGCCTCCGCCAGGGATGCCTCGAGCTCGGCGATGCGCTCCTGGTCGGCCGGATCGGCCTGTGGTTCCGGTTCATCCGGTCCGCACCCGGCGGCGATCAGCAGGAGCACGGACAGAGTGGCCAGAGCATGTCGGGGTCGCATGTCGATCCCTCGCGGGTTGCCGGGCAGTGTCAACCCACAACGGTACGGATGCGCGCGACGCCTCGCTGGCCCCGTCGTCCGCCTCCGCGCGCATGGCCATCAAGCTGCGACGGGCGAAGAAGCAGCGGGAGGGGTACGGCACCTTCGGTGGTGTCTTCGTCCCGACGCTGCTGACCCTCCTGGGCGTGATCATGTACCTGCGCCTCGGGTGGGTGATCGGCAACGCCGACCTCGGCGCTGATGCGCCTGGTTGACGTGTCCGACCGTGCGTCAGTCGGTGCCGGGGACCGCCCGGGCGATCCGTTTCGCGAAGGTGTAGACCCGGCGCAGGTGTTCGATCGCCTCCGTGCCGCGGGAGTAGGCGGCGACACGGGCCGGTGCGTCGGCGGTCAGCCGGGATGCCCGGACTGCTGCGGCACGGTGCAGCAGTTCGTTGACCTCCGGCTTGGCGTCCAGAACGCTCTGGGCGAGCTCCCGATCCTGCTGGTCGAACGCCGTGAGCGCGGTGCGCAGCAGGGACACCATCGTCGCGTGGAAGTCCGTGACGACCTCCAGGGTCTCCTCGCTGATCGGGACACCCTCCTCGATGCGGTGCAGGCCGACCCGTACCAGGTCGTTCTGGACGATGTCCCCGATGAGCTCGAGGTGACTGGTGACCTCCATCAGGTTGACGAGTTCCTTGCCCTCCGCCTCACTGAGCGGGTCGTCGTCGATCCGGCGCAGGTAGGCCAGGATGGCGTTGTGGAGATCGTCGATCTCATCGTCGTCATCCGCGAGCTGGGTCAGTTCCGCGGCGGTTCCGGTCAGGACCGTCGGCATACTGCGTTCGACCTGTGCGAGGGCGCGGCGACCCATGCGCATGAGCTCCTTGCGTGCCAGGCTGATCGCGACCGCGGGCGCCTCGAGCACCGCTTCGTCGAGGTACTTCGGCTCCAGGCCCACTTCGCTTCGGCGCGGGGGGACCAGCCGCTCGACCAGCGCTGCGAGCTGACGGGTGAAACCGATGAACCCGAGCAGCATGCCGACCTTGGCCAACGTGTAGGCGTTCGCGATCTGCCGTGGCGTCTCCTCGGCCAGGCGGTCCTGACCGGTCAGGTGCTCCGCGGTGGGGGAGATCGCCGTGGCCAGGTCCGCCAGGATCGGGATCAGGAGCAGCATCACGCCGACCCCGATCACGTTGAAGATCACGTGCACGAGCCCGGCCCGTAGCGCGATCGCGGGACGACCGATCGTCGCCAGCATCGCGGTCACGGTCGTTCCGATCGATGCCCCCAGCGCGATCGCGATGCCCGTCTCCAACGGCACCAGGCCCTGGCTGGCCATCACGATGACGATGCCGATGGTCGCGGACGAGGACTGCACGAGTGCCGTGAACCCCGCGCCGATCAACACGCCGGGGACGGGCCCACGGTCGGTCGCCATGAGCGCCAGGAACGGCTCGAACTCGCGCAGCGGTGACATCGCGCCCTGCATCACCCCCATCCCGAGGAACAGGATCCCGAGCCCCGCGAGCGCGGTCCCACCCTGTCGGATCTGTTCGCGACGTCCCAGGAACTGGGCCAGCACCCCGACCGCGATCATGCCGAACGAATAGCTGACGATGTCGAACGCGATGATCTGGGCGGTGATCGTCGTCCCGACGTTCGCGCCGATGATGACGCCGATCGACTGGACCAGCGTGAACAGCCCCGCGGACAGGAACCCGATCACCAGCACCATCGTTACCGAGGACGATTGGATCGTCGCGGTGACCAGCATCCCGGTCGCGACCCCGCTGAAGCGGTTGCCGGACAGACGGCCGAGCAACTGGCTCAACGACGTCCCGGCCAGACCCTTCAGACCCGTGGTGACGCCGTCCATACCGTGGAGGAACAGGGCCAGGCCCCCGGCGAAGCCCATCAGCATGAAGCCGACCGAGAGTTCCATCCCATCGCCCGTGATCGCATCCATGGCCGTCACTGCTCCTGCGATCGCCAACCCTGTCCGCACACTGCTCGACTGTAGTGCCCGGCACCTCGTCGGGTTGGTACTCGTCGCCGCGCCGGTGCAGACTCAACACCCACCGACCAGGAGGTCCCCGTGCCCCGCATCCTCACCGTCGATGGTCGACAGCCGTCGATCGACCCCGACGCCTTCGTCGCCGACGGCGCGACGATCGCGGGAGATGTCCACCTCGACGCGGGGGTTTCGATCTGGTTCGGCTGCGTGCTGCGCTCCGAGATCAGTCACATCCGCATCGGCCGCGACAGCAACATCCAGGACCTCACGGTCGTCCACACCGACGTGGACCAACCCACCATCGTCGGTGAGCGGGTCACGGTCGGGCACCGTGCGATCCTCCACGGCTGCAACATCGAGGATGATGCGTTGATCGGGATGGGCGCGATCATCCTGAACGGGGCACGGGTCGGCGCTGGCGCGCTGGTCGCGGCCGGCGCGGTGGTCCGCGAGGGCATGGAGGTCCCGGCGGGGAGCCTCGCCGTCGGGATCCCGGCGAAGGTGTTGGATCGGCCCGTCCCGGAGGTGCCACGCCCCAACGTCGCCAACTACCTCGAACTCGCCGGTCTGTACCGTCAGATGCAGGACGGGAAGAGCTGATCTGCGTCGGCTTCGGTGAACGCTCAGGGTGTCGCGATCACGCGGACCGTGTGGGTGGTGTCGCTGGCGTGGACGCTGAGATCGAAGGCGCCCGGCTCGACCACCCACCGCATCGACCGGTCGAGCAGTCGAAGAGCATCGTGGCCGATGGACAGCCGAACACGTTCGGAACTGCCGCCGCACACCTCGATGGGCTGGAAGCGAACGAGGCGTTCCGTTGGACGTGTGACCGAGGCGACGCGGTCGTTCACGGTGACCCGGAGCACCTCGATCGTGTCGTGGGGTCCGGTGTTGGTCACCTCGACGTCGAGTTCGACGGTGGCGCCGGCGGTCAGGTCGTCGACAGACAGCGACGCCGGCGCGACGCCTTGCAGCACGGTCGTGACATCCGTGTAGGTCAGTCCGTGCCCGAACGCGAACAGGGGATCGGCAGGCTCGTGCAGGTAGCCGCGGCCGGCGGAGATGCGTCGCCCCGCGTACACCGGGATCTGATCCGATGATCGCGGGAAGGTGACGGGGAGCCGCCCGGAGGGTGCGATGTCACCGGCGAGCAGTTCGGCGAGGCCGGTCCCGCCCTGTTGTCCGGGATAGCAGGTCCACAGCACGGCATCGGCGGCGTTGACGACGCGGTGGAGGTCGACCGGCCCACCGCTGATCACGATCGCCACCGTCGGGGTCCCGGTCGCGGCGACGCGTTCGACGAGTTCGTCCTGGCGCCCCTCCAGGGTCAGTGAGGCCCGATCACCGAGGTGGTCGAACCACCACCCCTCGCGGTGGGTCGCTTCGTTCCCACCGACCACGAGGACCGCGAGTTCGGCGGAGGCAGCAGCAGCGACGGCTGCATCCATGGGCTCGTCGTCCAGGGCCGGGTCGGCCAGGGTGACCTCGTCCTGCCACCAGGTCGCCGGCCCGGCACGTTCGGGTGTGATCCGACAACCCTGCTCGAAGGTGACGGTCGCGGCGGTGAAGCGCTCACGGATGCCCTCCAGCACGCCGATGCCCTCGGCGGAAGGGTCGCAGTACGCGCCGAGATGGGCATGCTCGGCGTTGGGTCCGGCCACCAGGATCGTCCTGCGCCTGTCCGCCTCGACCGGGAGGAACCCGGACGGGTTGGACAGCAGCACCGCGCCGCGCCGCGCGGTCTCCAAGGCCAGGCGGTCGTGTGCATCCAGGTCCACGGTCGGCGGATCGGTGGCGGCGACGGCCGCCGCGTCCAACAGCCCCAGCCGCTGCTTGACCAGCAGCACGTTGCGCGCGGCTCGGTCGATCACCTCCTCGGACAGACGTCCGTTCCGGACCAGGTCTGCCAGCCCGGCCGCACCTCGGGGCTCGGGAACCTCGCAGTCGATGCCGGCGGTGAACGCGAGACGGGCCGCATCCGTGTCGTCGACAGCCACGCGCTGCAACGATGCCAGTTGCGGCACCCCGAAACCGTCGGAGGTCACCATGCCGGTGAACCCGAGCTGGTCACGCAACACGTCGGTGAGCAACCACGGGTCGCTGTGGACCGGAACACCGTCGAGGTCGTGGTAGGCCGCCATGATCGCGCCGACTCCCGCGTCGATGGCGGCGACGAACGGTGGCAGGTGGTCCTCCGACAGCTCCCGCCGACCGAGCTGGACCGGTGCCCCGTTGAGACCACCCTGCGGCACACCATGGCCGACGAAGTGCTTGGCGCAGGCCAGGACCCGGTCGGTTGCGATCGCGCCGGGCCGGGAATCGGACGGGCGACCCTGCAGGCCGAAGACGGCGGCACGGCCCATCTGGGTCACGAGGTGGACATCCTCGCCGAAGGTCTCCTCGACGCGGCCCCACCGCGGATCGCGGGCCAGGTCGAGGACCGGGGCGTAGACGTAGTTGGCACCGCGGGCACGGGTTTCGACGGCGACCGCGGTGTAGACGCGCTCCGCCAGATCTGGATCCCAGGTCGCCGCGATGGCCAGCGCGGATGGGAACACGGTCGCGCCGCGACCCATCAGGCCGTGGACGCCCTCCTCGTTGAACAGGGCACCGATGCCGTGTCGGGACCTCGTGGCCAGGGTTTCGTTGATCTGATCCGCGAGCTCACGAGCCACCGGGCCGTCCCGGCGGACGTTGAGCCGCCCGATCTGCCCGACGCCGTCCGGGAACGCCGTCGCGAACGCATCCGCATCCAGCCGACCATCCCCGTCGATGATCCCCGGCATCTCGTAGGCACGCCCCCCGCAGGACAGCTGGGCGATCTTCTCCTCGAGGCTCATGGCCCCGAGTAACGCCTCGAGGTGGTCGGACGCGGGCACGGATCGAGACGCGGACACGGACACCCCGGGGTCTGGTGGCCGGTGACCGTAGCGTCCCCGGGTCAGCCGTTGGCGGCGGCCAACTCCTCGGTTCGCCCGTCGGCGTGGCGGGCGAACCGTCGCAGGTCCGCACCGTGGTGGGGCTCGTCCTCGGGCCAGGGCCACCCGCCGAAGTGGGTCTCCTGATAGTCGTGGTAGGCCTTCTGGATCTCGGCCTTGGTGTTCATCACGAACGGGCCGTACTGCACGATGGGCTCACCGATCGGGCGGCCCTGCAGCACCAGGACCTCGGCACCGTCGCCGGTGTCGGTCAGGGTGATCGGAACCTCGGAGCGCACGACCGCGCCGTGGCCGCCGAGCACCTCGGTGCCACCGATGCGCACCGACCCACCGCGGAACACGTAGATGGTGCGGATCGTGTCCTCGCGGGCCGCGGCCTCCAGCCGCCAGGACCCGTCAACCGGGATGGCCGCGTGGTAGATGCCGACATCGGTGTCCGGCCGCGCAGCCCACGAGTTCGGTGGCGGCGCCGGAGCGTGCTGTCCCGTGACCAGCTCGCCGGCGACCACGGTCACTTCGGTGGCCCGGCCCGCGTCATCCAGGAACGTGTGGCGTGGGATCTCGTGGCTCCACAGCATCGAGAAGTGCGGCGGGACCATCTTGTCGGTGGCCGGCAGGTTGATCCAGATCTGGAACAGCTCGGTCTCGTTGTGGGCGTCGCGGTTCAGCAGCGGGAACATCTCGGCGTGGACGATGCCGGATCCGGCGGTCATCCACTGCACGTCACCTCGGCCGAAGCGCGCAGCCGCCCCCAACGAGTCCGAGTGGTCCATGAACCCCTTGCGCATGAACGAGATGGTCTCGAAGCCGCGGTGAGGGTGCTGGGGGAATCCGGGCACCTGCGAGCCGTGGTACATCGACCACCCGTCACGGCCCGAGAAGTCCATCCCGATGTTGCGGCCGACCAGCGGCGCGCACGGGCCGAACTCCTCGTCGCCTTCCGGGTAGTCGTCGTTGTGGTGCACGCAGAACAGGAACGGGTCGACCGTCTGCCAGACACGGTCGAGTTCGACCTGCTGCAGGACGACATCGTCTGGCATCGACACGGTGGGCTCCTGGTGCTCGGATGCGCATGAGCGTACAGTAGTTTCCTGTGCAATCAACGCCGCCGAGCGGGGCGGGCCAGGTTCAGCCCGGTTTGCGTGCCAGGAACGGGTAGCCGTACACGGCGAACGCCCGTGCCTTGTCCTCTCCGCCGGCGCCGGCGAAGGTGTCGACCGGATCACCGATCATGATGCTCTCGAAACCGACGGCTTCGAGCATCTGCTGCCAGCCTGCACACGGCAGGCCACCAGCTATTCAACCGGTCCACAGATCGATGTCCTGCATGGCTTCCGGCGGCACGGGGTTGTTGTTCGCGATGTCGCCGAACTGCAGGTGCCCGCCGGGAGTCAGCACCCGGAAGACCTCATCGAAGGCGGCCTTCTTGTCGGGGCAGAGGTTGAAGACGCCGTTGGAGATCACGACGTCCGCCCAGCCGTCATCGATGGGCAACTCCTCGACGAACCCCTCACGGAACTCGACGTTGTCGGCGCCGACCACGTCGACGTTGCGTCGCGCCTTCTCGAGCATCTCCGGGGTCATGTCCACGCCGATGACCGCACCGTCGCTGCCGACCTGGCCGGCCGCCACGAACGTGTCGAAGCCGGCGCCCGATCCGACGTCCACCACCTGCTCACCAGCTTCGAGGTGGCGTGAGGCGAACGGGTTCGCGATGCCGGCGAACGACTCGACCGCCGCGTCGGGCAGGGGATCGACCCATGCGTCGTCGTAGCCGAGGTGCTTGGCGAGGAAGCGGCCGGTGTGGAAGTGGAACTCGCCGTGTGGGGTGGTCGCGACCTCGCGGTACTTGCTCTGGACCTCCGCCCGGAGCGCATCCGCGTTGACGGGGAGATCGGTCGAGGGTTGGGATGTCATGCTGGTGGCTCCCTGGTCGTGCCGTGTCGGGTGCAGGTGTCTCCTGTTCAGGACGATGTCTGGCGCGGCGCGATTGCACGGTCTGCGCTATCCGCGCAGGGCCTCTCGTTCAGCGCACGCCATGGAGCTCGGTGAGGGCGTCACACCGGCTTCTCGGCGGTGACGGTCACCGAGGTCGCGACCTGTTGCCTGGCCGAGGATGGCAGCAGGCGCTCCATCAGGTCGAGCAGTTGAGGTGTGAACAGGGGATAGTCCGCCGCAGCAGCCATGCTGAAGGGCTGCCGGTCGAGCACGGTCACGTTGGTGAATCCGACCTTCTCGAGCTTGCTGACGAAGACACGCTCCGCCAAGGCGCCGGCCACTCAACCGGCCCACGCCGAGGGGTGGGTGAGGATCTCGCTCGGCAGGTCGTCCTCATCGATGGTCAGATCAGCGACGGCCAGGCGTCCACCGGGTCGCATGGCCCGCAACGCCTCGGCCAGGACTCGACTCTTGCGTGCGGACAGGTTGATCGACCCGTTGCTGACCACGACGTCGACGTGTCCGTCGGCGAGCGGGAGTGCCTCCATCTCGGCGTTGACGAAGGTGAGGTTGTCCCGTCCGGCCTCCTGCGCGAAGGCACGGCAGCGTTCGACCATCGACGGCAGCATGTCGACACCGGTCACGTGGCCAGTCGGCCCGACCTCCACAGCTGCCAACTGGGCATCGATCCCCGCGCCGCAACCCAGGTCCAGGACCCGGTCGCCGGGTTGCAGGTGTGCCGCTGGGACCGGGTTGCCGACGCCCAGGATCCAGCGGCGGGCCGATGCCGGAAGCAGCTCGAGCTGCTCCGGCGCGTAGTTGCGTGCCCCCGGACCATCGGGATCCTCCACCGCCTCGTAGGCGTCAGCAACCAATTGCTGGATCTCGTCCTTGAACATCAGGTCCCGGGTCATGCTGTCCCTCCGTGATCGGTTGCCTGCGCTTGCGACCGTTCGCTGTCGAGCCCGTCGAGTGCACTCGTGAGTCGCCGTTCGACGGCACGAGGCAGCTCGATCTCAGCGGCGGAGGCCAGCACCGACTGCAGTTCCTCGGCGAACTCCACCTCGCCACAGCACCGTCGGCAGAAGGCCAGGTGCTGCTCGATCGCCGCACGATCTGCCTCGGCGACCTCGTTCTCGAGGTAGTCCCACAGCTGCTGCACGGCTTCCGAACACGAGATCATGGCGCCGCTCCGTCTCGCTCCCGCAACAGGTCGTTGGTCTCCGCGTAGTCCCAGAGCGACTGCTCGAACCGCTTACGACCCCTATGGAGCTGTGACAGCAGCGTGTTGAGGGGCACGTCCAGGGCCTTGGCGGCCTCGCGGGTCGGGACCCCGTACATGTGCACCAGCACCAACGGCGTGCGGTAGTGGTCCGGGAGGTCATCGAGCACCGCCCAGACATCGGGGACGCTGAAACACGACAGGAAGTCGAGGTGCAGGGTGTCCGAGTACGGCAGCGGGTCCTCATCCGCGATCCTGCGGTAGAGCGACCGGGTGTCGTCGACCTGCTCGACCGGGATCTCGTCGAGGTGGCGCTCATCGCGGCGGACGGTGTCGCGCACGTGGTTGAGCAGGATCGTGCGCAGCCAGGCGCCGATGGCCCCGGGGTCCTCCAGCTGCTCGTACTTGCGGAACGCCTTGACCAGCGCCTCCTGGACCGCATCCTCGGCACGATCGCCCACCAGTTGGCAGGCGAGGCCGTAGAGGGCCGGGAGGTGGGGTCCGACCACCTCCTTGAACTCCGCTGTCGTGGTTGCTGTCACAGGTGACCCGTGGATCGAGGACCGCGTCCCGGAGGCGCTCTGCGGCGCCACCAGGATGCGGGATCGTCGCGTGGACGTCCAGGGTCAGCTGTAGGTGCTACAGACCTGGCGCAGGTTGCGGAACGTCGGCTCCGAACCGGCGAGCTCGCGTGTGCGCTCAGCCCACGCCGCCGTCTCGGACCGATCGTTGTTGGCCTTGGCCTCCTCCTCGGACGAGAAATCGACCACGATCTGGTAGCGCCCGGGCGTGTCCTTGTCGGCCAGGACCCGGCAGCCCTGGTAGCCCGGGGCGACGCCACCCTGCTCGGCGTCCCACGCGGCCATGTGGTCGTGCAGCGCCTGTTCGTCCTGGACGCCGTCGACCTCGATGATCTGTGTGAATGACATGAATCGCTCCCTCCACGGGAAGCGGCGCGGTCCGCTCCCTGGACCGTCGCGTCTCCGCTGCCCGTCACCTCCGAAGACGACGCGGTGGGTCGTCACATTGCACACCGCCCGCCATCGCACACAC
>SLHP01000112.1 GCA_007136095.1 Nitriliruptoraceae bacterium
TGACGTCTCCGCGGCCAGCCACTTGCTGACCACCTCGGCCACCAGGAACGCACCACCGAGGATCAGCGTGCGGGGATCGGCGAACAGGCCGAGCGGATCCAGCAGCATGCCGGTGGAGATCAGGAACGCCGGGATGAAGACGCTCTCGCCCAGCACCCGGACCCGGTCGGCGATGATCGTTCCGGATGGCACGAAGCGGTTGAACGCCAGGCCGGCGAGGAACGCACCGACGATCGGCTCGATCCCGACGGCTCCCGCGAGGACCGCAGCGACACCCATCCCCGACAGCAGGAACGTGAGCCGGACCTGCCGATCCTGACCCAGCCCGGTGAAGAACCAGCGGGTGAACCGGGGCAGCCCGAGGAGCACCAGGATGAGGTAGGCGACCAGCCCGACGATGAAGGCGATCCAGAACAGCCACCCGGTGTTGCCGACAGCCCCAGCCGCGGCGACGGCCAGGACCAGCAGTGCCCCGGTGGTCGCCAGCAGCGTCGCGCCGAGGGTCGCGGTCACCGCCCGGTTCTTCGTCAGGTCGAGCTTCGTGATGGTCCCGTAGCTGAGCAGGGTGTGGCTGGTCAGGGCCGACCCGATGATGATCGCGGCCAGCAGGTCGATACCGAGCGCCAGGGCCGTCCAGGTCACCAGCACCATGGGGATCACGAACGTGGCGACGCCGAAGACGATGGAGTCACGGCGGTCGCGCATGAACCCATCGAGATCGAGGTCCAGGCCGCCCTGGAACATCAGGTAGAGCAACCCGATGTAGCCGATGGTCTCGATGAAGGTGTTCTGGTCGATGATGCCGATGACGTTGGGTCCGACCAACATCCCGGCGACCACCAGGCCGATGATGCTCGGCAGCCGCAACCGGTCCGCAGCCAGGGGGCCGAGCAGCACCAGCAGGAACAGGACCGCGAAGACCGCACCGGGGTCGGTCAACGGGAGCAGGCCGTCCAGCATCCGACATCTCGAGGGTGGTGACGATGCCCGCGGGCCAGACCGATGACCGTCGACCTGCGACGGGATCGAACGGAGGCGGGAGGAGCTGCGAAGACTACCCGCTGGGGGTCACCGGACCGGGCGGTTCGGAACCTTCGCGATCAGGCCGAGCACCGTCACGCCGACCGGGAAGACCAGGAGCAGGAGCAGGACCTGGATGTAGCTGCCGGTCAGGTCCCGGCCGAGCGACAACGCCAACGGACCGAACGCGGTCGAGGCCACACTGAGCGCGGTCACCACCCCGCGGATCGACCCGATGTGCGCCAGCCCGAAGAGCTTCGGGAAGGATGCGGCTTCCAACGTGCGCGCGGCCGATCCGGCGCTGCCGATGATGATCCCGTAGGCGATCGCCACCAGCCCCGGGGTCACGAAGGGGACCATGATCATCCCCCCGGCGAGCATCGCCATCGACACGGCCAGCACCCAGCGTGACGAGAACCGGTCGACCATGCCGCCGACGAGCAGGGTCACGGTGAGTGCGGCGACGGTCTGCGGGATGAAGTTGGCGGCAGCCTCGACGGGCGTCAGACCCTGCTCGCCCAGCAGGTCGATCTGATGGAACGCGAGCCCGGTCCCGATCATCCCCGTCGCCGTGACGCCACCGGCCACCGCCCAGAACATCGGGGTGCGCATCGCCTCGGCACGGGTGAACGAGACCGCGGCAGCCTCGGCATCGGCGGCAGCGGTCGCTTCGGCGTCGAGGGGCGCGTCACCGTCGGGCTGCTGTCCGACGTCCCGTGGCCGATCGATGATCCCCCGGATGGCGATCGGCACGACGATGAGCCACACGGCCAAACCGAGCACGATCCACGCGGTCCGCCATCCGAACGTCGGGATCAGCAGCCCTCGTGAGGCCAACGGGATCAACGAGAGCAGGGCGGATCCGACCGCGGTGAGCACGCCGACCGCCAGACCGCGACGGCGGTTGAACCATGGCGCCACCGAGGTGGTGGCGACCAGACTCAGGGCGCCCTGCCCGAACAGTCGGATCCCCGTGAACCCGAGCGTCAACGTCACGATCCCGACCACCCCGGACATCGCGACGAGCATCACACCGAACGCACCGGCGACCAACGTCATGGCCACCCGCGTCCCGCGCTCGTCGATGAGACGACCCAGCCGAGGCAGCACGAACGCCCCGGTCAGCGTGCCGATCAGGTAGGCGCTCGACACCTGGGAGCGCGTGAGGTTCAGCGTCTCCATCATCGGGTCGATGAACACGCTCACGCCCGGTGTCTGCCCGGGGCCCGTCATGCCGAGAGCGACCGCCGCGAGCAACACGATCCGCCACCCGGAGAATCGGGTGGAGGGTCGCGGTGCCGAGGGTTCAGGCAGCAGCCCGGTCAAGATGGCCCATCACCCCAGCATCAGGGTGCTCAGGGGGATGTCCGGGTGGTCGCGCTGCACACGTTCGGCGACGTACCGGCTGCGGAACAGCGCGAGGGGCGTGCCGTTCTCGCGGCGCCACACCTCCACGTCACGCATCCCGGCGAGCGCCGCGACACCGTCCTCGTCGGTCGCACGGGCGGTGTCGAACCGGGTGCCTTCCAGGCGGACCGGGGCGTTGAACTCGTGCTCCATGCGCCAGGTCGCGACCTCGAACTGCAACTGTCCGACCGCCGCCCACAGGGGGGCCTGATCACCGATGTCCGGGTGGCGCAACACCTGCACGACACCCTCCTCGTCCAGTTGCGCAACGCCACGGCGGAACTGCTTCACCCGGCTGCGGTCGATCGGATGGGCGGTCGCGAAGAACTCCGGGGTGAACGTGGGGATCGGCGGGAAGGTGACCGGAGCGGACTCATCGTGCAGGGTGTCCCCAGCACGCAGATCGGTGGCGTTGACCAGGCCGATGACGTCTCCCGGGAAGGCCTCGTCGACGGTCTCGCGCTCGCGCCCGAAGACGGCGTGCGCGTACTTGGCCTGGATCCGCTTGCCGGTCCGTGCGCAGGTCAGTGGAGCGCCGCGCTCGAAGCGGCCGGAGCACACGCGTACGAAGGCCAGCCGGTCCCGGTGCCGCGGATCGAGGTTCGCCTGGACCTTGAACACCAGCCCACTGAAGGGTGCATCCAAGGGGCGGGGGTCGCCGTCGACGTCCTCGCGGGGGTAGGGCGCCGGGGCGAGGCCCTTGATCGCGTCCAGGAGCATCCGGACCCCGAAGTTCGACAGCGCGGACCCGAAGAACACCGGTGTCGACAGCGCCGCCAGGAACGTCTCGACATCGACATCCGCCCCGATCGCGTCGAGCAGTTCGAGTTCCTCGGCGACCTCCTCGGGAACGTCCTCGCTGCCGCCCTCGTCCTCCTGTGCCCGGCTCGCGCCGGCCCGTCCCGACGAGACGAACCGGAAGGCGTGGCCGGAGCGGCGATCGACGACGCCCTGGAAGTCCCCGCCCGGCTTGATCGGCCAGGTGACCGGCTGCCCGACGAGCCCGAGCTTCTCCTCGATGTTGTCCAGGATCTCCAACGGCTCGGGCGACGGCCGGTCCATCTTGTTCACGAACGTGATGACGGGCGTGCCGCGTGCGCGGCAGACCGCGTAGAGCTTCTCGGTCTGGGGCTCCACGCCGCGGGCCGCATCGATGACCATGACGGCGGCGTCCACGCCGGAGAGCACGCGGTAGGTGTCCTCCGAGAAGTCGTTGTGGCCCGGCGTGTCCAGCAGGTTCAGCACGGTGCCGTCGTGTTCGAAGCGCGCAACCGCGGAGCTGACCGAGATACCTCGCTTCTGTTCGATCTCGGACCAGTCGGAGGTCGTCGAGCGCGCGGACTTGCGGCTCTGCACCGCGCCGGCCTCCTGGATGGCGCCGCTGTAGAGCAGGAACTTCTCGGTCAGGGTCGTCTTGCCGGCGTCCGGGTGCGAGATGATCGCGAAGGTCCGACGGCGAGCCGCCTCGGGCAGCACGGCAGCCACAACTGCTCCTACGAGGTCGTGAGGGAGCGCCACGCTGTACCACAGGGACATGACCAGGGCGCACGGTCGGGACGCACCCTCGGGATGCGTGACCACGGTGCACAGGGGCCAGGCGTGACGGGTCGTCCAACCGGACGACGGTCACCCACCGTACCGCCTACGGCCATCCGGCCGACCCGACCGTCAGTCCACACCCAGTCCCGTGGTGAGGACCAGGGCAGCCAGCGCCCAGACGTAGACCGAGAAGATCCGGAACCTCGCGGCCTCCAACAGCCGGAGCACCAACCACAACGCGACCGTGCCGACCGCGGCGGCCGCGATGAAGCCCACCCCCATCGCACCCCAGCTGATCGTCCCGAACCCGTCCCCGACCAGGATCAGCAGGGCCTGCACACCGGTCGCGGCGAGGATCGTCGGGATCGCGATGTAGAACGAGTAGCGGGCCGCCATCGTGCGCTGCATGCCGAGGAGCAGGGCCGCGAAGATGGTGATACCACTGCGCGAGATCCCGGGCGCCAACGCGATCGCCTGCGAGACGCCGATGATGACGGCCACGGTGACCGTGACCTGGGCGGGGGTGCGCCAGCCGAACGCCAGTCGCCGACCGGAACGGTCCGGGGTCATCGCATCGGTCCACCACAGCAGGCCGCCGGTCACGATCAGCGCCGTGGCGACGAGCGTCGGCGAGGCGAACACCTGGGTGAGCGGACCCTGGAAGACCAGCCCGAGCGCGCCGGTGACGGCCACCGACAGGACCATCAGGGCCACCAACCTCGACGACGGCGATCCGGACAGGCCCTGGCTGCGGAGCCGCCCCTCGTTGAGGTCGCTGCGGACCCCCTGCCACAGTTCCTTGAGTCCGTCCCCCATCACGATCACGACGGACACCAACGTCCCGACGTGCACGACGAGGTCGAACAGGATCAGTTCCGGGCTCTCCGACGGCGGCAGATCGACACCCTGCGAACGCAGGAACGTCTGGGTCAGCACGAGGTGGCTCGTCGAACTGACCGGCACGAACATGAAGACGCCCTGCACGATGCCGAGCAGCAGCGCGACCAGCAGGGTCATCGAGGCTCCGGATGGGGCGATGGTGTGGTGTCGGCGCGAACGATAGGGCAGCGTCGGACTACCGTGTCACGGCCCACCGTCCGACGCGCACCGGCCAGGAGCAGCAACGTCGTGGCTCTCGGCTCACCCTCCCTGCGCCACATCGGGCTCGTGTTCCTCGGCGGCACCGTCGGGGCGGTGGCCCGGGTCGCGTTCGCCACGTGGTTCCCGGTCACGGTCGGTGCCTACCCCTGGACGACCTTCGCGGAGAACGTGACCGGCGCCTTCCTGCTGGCCGCCGTGCTGACGGTCATCGCGGCGCATCGATCACTGGACCCGAACATCCGTCTGCTGGTCGGGACCGGAACCCTGGGCGCCTTCACGACCTACAGCACCCTGGCGGTGGAGGTGACCGACCTGCTGGCAGCCGGGCGTGTGGGCACGGTTGCGCTCTACAGCGTCGGCAGTCTGGGAGCCGGGATCCTGGCCGCCCTGGCCGGGATCACGGTCGGGCACCGCCTGGTTGGCGGCGGCAACGGCTCCGCCGGGGACGGTGCCGCATGATCTGGCTCGCGATCGCGGTTGCCGGCGGACTCGGAGCCGCCGCCCGGTTCCTGGTGGACGCGTTCGTCACGGCCCGGCTTCCGCCGCCGCCACACTGGGGAACCGCGATCGTCAACGTGTCCGGCTCCTTCGCTGCCGGCCTGGTCGCCGGAAGCGTCGCGACGGACGGGCTGACCGGGCCGACCGCGGTGGTCGTGGCCGGCGGCTTCCTCGGCGCCTACACGACCTTCTCGACCGCCATGGTCCAGGCCGCCCAACAGTGGCTCGACGAGCGGCGGATGGCAGGGCTCGTGTACCTCGTCGGCACCCTGATCGCGTGCGTCGTTGCCGCCGGCATCGGGGTGCTGCTGGTGACGGGCTCCTGATCGTCGGCGCTCCGCGGGTCGCGCCGGGCCGTCATGAGGCGCAGAGGCTGCCCCAGATACCGCGATCAGCCGCCTGCGCCCGCTGGACCGCCCCCTCGATGCGGCGGCGGAAGCGATCGTTCGGTGGGAACAGGACGACCTCGGCGAAGCCCTCCTCCGCCAGCCGTTCGTTGAGGAAGACCCCGTCGTCGGTCCACACGCCGCGCAACGGCCGGTCGAAGCGGTCGCGATCCTCACGGTCGGCCACCAACCAGACGAGGTCACCGCTCGACACCAGGGTCTCCAGGTGCTCGGCCGCCTCGAGCGCACCACACTCGGCGTCCGTGCCGTCCCGCGCGAGCTCCGGGGTGTCGATGTTCAACAGCCGGATCCGGATCGAGCCACCCTCGGGGATGGACCCGCCGGGCTCGGCGATGACCCGGAGGGTGTCGCCGTCGACCACACGATCCACGATGGCCGCTTCCGCATCCTCCGGGATGCCGTCCGCCGGCTCGCGACCGTCCGCTGCACCGGACCCGGCCTGGCTCGGATGGCCGGGCTCCTCGACGTCGTCCCCGTCGGCGAACAACCCGCCGGCGAGCAGGCCATCGGCCCAGACACCCACGACAACGGCCGTGAGCAGAAGCAACGCCATGAGCGCCAGACCGGCGACCATCGTGCGGTTCAAACGTCACCCTGGAGGTCGTGGGAGCGGTGTCGGGCCGAGGTGACGCTACTGGCTGCTGGGACGACGTCCCCCATCTGGCAGGCTGGTCCCCGGCCGACGAGCGCCGGCGACCAGCGAGACAGGAGGTTCGAGGTGTCACACCTGACGAGCGAGCGGCACGAGACGACGGTGGTGCTGCGCCTGGACGCACCCGAACGACGCAACGCCCTGGACCTGGCCACGATGGCGGACCTCGTGCGTGCACTGCGGGCCGCGGACGGCGATCCATCGGTCCGCGCGATCGTGCTGACCGGTGCTGACCCGGCGTTCTGCGCCGGGCTGGACCTCAACGCCGTCAGCACGGGCGAGCTGGTCCTCGAGGAGGTTGCGGAGCAGGACGCCGATCCCTGGCAGACCCTGCAGGAGCTCGGCACACCGACGATCGCGGCCGTCAACGGTGCCGCCGTCACCGGTGGACTCGAACTGGTGCTGTGTTGCGACCTGGCGATCGGGTCGGAGCGAGCCCGCTTCGCCGACACACACGCCCGCGTCGGCATCCACCCGTCCGGCGGCATGACGGTGCTCCTGCCCCGTTTCATCGGGCTGCGTGCGGCACTCAGCATGAGCCTGACCGGCCGGTTCGTCGACGCAGACGAGGCCCGGTCGATGGGCCTGATCAACGCCGTCGTCGCCCACGCCGACCTGCTGGAGACGGCGCTGGCCACGGCGGCCGCCGTCGCCGAGACCGACGCCACGATCCTGGCGGCGCTGGTCAGCAGCTACCGGGCCCAGTCCGGGATGCCCCTGCCCGAGGCGCTCGCGCAGGAGCGGGAACGCGGACGTGGGATGACCGTCGACCGCGCGGCGGTCGAGGCCAGGCGCGCCGAGGTGATCGCCCGCGGGAAGCGGCTCGCCGGGGGGTGACCGGCAACGGCCTCAGAACGCAGGGACCGGCGCCGGTGCGTGCGTGAGGATGGCCGCACGCCGCGATGATCCGTGGCCCTCGGCGAGTTCTGCGGCCGGGCCACGGTCCTCGACCCTGGCCACGAGCCGGATCGGGATGGTGTCCGTCCCGGCGGCCAGGTGTGCCGCCAGGGCGGTGTGACCGTCGATGATCCACAGCACGCCCTTGTAGGCGGTCAGGTGGACGTGCCGGGTCCCGAGGGTCCGGATCGTCGAGCCCTGCGCCAGCCAGCGCACGCGGTCGGGGTCGATGTCGTCCTTCTGTGTCCGCAGTTCGAGCGCGTACCTAGGGATCGACGTGGGGACGCCCCCACGTTCGAAGCGTCCCGTGAGCGCAGCCGGCCACTCCTCCGACGGCACCAGGTGCAGGCGATCCGGGAGGTAGGCGGTCAGGCGGTCGGGAAGCACCACGGGGAGCGGTGGGTACACGGGCGTCGGTCTCCTGCAGGTGAGAGCTCAGCATACGCCCGGGGGATGTCGGTGAAACGACGGCGCGGTGACGATCTGCCACCTCCATCGACGCCGGAAGGGCCCCGAGATAGTTGCGCCGTCCGCTGCGCGCACGGAGCGGGTACCGAGCCCGGACGACAGACGCCCGGGTCGGTACCCGCTCCAGAGCCGGAGACGACCGGTCAGGAGGTGCCGGGAGCCGTCACCTCGTCATCGTCGTCGGACACATAGCTGTCGATGTCATACCCCTCGGCGGCCGAGCGGATCGTGGCGACCTTGCCGAGCAGGATGCCGTAGATGATCTTCGACAGGACATCGGCGATCGTGAACAGGTAGGTGCGGGTCACCGCCCCTTCCGCGCTCTGTCCGAAGTCACCGAGCATCGGGACGATGTAAGCGACGATGTAGAGGTTCCAGGAGAACATGAACAGGTAGCGGATGTTTTTCATCGTGGCCGCGGCTTCAGCGGGCAGGTAGCTGAGCGACTCGCCCGTCAGACGCCAGAAGATCGCGGTGAAGTAGATGAACGGGATGGTCGCGGCGATACCCCACCACAGCAGAGCGCCGAGCGGGTCCATGACCTCGTAGAACTGACCGACGTAGCCGAGGATGACCATGAGCGCGCCAGCTCCACCGAGCTTCATCCGGTAGCCGAAGAGATCCTTCTTCGCGATGTTCAGGACGAAGAAACTCTGCGTGAGCAGCAGTGGGACGTCGATCAACCAGTTGAGGTAGCGGTAGCCGTGGTTGTAGGTCATGTCACTGAGGACGTACATCCCCGATGCGGCGTCGTAGGTGAACGCCTGCTGCAGGGACACGTCGAGGCGCAGCAGCAGCAGCGCGGCGGACAGCATGACCACGACCGACATGGTGGTCATCGACCGGTACTTGGGTGCGACGTTCTTGCGGCTGAGGATGAAGTAGGCCAGGCCGGCGAAGTGCGCGGCGTAACCGATGGTCAGCACAGTCGACATCAGATCGAACTGTGCGGGTGTGAACTCGACGATATTCTCAAGGTTCCACAACACGGGCGAACTCCTTGGTGGACGGCATCCGGATGGCCATCGCGGACTCCGCCCCGCGAAGGTGGCGGTGTCGACCGAAGGTCTTGAGCTAACCCGGCGGCCTCCGCCGCTCAGGCTTCGAACCCCGTCGACCGTGCGGACGGGTCGGCGTCGCTCATCGGGGATCAGCGGCGCCGATCAGCGGCCAGCTGCGAACTCACCTCACCATCGGTCGAGGACGACCGTCTCCGCCCAGGACGGAGGGTCATCCGGCACGAGGCCGTCGGTGCGGGGGACCACCACGACGATGACCTGGCAGCGTGGCGGTGGCTCGACCGGCCACGGCGTGAAGCCGTCCGTGAGCACGACGACGGCAGCCGGGCGTCGACGGTGGCCAGCGAGGTACCGGATCGCCGGGCGCAGGTCGGTGCCGCCACCCCCGACGATCGGCAGGTCCGCGGCGTGACGTAGGCGGGGGACCTCCCGCACCTCGACGTCAGCGGTCACGACGGTCAACCCGTCGTCGCGGACCCCCGCACTGCGGCAGATCCCCTCCAGTTCCGCGAGGGCGGCGCCGAGCTGCCCGTCGGACATCGACGACGAGGTGTCCACCACGACCCCGACCCGGAGTTCGGGTTGGACCATGCCGGGGGTCACGACGCCGGGGACCCGGCGGCGTCCGGGACGTCGATAGCTGGTGTCGAGCTGTCCAGCACGCACCGAGAGGCTCCGGCGCATCGCGCGCCGCAGCCGGTGCGGCCAGGCGATGAGCGGCGGCTCCAGCTGCCGCGTCGCCCATCGCCGCCAGCCCCCCGGGACCGTCCCGGCCTGCGCGCCCCGGCCGCCGCCCGCTGCCTCGATGTCGCTGGCGACCTTGCGACGGACGAGGTCCTGCTCCAGGGGTGAGACGGCCGGGTGCA
>SLHP01000005.1 GCA_007136095.1 Nitriliruptoraceae bacterium
GATCTGCGGTTGAGCTGGCGGACCGTCGGTGCCGTGCTCCGGCCGCGGGGCGCGGTGGCCGCGACCGGCGCAGCGCTGGCCATCGACCGCTGGCCGTGCTGGCCGTGCTGGCCGTGCTGGACGGGTGAACGAGTGGACTAGAGTGATGTTCGATTTTCGAGGGGTGCGACCAACTGCACGCGACGTTCTCCTCGCCGGACGCCGTCAAGGACGAAGGGCACCGTCGTGCTGATCCTCGTGCTACTCGCTGTCGGCATGGCCATCGGCTGGGCCGCCCAGCTCATCATGGGAGCGTCGCGGGCGACGGTCGACTGGACACTGGCGCTCGTCGCAGGGGTGCTCGGCTCGTTCGTCGGCGGCACGATCGGGTCGCTGCTCTTCGGGGGCGGGCTCGACGTGCGACCCTCCGGGATCATCGGGTCGCTGGTTGGCGCCATCATCGTCGTCCTCGTCTGGCAGCGCGTCATCGTGCCGCGCCGGGCACGCCGCTGAGACCCGCTCGGGCGAACTTCGCCAGACCTATCCTCGATCCCCCCATCACCGCGGCCATGTCCCTCGTTGCTACCGCCTCACCGAGCGGGCTCCCGAACTGACGGGCGAGGTCGCGGAGGAGATTCGTCAGGCGATCACCGCACGGATCGACGAGAACCAACGTCGCGGGGCTCGTCTCGCGGTGCCGGGGTGACCTCGGCGGGGCCCGGAGACATCTCCGGGCCGGCCTGGCCACGGCTGAGGGAGCCGAACACCGGGCGGCAGCACTGAACAACCTCGCCCAGGTTCTCGGCGAGGACGGCGCGACGGACGAGATCGGGCTCCAGAGCGAGGCGGCCGAGCGCTTCGCTGGTGTCGGTGAAACGCCGACGACCAGTCCGGAGATCTGGCGCCTCGTCGATTGGTGAGGTCCGTCTCCGACCCACGTCAGGCGGCGCCCGCCTTCCCACGCCAGCTCGCTCGCGCGTCCTGTCCAACCGAAACCACGGTCCACGTCCGCAACGATGCTCGTGCGATCGATCGGTTGCCGTCTGGAAGCGGAGCGTCGGGCGCTGAACTCCTCTCAAAAAATACTACGTTTCGTGATACTATCGACAGCAACAGCATGAAGGGCGGGTGTCGTGCCACAGGATCGGGATGTCGCTGCGTTGCGTGCGTTCCTCGACGGGCGTGCGAGGCGTCCGACCCTCGGGTTGATGTACGGCCGGCGCCGCATCGGTAAGTCCACCCTGCTCGTTGAGGAGGTCGGGCGGCGTGGCGGCTTCTACTTCGAGGCAACGCGGGTGGAGACCCCGGTCCACCTCGAGCGGCTCGGCGAGGCACTCGGCGAGCACCTTGGGGTCGGACGGATCGAGCTGCGATCCTGGGAGGAAGCGCTGACCCAGCTGCTGCGGTTGGCCGGCGAGCAGGCCATCCCGGTGGTCTTGGACGAGTTCGGTTACCTCTTGGAGGCCGACCCGTCGTTGCCCTCGGTCATCGCGTCGACGTTCGGGCCAGGCGGTCGCGGTCCCGGTGGTCGGGCGCGCATGGTGTTGTGCGGCTCGGCGATCGCGATGATGCGGTCGCTGACCGCAGGTGAAGCGGCGCTGCGCGGTCGGGCCGGCCTGGAGCTGGTTATGCTCCCCGACGACTACCGCATGGCCGCGACCCGGTTGCCTGACCCGTCCGGCCTCGAGGTCGCCGCGCGGGTGTTCGCAACCATTGGCGGCGTCGTTGGCTACGCGACCGACATGGTCGACTTCGACCTCCCGGAGGGTGCGGGTGATGTCGACCGGTGGATCGCCCAGCGGGTCCTCTCACCTGCGGTGACCCTGCGCCACGAGGCGACCACGCTCCTCGCGGAGGACCCGGCGCTGGCCGGTGCCGACCCGGCCCTCCACCACAGCATCCTGGGGGTGATCGCGACCGGATCGGTCACCGCCGGCAAGATCGCCTCCCGGCTGGGCCGGCAGGTTTCCAACCTCGCCCCAGCACTTGGCAGGCTGGTCGATGGCGGGTTCGTGACCCGCCACGAGGACCCGATCCGCAAGCAGCGCCCGACCTACGCGCTCGCGGATCCCTACCTGCAGTTCCACTATGCCGTCCTCGAACCGCACCGCTCGCGGCTGCGCAACCAGGATCCGCAGGCGCTGTGGGCGGAACGGCTGATCGACGTGTTCGACAGCCAGGTCCGCGGCCCCGTCTTCGAGCAACAGGGACGCACCTTCGTTGAACAGTTCGCGTCCGATGACACGGTCCCCGGAGAACGGGCCCACGTCGGGCCGTCACGTCTGGCTGGTGACGGTCTCGAACGGCAACTGGACATCGTTGTCACCGACGACGATCCCGATCCGGCCTCCCGCCGCGTCACGGCGATCGGCGAAGCCAAGGCCGGGGAGGTGATCGGTCGGCGTCACCTGGATCGGCTCACCGAAGGCCGACACCGACTCGGGTCTCGGGCCGAGGACGCACGCCTCCTTCTGATCGGCTCATCCTTCGATCCGGCGCTGCGCGCCGAAACGCGGCGCCGTGGCGACGTCGAACTCGTCGACCTCGAACGGCTGTACCACGGGGACTGATCTCGTGATCTCCGCGTTGAGCACGGATCTCGATCACCCCCATCCGAGACCCCGATACCGAACCCAAGTCATGCCCAGATGAACCCACCGTCGACACACTCAGCGACGCTCTATTCGCTCAGTTGCAGTGAAGACATGCGACGACGGATCAGGTGGCCGGGGGTTCGAATCCCTCCCAGCGCGCTTCTCGGATTCGGCCTTCCAGGATCCTCATGAGCTCCTCAAGACCTGCAACCTGTCGCGCTTGACGGGCTCCAGCAGCCCGTGCGACGCCGATCGGGAAGCGAGGTTGCAGGTTCTGCATACCCCATGGATCCTCTAGGAAGCCGAATTCTGCGTTTCCGGGTTCTTCCCCGGAGGCTGTCCACCGGTGTGTCCTGCCCAAACGTGACAACGGGCAGGCGTAGCGTCGCTATCCACAGGCGGGGAGGCTGCGGGTGGCGATCGATCGGTTGCCATCGGGCAGCGTCCGGGCACGGCTGATGATCGACGGGCGGCGCCATGCCGCCTCGTTTCGACCGAGGCCGATGCTCACCTCTGGGAGATCGAGACGCGTGCCGCCGCGGCTGGGCGTCGCGGCTCCATGACGGTGACGTTCGCCGCCTACGCCGGGGGCTGGCTCGCCGGATTCATCGATGACGCGCCGGACCGGGCGCGGTTCGAGTACCGGCTCGTTCCTGTGTTCGGGGAGCTTCCTCTGCTCGAGGTGCCGGAGGCGGACCGCAACGAACTGGACCGCCAGGTGATGAGCAGTCGCGGGGACGGGGATGACGGCACCACGCGAAAGTGTCTGCAGCTGATCCTCGAGGATGCCGTGGAGGACCTGCGCGCCGCAGTAAATCAGGGTGCGGTCCAGAGCCGATCGATGGGGAGGATCTGGATGCGGTCGTCTGCGCGGTAGGCCTGGTGGCCGGTGGTGAGCACGACGCCTGCGACGAATCCGTCGCCGAGTGCGTCGCGGATCGCGCGAAGTCCGGTGAGGTCTCTTGTCGTGACGCGTGTTCCGGCCTTGACCTCGATCGCGACGACGGTTCCGTCGCGACGTTCGATGACGAGATCCACCTCGGCACCGTCGTGGGTTCGCCAGTGTCCGAGGCCGGCGATGTCGTCCATCCAGGACAGCTGCTTCATCACCTCGGCGGTGACGAAGGTCTCGAGGAGGTGGCCGAACTCCTGCATGGCGGTGGCGTCACGGCGTCCCAGCTTCTCGGGGGTGAGGCGCAGCAGGTGCGCAGCGAGCCCTGCATCGATCATGTGGAGCTTCGGCATGGCGACGGCTCGGGCACGTAGGGTCGTGCCCCAGGCGGGGAGGCGTTGGACGAGGAAGAGTGCCTCGAGCAGCTTCGTATAGTTCTCGGCTGTCCTTGCCTTCAGGCCGGCTGCTTCGCCTGCGCTCGCGATGTTGAGCATCTGGGCGGTCTGACCGGCTAGGCGTGCGAGGAGTTTGGGTAGTGCGGCCTTCTGCTGGATTCGAGCCAGCTCGGCGACGTCACGTTCTAGACAGAGCGCGAGGTAGTCGTCGAACCAGCGACTGCGCGCCGCGGGACGGGCCCGTCGCAACGCGGGCGGGAAGCCGCCGTCAGTCACCCGAGAGATGTACCCCTCTCTCGTGGTCGTCGACGGGCGGGCGTCGACGGTTGAATCCGGGGCAGCGAACAGGCGGGCGACCAACCCGTCCGGTGTCCCGTCGATCTCACCTTGGGAGAGTGGGAGGATGTCCATCAGATGCAGCCGGCCGGTAAGCGCCTGTGCTGCTCGGGGGAGCGCGTCGTGACGAGTAGAGCCAGAGATCACGAAGCGGCCCGGAGACCCGTCCCGGTTGAGCTCCGATTTGATCGCATCCAGGATCATCGGCACGTACTGGTACTCGTCGATGAACACCGGAGCGGGGCCGGAAACGAACGTGACCGGATCAGCCTCGACGGCCGCGCGGGTCGCGGGATCATCGAGATCGATCACCGGGCTGTTGGACGCCTGCGCAACGGCGCGGAGCAGCGTGGTCTTGCCGACGGCCCGAGGTCCCTGTAGTGCGACCACTGGCTCGTCGAGCATCCGCGATCGGATGACCGGCTCGATCCTCCGGGTGACGTGCCGCTCGACTCGTGCGTTGCTCATGGCCGCTCCTCTGTCTGTTGCGCAATCAGAGGCTAACAACGTGCGTAGATGGAGAATAGTTACATACGCGATTTGAGGATCTAAACGTTCGCCTTTGGAGTCGCTGCCGTTCGCAGGCAGCACGTATCGGCGAGGGGTCTCATGCCCAAGTCATGTCCAAACGAACCCACTATCTATTGCCTCAACGCTGCTCTGTTCGCTCAGTTCGCGTGAGGACACCTGACTGTTGGGCATCGCCGTCGATTTGGGCATGCGTTCGATGCTCTGACGAAGCCTTTCGTTCGTCAACGGTTCGTCGACTGTCGCGATCGCGATGTCGTGACCGGTGGCCACGCGGGTCCCGTCGCCTCGTTGGCGACACGAGGCTCGGCGGCGACCTCCATCCGCGCACGATGGCTGTCGGGGAGGAATGGTGATGGAGCGCACGGGCAGCGGCACGAGCTCGGCGATGGTTCGAGGAGCACCGGTGCCGGCGCTCATGGGCAGAGTGCTCCGATCGGTATGACGGCCACGCCGTCGTCGCGGACGTAGCCGTAACCGGTGGCGCAGATCACGGCGAGTACCGTTGGCTGTCCCGCGCGGTCGAGGTCGATCTGTTCGACGAAGCGCAGGAGGCTCTTCGCGCCCTGGTCGATCATGCCGGCGCCGAGTTTGATCTCGAAGGCGGCCCAGCGGCCGTCGGCCAACTGCACCACTGCGTCGACCTCGATGCCGTAGTTGTCCCGGTAGTGCAGGACCTGACCGTTGATGGGCTGGGAGTACACCCGCAGGTCGCGCACGACGAGCGACTCGAACAGTAGGCCGAGCAGGTTCAGATCGGCGAGGAGCCGGTCAGGTCCTGCGGCCAGTGCAGCGACGGCGAGGGATGGATCCACGAAGTGCCGCTTGGGTGCTTTGCGCAGCACGGCCTTGGAGCGCAGGTGCGGCGACCAGGCTCGTTGGTCCTCGATGACCATGAGCTGCTGGAGGGCATCGAGGTAGCCCGCGACCGTGTGCTGGTCGAGCGCGCCATCCGTACCGCCGGCGTCGGCGGCCAGCACCGAGTTCTTCACCTCGGTCGCAACGTTGCGGCCCAGCGAGGCCAACAGCGAGCCGACTCGGGCCGGGTCGCGGCGGATCCCCCCGACCCGGCTGATGTCGACCTGGCGAACCTGTTCGAGGTAGTCCCGGGCTGCGCGGGCCGCATCGGACACCGGTTGGTCCTGTTGGGCGGGCCAACCGCCGATCACGATGTGTTCGATCAGAGCCGGAAGGTCGAGGTCTGGTTCGCCGGCGCGGACAGGATCGCCGTCGAACAGGCCGGCGAACGACACGACCGAGGTGGAGATGCCCGACTCGAACAGCGTCATCGGCCGCATGCGCAGGAACGAGAACCGCCCGGCACCTGAGTGACGATCTGCATCGTCGGGCGGGACCGCGGACCCGGTGAGCACGAATTGGCCAGGGGCGCCGGCTGCGTCGACTGCCCGACGGACCTGGTTCCACAGGCTCGGTTCGACCTGCCACTCGTCGAGTAGCCGCGGACGTTTGCCGTCCAGCACGAGGGATGGGTCGACAGCCAGCGCCTGGCGGGCTCGAGCATCGACGTCGAGCATGACGTGTGAGGCAGCGACGCGGGTGGCGGTTGCCGTCTTGCCAGAGGCCTTGGCGCCTTCGATCACGACCGCGCCGGAAGCCGCGAGCCGCTCCTGTAGTTCCGCGTCGACGACGCGTGCCTGGTACAGCACGCCATGACCTCCTGGGTGGCCCACGTGAACCACATGAATGTAGCACTGTTGATAACACGAATGTAGAGTTTGGGAGCGCAGAATTGTCGCCGTGCGAGTCGCAGTTCTGTAGGTCTGTCTGTCCAGCCCGGTGTGTGCGGGTCGCGCGTCGCGACGTTCGTCCGCGGTACTCATCGCCGCGCGTGTTGAGGCCGGGATCCGGATCGTGAACCCAGGTCATGCCCAAACGGGACAGATGGTTGCGTGGGCGTCGCGTCGTTCTCCACACGAGGGAGGCTGTGGGTGGCGATCGATCGGTTCGCGTCGGGCAGGTTCCGGGCGCGCCTGATGATCGACGGGCGGCGCGGCCACTCAGATCACCTGCTGGTGTGCTTCGGGGACTTCCAGGGTGAAGCAGGTGCCCGGGTCGCGGTGTTCGACGGTGAGCGGGATGCCGTCGCCGTTGTCGCAGACGGTCAGCGACCAACCTCGGTTGTCGCCGAGGTCGGCGGCGTGGACCTCCACGAGGATCGGGCGCGGGGTGCGTGCGGCGCGGGTCGTGTTGCTGATCAGGTTCTGGAACAGCAATCGTAGTTGTCGCCGGTCACCGCGGATCACGGTGTCGCCGGTCAGGCGCACGTCGATGCCGGCGGAAGCGAGTTCGGGCCCGATGGCATCGAGCACGTCGGCGAGCAGGTCGCCCGCGGCCAACTCGACGGGTTCCAGTTCCTGAGCCCCCAGTCTGGCCAGGTCGAGGAGCGCGTCAACGGTCTCGGCCATCCGCTCCAGTTGGCCGCACGCACGGGTGATGATCTCCTCGACCAGCGGATCGTGATCGTCGCCGAGCCGGTCAGGGACCAGATTCAGCAGGCCGCGGGTCGTTGCGAGCGGACTGCGCAGATCGTGGCTCGCGACAGCGGCGACCCGTTCGAGTTCCGCGTTGCTGGCCGCGAGCGAGGCGTTCGCAACTGTGAGCGCCTGTTCTGCCGCTTGTCGACGGGTGATGTCGCGGGTCGTGCACTGGATCGCGCGGACCTGCCCGGTCTCAGGATCGGCCAGCGCCCGTCCGATCACCTCGATCCAGCAGTAGCTGCCGTCCTTGCGTCGTCGCCGGTAGGTCACGACGCCTGGGTCCGGCGTGCCGACGACCTCGTCGTGGGTCGCGCCGATCGCGTCGATGTCGTCGGGATGGAAGTAGTCGTAGGACGAGGTCCCGACGAGTTCGCCCGGCTCCCACCCGAAGAGGCCGGACACGCTGCCGGAGACCTCGAGGTAGACGCCTTCGGGTGAGTACAGCGCCAGCATGTCCGGGGAACTGCTCGACAACTCACGCAGCCGCTGCTCCCTGGCTCGCAGGGCCTGCTCAGCCCGTACCTGGGCCGTGATGTCGCGGGCCACGATCGGGGCGCGATGCGCGGTGCCGTCGGCTTCCGGAACCGGGACGATCTCCACCTGGTGGATCGACTCAGGGGATCGGACACCATGGTGGCGGAACGAGCGGCTCTCGCCCGCCAAAGCCGCCTGGTACTGCGCAGCGAGCCCCGACGCCTCCGGCTCCGGCACGACGTCGTAGACCGTGCGGCCGATGAGTTCGTTCGGATCCCAACCGACCTTGAGCAGCCCTGAGCCGCCTGCGGCGACGTAGCGCAGATCGTGATCGACAGCCATGACCGCGACGTCCTGAAGCGTGTCGAGCCACGCGACAGTCTGATCGGCATCGAGGTCGACCAGTGGCACGAGAGCGTCCGCACCTGCCGAGTCGTGGATGTCTGTCGGGCCAGGGATGCCACTCTCGTCCAAGTCACTTGCCTCGGGTCGCGCCGCGGGTCCTTCGATCATGCGGTTGCCGGAGCGGTGCCGGGGAGTTCTGCGTGCGACGCGAGCCGTTTCGCGTCCACGCAGGTCTCCGCCGCCATCCAGCGTGGCCCCGATCGATCGGGGTCCGCGACGCTCGCCTCGACCGGGAACCGTGTCACCACCCGGGACGGGTGAATCACGCCACTGCAAGCTTCCGAGCACGTGCATGCCGGCGTTTCGCCCGGCCTTGACCGAGCCCAAGGTGACGGCACGGGCAGCGACCTGTTCGGTGTCTGCACGCACGCGTTTTTCGGTGGACACAGCTCACCCGAGTTGGGTGAGGACCGGGCGTCGTCGCCGTCCTAGCGTTCATCGATTGAAGGTTCTGGCTTGCGGGTTGGCACGTGTGCACGCTGTCGCTGCGTTGGCGGATGGACCTCGACGCAACCACCCCGAGCGATGTACGAGGGAGCAGACGATGGTGGAACACGGCACGGCAGGTTCCGGTACCGGGCGGGGAGGAAGTTTCGGCCCACGTCAGGTGGTGGCGCTGCTCCTGGCCGTCGTCGCGATGGTGTTCGTGCTGCAGAACCGGGGTGAGACCACGCTCGCCTTCTTCGGGGTGAGCTTCGCCGCGCCTCTGTGGCTGTACACGCTCATCGCGTTGCTGGTCGGTGGGCTGATCGGTGCGCTGCTCTCGCGCCGGAAGCGGTCAGGCTGACCGACGGGCACGGTCGTTGTCGTCACGACGTTGTCTTGGCCGTGGTCAGGCCCGGATCGCCGCGGCGTGGCCGTCGCGGGACCGGCGCACGGTATGTCCGGTGTCTTCCACCTGAATCGGGTGAGGTTGCCCGGTTTGGATCCCCGTAGCGTTCCTTCGGCTGGCGATCCTGTCGGCGGTGCCTCGAGGACGCAACGACCATGGCCTTTCCAGGGATCCTTCTGTTTGTCGCGGTTTTCCCCGATGAGGACGAGGCAGGCCGCGTCCTCGCTCAGTTCGACGACCGTCGCAGCGATGCGGCATCCGCCATCGTGGATGCGGCGACGCTGTGCAAGGACGCGGCGGGCGCACTCAGGGTCACCAACGCGTGGTACCGCGATCGCCGTGGCCTGTTCGTCGGCGGCATCGTCGGCACCTTCATCGGCGGTCTGGCGGGGCCGACGATGGCGACCGTAGCCGGGGGCAGCGCGCTCGGTGGTCTGCGGGGACGGCTCCACAGCGCGCCGCTGAAGTTCGAGCTCCTTGCCGTGGGTGAGCAGCTACCGCTGCGGTCGTCGCTCATGATCGTCTTCGCTGAGCCCGGGTTGGGCGATCGTCTGACCAGCGAACTGCGGGCGGCCGCCACGACCGTGCTGACCTACGACCTCCGATCTTCGGTCGTGGACCAGTTCAACGATGGGGGCAACGTGGCTTTCCTGTTCCCACGGGACGGTGCGGTGGGTGCCGGAGCCGGGCCTGTGCCCGTTGGTCGCGATCATGCCGGTGAGCCTCTTCGCGTCGAGGACTCGATCGTCGTCAGCGCGGCGACCCTCAGCGACGAGGTGCTGCCGCCGGTGCACGGGTCCGTTGATGCGTCGGTGGTCGACAGATCTCCGCAGGACGCGGGTCCGGTGGCAGGTTCCACGGGGTCGTCGTTGTAGCGTGTCGACGAGCATGCGACGTTTCCTGGAAGGCTGCCGGTGCGCCTGCTCCGAACCCGAGTGACCGGACGCACCGGTTCGGCGCCATGCACCGGTTCGTTGAGCACCGGCCGCGTGAGCGCGGTGGACGCGGAGGAGACGGCGTGAACGAACGGCCTCCCACCAACGGTGTGGCACTGCGACGCCGTATCTCGGGAAGCAAGGTGTCGACGCCGGAGGTGCCGGTTGCCGGTCTGGTGGCGACCCGGGCGTCTCGACTCCTTGCCGGATCACGCGCAGTGGTCACCCTGGTGCTTGCACCGCCTGGCGCCGGCAAGACACTCGCCCTGACCCACTGGATATGGAGCACGCCGGGGCTCAGCGACCGGGTGGCGTGGGCGACACTCGACCAGGGCGATGATGATGTCGCGAGCCTGTGGGAGACGTTGCTCGCCGCACTGCGCACCAACCCAACGGTCGCCTCCGATCCCCGGATCGCTGAGCTGTCCGCGGCGTTCGGAGCCGACGAGACGCTGATCGCGGAGTTGGGCGCGATCATCGGGCGGCGGGACCAGCCGGTGGTGCTGGTTCTCGACGACCTGCACAAGGTCACGGATCCCGAGGCGCTGGCGAGCCTCGACCTGCTGCTTCGCCTGCGGCCCCCGGGGCTGTCGCTGGTCCTCAGCGCCCGCTACCGGCCGGAGCTCGCCCTGCACGAGCTGCGGCTCGACGGTTCGCTGCTGGAACTCGGCCCCGCCGACTTCGCACTGAGCGTCGAGGAGTCGCGGGCGGTGCTTGCCTACCTCGGCTTCGACCTCGACGCCGATACCGTCGAGATGCTCTGGCAACGGACCGAAGGATGGATGGCGGGGTTGCGCCTGGCTGCCATCGAGCTCGGCAGAGGTGGGGACCCGCTGGCCCTGGCACGCACCTTCGGGGGGACGACACCCACCGTTGCCGAGCTACTCGTCGCTGAGGTGCTCGACCAGCTCCCCGCCGAGCTCCGGGAGTTCCTGTTGGCGACGGGCGGCTGCCGCGAGCTCACCCCCACACTCGCAGAACGTCTGACGGGACGTCACGACGCCGGTGCGGTGCTCGATGATCTTCACCAACGCAACGCCTTGACCCACCGGTTGATGCAGGGGGACCCCGCGGAGCCGGTCTACCGCTACCACGATCTGCTGCGTGACTTCCTCGGGAGCGAACTGCGGCGCACCGATCTCGCGAGGTGGCGTCAGCTCCAGGGCGTCCTGTCTGAGTGGTACGGCACGTCTCGGGACTGGCGCCTTGCGCTGGAGCACGCAGTCGGCTCAGCGGACATCACCCAGGTCCGCGTCGTCCTGCGTCAGGCAGGCATCGGCCTGGTGCTCGACGGGTCCGGGCCGGTGATCGAGCGGCTACTCGATCAGGTGCCCGAGGCATGGCGCACGGACCCGGTGATCGGGTCATCGCTGGCCGCGGCGGCGCTGGCCCGGTACGACCCCGTCGCCACGGATCGGCACCTCGCGGCCCGGGACGCTGCGCCGATGACCGACGAGGATCGACCGGCGGATCCGTGGGTCGACGCCCTCGGTGCCACGATCGACCTGCACCGGTCGCGGTTCGGTCCCGAGGTCGCCGAGGCGCTGCACCTGGCCGAAGCCGCCGGCGTCGGCGACACCGGAGATGTCGACCTCGACCTGCTCGGTCTGATCCAGACAGGTGTGACACGGATCCGGGTCGGTGCGCTCGAGCGGTCCCAACGCGACCTTCAGGACGCGTTGCGCTTGGCTACCTCCACCGGACGTGACTTCCCGGCGGTGATGTGCCTGGGCAATCTCGCCGCACTCGCCACCATCAACGGCAGGTTGCCGGACTTCGACCGCTTCCGTGAGCAGGCCCTGCGCATCGCTCGCCTGCGTGGGTGGTACGGCAGCCAGCTGACCGCGCAACTTCACGTGCTCGGCGCGTGGTGGGCACTCCTGCGTGACGATGGCGACGCCATCCGCCGTGAGATCGAGGCCCTGCCCGAGACGACCACAACGGTAGGTAACCCGGATATGCGCGTCGGTGCGGCCGCCCTGCGGGCGTTGGCGGACGGTCTTGACGGTGATTCCCCTCGGGACGTCGCTGTGGGTCTCCGGATGGCGTGGGAGCAACTTGCCGATGCCCAGACGAGTCCGGCACTTGCCTGCATGCTGATCCCGTGGGAGGTCAAGCTGTGGCTGGCGGCGGACGACCTGGTTGCCGCGCAGGAGGCCGCGCGGCGTCGGGAGGGTGACCTCGAGGGCAGCGCGGAGCAGGTGTTCATCGAGGCCATGCTGGCCCGTGCGTCTGGTGTGCCTGCGAGCAAGGTACGGCGGGGGTTGGTCGCGACCCATGAAGGCGACAGACCGGCTCGGTTCGCGGCCATGCGGATCTGGCTGTCGTTGGCAGACGCGCAACTGGCTGCCGAGGCCGGCGCCCAGCAGGCGTCGTTCGACGCGCTGACACATGCGGTGCGCCTCGCGGCGCCGGACCGGCTCGTCGGTCTCGTAGCCGCCGCAGGTCCGGGCACTTCCGCGCTGCTGGCAGCGAACCGTGGCCGGTTCGGCCGGCACGAGGGCTTCGTCGATGCGGTCCTCGAGCGGGCAGCAGCCGAGGTGGGGTCGGCCGGCGCTGAAGCCCTGAGCCCAACGGAGCGCGAGATCCTGCGTGAGCTGCCGACCCACCACTCCGTGGCAGAGATCGCAGCTCTCCGTGGCGTCTCGGTGAACACCGTCAAGACCCACCTGAAGGGCATCTACCGCAAGCTCGGAGCAACGGGGCGGCGCCAGGCGGTGGACGCGGCCAGAGCGCAGGGACTGCTCTGACACCGTCGGGGTCTGGCGGCCTCTACGTGCCGGGCCCTCAGGGGTGGCCGTGGGTGTGGGACGGGTGACCGCGTCGTTTCACCCGGTCTGGGTGAAGTGGGGCGGGCCCGTCGTTCGTAGCGTGATCATCAGATAAGGAGCCCGTCGTTGCATGGCGGGCCGCCTGTCCATGGCCACCGCCCTCGAACATCGTAGGTCAATCATGAACCGCCGCCGCTCGCGGACCTATCCGATCCCGCACCTGTTCATGATCGCTTCGGTTGCCGTCCTGGCGATCACGGCGATGGCCACGGAGGCGAGCGCCGAGGTGGTGGAGGGTTCCTGCACCGGAACCGTGACGATGAACGGGGAACTCGCCATCGATGCAGACCGCGCGGCGATGACGCCGGCCGTGATCGCCGAAAGCGGCACGGCCCAGATCGTGGGCAGTTTCGACCGTGAACCGTCTGACGAGGCCATGCCCTACCGCGGCGAGCTTCAGGGGCGGCACGCCTTCGGCACCTGGACCATCTCCTCGTGGTCCGGGCAGACCCTCACTCCCGAGGTGGATGCCACCGAGTCGTACACGCTTCCGGTCTTCATCCCACGGGGGAGCGGCGCGGTGCCGCTGTCCCTCGACGTCGCGTTCGGTGACGACACCTGCCAGATAGTGGGAACGGTGGCCGTCGCGGGGCCGACCTTCGATGGGCTGACCATCGGGTTGCTCATCGCCACGCTGCTGCTGCTGGCCGCGACCATCGCCGCAGGCCGCGCAGGATCCCGGGGGCGTGGCCGGCCGCTCGTCGGGCTGTTCGTCGGACTGCTTGCCGGTCTCGCGGGCGCGACGACCCTGTTCGGTGCGGGTGCCATCGCCCTTGACAGCATCCTCTGGTGGATCGCGCCGCTCGTGCTGGGGGCGCTCGGTATCGCGCTCGGGGTTGCGGCACCGTTCGGGCGGGACACGAGGGGTCGCGAGCTGATGACACCGGGCACCAGCGACCCCGGCGAAGCCGACATCTCGAGCACGGACCGCACCTAGCGGCGCGCAACGACGGCAACAACGACCTCAGGAGTGATCATGGCAGCCCCGATCCAAGTCATCATCGCCGCGTACAGCGACCAGGACGAAGCCGGACGACGACTGGCAGAGCTCAAGGAAGGTCGCCGGGCGGGGCTCGTCGGCATCATCGACGCCGCCGCCGTATCCAAGGCTGACGACGGCGAACTGAAGGTGACCAACGCGAAACATCGCGGACGTCGCGGACTGCTCACCGGTGGGGTCGTCGGCGCGCTGATCGGTGTCATGGCCGGTCCGGTGGGGTGGGCCGCTGCGGGAGGTGGAGTGCTCGGTGGGCTGTCGGGTCGCCTGCGGAGCGCCCCGTTCAAGACCGAACTGCTCGGCATCGGCGAGGATCTGCCGCCTGGATCGTCGGTGTTGATCGCGGCGGTCGAGCACACGTGGGTGGAGCAGCTTCGCCAGGAGCTGCAGGCCGCCGAGGCTCGGCTGATCATGGAAGAGCTCCGTGCGGACATCGTCGAGCAGCTCGAGGCGGGCGGCAACGTCGCCTTTACGCTGGCGGAGGACGGCACGGCGACCATGGGTGCCCGCGTTGCGTCCACCGCAGATGGCGCGACTGCGGTCTCGGGGTTCCTGAGCACCGAGGATGGTGTCGCCGTGGCCGCGGCGGAGCTGACCGAGGAGCGGTTGCCGGAAGGATCGCTCGAGTAGGGATGACCGCCGCTGGCCGTGCCCGTGGGGAGTGAAGGGTTCGGACCAACGACCGTCGGCACCGTCCGAGGCGTCGGCTTCGTTCTCAGGTTCACCTGTTCAGGGTGAGGTGTCGTGAGCGACTGCGGGCGAGCCTTGGGCAACATCCGGGCTGAGTTGGCCCCAGGCTCCGGGACATCATCGGGGAACATCATCGGGAGGCGCAGGTATGGCTGAGATGAGTGCACGACGGATCTTCTCTGCGGAGGCGATCGGGACCTTCGTGCTGGTGTCCGCAGGGCCGGGAAGCGCGGTGCTCGCGACCGGCGGGTTCTTCGATGAGGGATCGATCGGCGTGTTGGGGGTGTCGCTGTCCTTCGGCCTGGCATTGCTGGTGATGGCGTACGCCATCGGCAACATCTCGGGCTGCCACATCAATCCCGCGGTCACCGTTGGTCTGATCCTGGCACGCAAGCTCGAGGCACGGAAGGCTGGTGTCTACGTTGCCGGTCAGTTGCTCGGCGGGGTCCTCGCAGGTCTCATGATCTGGGTCGTCGCGTCCGGGGCCTCCGGCGGCTTCACGCCGGACGCCACCAACTTCGCGGTCAACGGCTGGGGCGCGCTGTCGCCAGGTGGCTTCGGGTTCGGGGCGATGGTGGTCACCGAGGTCGTTATGACGGCGATCCTCGTCTTCGTGGTGCTGAGCACCACCAGGCGCGACTTCTCTGCTGCGGCGGGCGGGCTCGCGGTCGGGATGACCCTCACGTTGATCCATCTGGTCAGCATCCCGGTCACCAACACCTCGGTGAACCCGGCGCGCAGCATCGCGGTCGCCGTGTTCGCTGGCGGGGACGCCCTCGTGCAGCTGTGGGCGTTCATCGTCTTCCCGTTGGTGGGCGCTGCCGTCGGCGCAGTGGCATGGTGGCTCGTCGACGCACCGGAGGAGACGACGATCGCTCCGGACGAACCCGAGGATCTGCTCGCCTGAGACGGCCTGCCGGGTCATCGATCGATACCCGGCGCCGGCCCCAGCTTTCCCCGAACTTGCCACTGCTGACCTTGAGCGCACTCCAACGGGCCATCCGCTCACTTCCGGTCACGCGGTGGCGGGCATCAGAGCAGTCCACGGTGTCTGGCTTCTCGGACAGCTCCTCGGCGATTGGCCGCACCGAGCTTGGTATAGATGCCGCGCAGGTGCGTCTTCACGGTGTTCACCGACACGTGCCGTGATAGCGCGATCTCGCCGATCGTCTGAAGCGAGGGGAGATCCTGGAGGAGGCTCAACTCCGTGTTCGTCAAGGGGCTCCTCGGTTGACCGCGACGTGCGTTCAGATCCAGGATGCGTGCGACGAACCCCTCGGACCGTCCGAAGCGCCCGACGTTGGTGAGCAGGAGCTGACGGATGGGTTCCCCGGCATCGACGAACGGCCGGAGCAGCTCATGGGGCTCCGCCATCCGGAGCGCGGTCACAACCGCTTCGAATGCATCGGGGCCGCGCTGCAGGGCAGCAGTGTGTTCGGCCTCGAGCAACCAGGCGGTGAGTTCGGTGAGGCTGACCTGGCAGGACAGGTCACCCTGGAGGATCGGTGCGAGTGCCTCGCGGGCGGCCACAGCCTGCCCCTTGCCGGTCAGGAGCAGTGCGGAGAACAGCGCCGCTTCGCCGAGCTCATGGAAACCCCTTGGCAGGCGTGCTGCTGCTTCTTCGGCCCATAGCGCCTCGCCGACCGCCAGACACAGCCGGATCTCCATCGGGATGGCGAAGGCGTGCAACGCCGGGCCGATCTCCCGGCCTTCCGCGTCGTCCCAGGCGGCCCGGAGCGAGCAGAGCGCATCGAACGCGTCTCCGCCGAGTTCCACGTCAGCGAACGCCTGGATGCCGCGCGCACCGAGTTCGATCGGTGCGTCCATGTGGTCACCAAGAGCGTCGACCGCGAGCTTGGCATGCTCCAGGGCATCCTCCGGGTCAGCCCGGAGGTAGGAGCAGGCCGCACGGCTGACATGTGCGTTGGCCGTGATCGGTGACCGGGTCCAACCTCGGGGTCCAGCGATCTGCAGTGCCTGGTCCGCAGCGTCGCTCATCCGTGAGAAATCGCTCAAGCCGGATGCCGCGCCGGCGAGCACGGAGAGGCAGGAGACGGCGATGGCATCCCGTCCACGTGCACGTGCCATCGCGACCGCTCGCTCGAGGTTGTTCGCAGCAGTCCGGTAGTCGCCACTCCAGACCCGGCTCGTGCCCAGGTGTTGGAGGGCGAGGAGATCGAGGTCCTCGTCACCGGTCTCGCCCGTGGTGGTGGTCAACGCGTGCTCGAGCGCGGCCGACGGCGTCCCCTCCAGGCGTGCCCGGTGCAACCCGACGATCGCGTGCAGGGTGACGACCCACGGGTCCGAGGATGCCGGGAGGGGAGCGATGCCCGGCAGCATGGCCGCGTTGGAGCGTGCGACGCCGAGGCGGTGCAGGGAGACGGCAGCGCGAAGGAGTGCCGGGAGGGTTTCGCTCGTCCACGGCGGATCCAGCTTGTCGAGCAGCTGCTCGAGCTCTGCTCCGTAGCCGTCGAGGAGCATGCCGATGCCGTGCCGGCGGAGTAGATCCAGGGTCAGCTCGCCGTCCTTCGCCAAGGTCGCGTGCTCGAGGGCATGCGCGCCGTCCCCGCGATCGTCGTACCAGCGGGCGGTCGCGCGATGCAGGCGTACGTACTCCTGGCGGTCCACCCGCCGGAACTCTGCCTGCAGGTAGGAACGGAGCAGTTCGTGGTAGCGATAGACCGGCTCGCGTTCTCCGACCAGGACGGTCAGGACATTCTCGCGGAGGAGACGGTCGAGCACCTGACCGGTGTCGTGACGTCCGGTGAGATGCTCCGCGAGATCGAGCGCGACCCTCGTACAGGTGCTGGTCTCGAGCAGGAACCGTTTGGTGTCGACGGTCAGACGCCCGAGGATCTCCTCGACGAGATAATCGGCGACCGCGTGTTCGGTCCCATGGAACCGTTGCATGAAGCCCTGTGGGTCAGGATCGTCCGCGAGCGCGAGCGCCGCGATCTGCAAGCCCGCCGCCCAGCCTTCGGTCCGTCGGAGCAACTGGTCCGCGATCGACGCTTCGATGGTCACCGAATGCCGTTCCAGCAGCTCCGTCACCTCGCCGCGTGTGAACGCCAGATCGCCGATCCGGATCTCGCGGAGCGCACCGGCGAGTCGCAGACGTTGTAATGCGAGCGGTGGGTCGGTGCGGCTGGACAGCACGACACGAAGCGACGTCGGCAGCCTTCGCAGCATCAGATCCAGACTCTGGAGCGCATCCGGGTCCGTAAGCTCATGCACGTCATCGAGCACGAGCCACAGCGGCTGCTCAAGGCGTTCGACCGCGTCTATCAGCTCCGCGAGGAAGGCTCCATCGGCCCCGCCTCGTGGTGGCTGCATGGTATGGATGCGGTCGTCCTCAGCGAACGCACCGGACGAGCGGAAGGCCGCGAGGAGGGCATTCCAAAGCAGGAAAGCATCGTCATCGTGACGGTCCAGATCCAGCCATACGACCCCGAGGTCGGAACCGTGGTGCGCCGCGATCCAGGAGGTCAACAACGTGGTCTTGCCGGCGCCGGCTGGCCCACAGATGAGCGTGACCGGCAGCGGCTCGTCGGTGAATGCCTCCACGAGATCGTCCCGGTGCACGAGGGTTCGTGGCACCGACGGCGGCCGCAGTTTCGTGGCAGCCACGGTGGTGGAGACTTGGCGATCCAACGCGACCACGTGACAGACCTCCACCAGCCCCACATTCCGTGCCGACCTTCGGATCTGGCGACGGTCACGGATGGGTTCACCCACGATAGGTGATGGCGCGGCCAGTTCAGCAAGCGAAGCTCACCGCTGAGAATGCGAGACGCCGCGCCACTGACGAGGCGAGGCTTGGACGCTGACGAGGTGAGCGTGGATCGAGGCGGGGAGTACGAGTTCCGGGTCGCCGAGAGGTTGTCACCGACGGTGATCGCCGCCTTCGAAGAGCTGTCCGTCAACCGACGGGATGGATCCGGCACGCTGCTGAGGGGCACCATCCGAGATCAGTCCCACCTGCATGGTGTGCTCGCCCGCTTCCAGATGCTCGGATTGACCCTGGACGGACTGATAAGGGTGCGTGGCTCAGGTCACCGGAGCATCGGCCGGTGCGGTCTCGACCAGTCGGACACGACCGGAGATCGCGGTGGTGAGACCGTCCAGGATGAGCTGGACGCCGAGCACCATGCCGAGGTACCACAGCGCAGAGACGGGCCATTGGAAGAAGACCAGCAGGCCGAGCAGCAATGTCGCGGCTCCGTTGACGATCAGGATGATCCTCGGAGCGCCGGGCTGGAACGCGGCCACGAGCCGAACGATCCCACCCACGATGAGCAGTGAGCCGGCGAGAAGCGTCAGCACCAGCAGGCTTGCACCCGGGTTGCGGACGAACCCAAGCCCAAGCACGGTGAGCAGTCCCCCGGCGATGATCGCCCACCAGTGGCCGGGCTCATCCCACGTCGTGATGGCGGACAGGAACACGACGACCCCACCGACGATCAGGGTCCAGCCGAGGAAGAGCACCGACACGAGGCTGGCGAGCGCGACATGGCCGAGCATCACCCCGCCCACGACCACCGAGAGGACACCGAACACCACATCCCACTTCGTGCGGCGACGTTCGAGCAATGGTTGTGCGGCTGAGGACATGCGAGATCTCTCCGTGTCGGTCATCGTTGGCGGCCGTCCGTCCCGGGCCACCCAGCAGGTTTGACGCTTCGGGGTCGTTCTCCCGGGTCCTCACCCCATTGATGTGCGTTCATCGCGGTGGGTCGCCGACCGTTGTGGAGCGCCCCGCGATCGGCAGCCGGGGAGCTCGAGAGGGTCATCCGGACTCGTTGCCGAGGAGGGGTAGCTGTGACGGTCGGTCGCGATCGCTCTCAGAGAGTAGTTCCGACCACTGGGCTTCACCCGCGACGCCCGGCCACAGCAAGAGCAACGCGAAGATGCAGGCACAGAACCAGGCGGCGGTGATGCGCCGCAGACGCCGACCCTCGTCAGCGTTCGGGTCGCTGTCTGCCAACGCGTGTGAGGACTGCCTCGATGCACAGCACGGACAGCTCTGAGGTCTGGGGTGCGATCGGGTCGCGGACCCACCCGATGCCGTTGTGGCCGAGGCACACGTCGTTGTGGCAGCCGGCAGGGGTTCCGGTCGGCGGGCCGGGTCTTCTGCCCTGGCGTCGTGCAACTCCCGGGCCGTGCATATCGACATGGTGTTTCCTTGGTGATTGCGCCCCACAGGTCGGGGCCCACAAATGGTTCTATTCCTTGAGGGTGAATCATCCGGATGACGGCGCCCTTCCACTTCACCCAGCCTGGGTGAAGCTGGTTTCGGCCAGACCATTCATCCTCATCCCCTGCTGTTGACCTTTGCTGCCGCCTCCCGCTGGACGAGCCGGTCGGGCCCCCCTACGCCCCGGAGAGGGAAAGAAAGTGCGCATGAACATGACCCACCAACTGGCACGCTCGAGCCGCATGCTCGTGATGGCGTTGGCTGTCGCGGTCCTCGGCGGTACGGCAGAAGACCGCGACGACATCCGTAACCAGGTCGGGGCATGGTCCGGGGCCGAGACAGCCGAGACGGCGGAGGCGGAGCCGGAGCCCGAACCGGAGCCTGAGCCCGAACCGGAGCCTGAGCCCGAACCGGAGCCCGAACCCGCTCCAGAGCCCGAGACTGAGACCGACGACGTCGTGGAGATCGGATCCGAGGGTGACGATCGGTCGAGCCGGTGGCTCTCCTTGCTGGGCGGAGGCCTGGCGTTGGGCGCACTCGCGGGTGCCACCGTGGTGGGTGCCCGCTCGCGCAAACGCCGGGGGGAACAGACCGAGTTACTCGACCAGGCGCTGATCGATGCTGACTGGCTGCTCAGCGTGTCCGTTGACCCACCGATCGGGTCCGAGGCGAACGCGCGTATCGCCGCGATCCGGTCGCGGAGCGACCGCGCTCACGACGCTCTTGGACGGCTCGACAGCATCGCGGACCCACCGCTGCGCAACGCAGCCCTGGAACTCCGCGAGGCGATGTCCGAACTCGCCGCCGCGATCGTCGGTCGCATCGGAGCATCGGACCCCGCCGCCCCCAACCTCGACGTACGGATCGGCGAACTCCGGGAGCGTGTGCGGACGGCGCGTCGGGGACTCGCGAACCACCATCCTGATCGTGGCCGGCGCCCCGTCGTGTGAGCGGGGCCGCTGGTGTGGTGACCCACCTGCTGTTCAGGGGACGGTGACCGCCCGACGGTCATCGCAGCCGTTCGCGACGCCAGGTCCGGCGAGTCGGCCGTGGACCGGTTCAGTCGCCTGGCAGGCCGTAACGGTCGCGCAGAACCCGGTCGAGCGCGACCGCGACCATGTCGCCCCCGGCGTGGGTGAGATGCACCCCGTCGTCCGCACGCACCTGCACGCCGTCCAGCCGCGGGGTGTAGCCAGCCGGTGAGACGATCGGCTCGGTGTCGAGCAGCACCACCTCTGTCTCCTCGATGGCGTGTTCGGCAGCGGCGCGCATCGTCGGGCGGGTGCGCTCGAGGCGGTCCGGGCGCACCGCCGGGAGCGCGAGCCAGACGACGGTACGGTTCGAGTCCCGGGCGATGGTGAGCAGCTCGGCGAGACGGTGCTCGTACTCGGCCGCCCAGCCCTCCTGACCGAGGTGGAGCACGCCGTTGGGGGCGCTGGTGAGGCTCTGGTCGTCGTTGCCGCCGAGCATCAGCACCACCACGTCGGGGTCGTGGACGGCTAGCTGTTGCTCGAGGTGGCGGTGCCAGTCCAGGACGTCGGGTCGTGCCAGTCCGGTACTGATCCTGACGTCCTTGGTCCAGTTGACCTCCACGCGCTCGGCGGTGACGCGGCCGAACCCGTCCGCGATCGCTCCGATGAGGGAGTCGCCGATCAGCAGCACCTCGAGTGGGTCCTCGGCGGAGACGCTGCGTCGGGTGAGGTCATGATCGGGCGCCGACCCTGTCGTGGCTGACTGGGAGTCGGTCGGTGCGGTGTCATCCTGCGGCTCCCCGGTCGAGGTGGCGCCGGTTCGGGAGCGCCCGCTCGACGCTGCGCCCAGGCCGAGCGCCTGGATGCCCTCCTCCCGTACCGCATCGAGCCACCGGTGCGGGCGATCGAGGCCCAGCAGCGCGCCTGCGCCCTCGACAAGGGTTGCGGATCGCATCGCGATGGTCCGGGTCGTGCCCACATCCAGGCTGGTGGCAGCGGAGACCAGCCCTGGCCCGTTGAGCAGTGCGCCGAGCACAAGCGCCGTGAGCACCGCGGCGACCGTGCCACGCGGGCTGCTGCGTCGCGGCCCGATGCCTGCTGGTCGCTGTCCACCGTCGGAGGCCGCCCGGCCGACCTCACGCGGCGCCCCACCCGGGCGCGACGACGACGCCGCGGACGGCCGTGACCCGGAGTGCTGTTGCGCGGGTCGGTCAGGTGGGGTGGTCCGGGTGTGCACGGGGGCGGGTTGCTCCTGCTCGGCGACGGTGGTGGAGGAACGGGTCAGAACTGGAAGTAGATGAAGGGTGCGACGCCATCGGGGCCGAACACGTCCAGCGCTACCAGCACGAGCGCGAATGTGGTCACGTGCAGGGCCACCGGCAGAGCATCCCAGCTGCGACGCAGCCAGGCGCGCGGCCGGTCACCGACCTGCTGGGCGAGCAGGACCACGACGACCAGCGGCAGCACGGTCGTGGACAGCGGTACCTCGGAGCGGCCGCTCAGCAGCCCGCCCAGCACCGACCACGCCACGCCGAACGAGGGGGCCCGGAAGAACACCCAGCCAAGACAGACGAGGTGGAAGGTGATGAGCCAGCTGGCGGCGGGGTGCAGGGGGCGGGGAGCCGAACCGGACGAGACGAGGTGCGCAAGACCCTCGGAGGCGGAGGCGGGGGCGGGGTCGCCGTGCGTTGTGGCCGCCTCGACGCGGGCCTGGCGGCGACGCTCGACCACGAGCCCGAGCCCGTGCAGGCCACCCCACACCAGAAAGGTCCATGCGGCACCGTGCCACAGGCCTCCGAGCAGCATCGTGAGCAACAGGTTGCGCTGGGTCCGTCGGGCCCCGCCGGCGCTGCCCCCGAGTGGGATGTAGAGGTAGTCCCGCAGCCACCTCGACAGGGTCATGTGCCAGCGGCGCCAGAACTCCTGGAGCGAGCGCGCGGCGTAGGGGCGGTCGAAGTTGGCGGGGAACTCGAAGCCAAGCAGCAGCGCCACCCCGATCGCGATCGAGGTGTAGCCGGCGAAGTCCGCGTAGATCTGCACCGCGTAGGCATAGATGCCGAGCAGCGTCTGGCCACCCCCGTAGCGGCCCGGGGTCGCGAAGAGCGGGTCGACCAGTTCCACGGCCAGATGGTTGGCAACCACCACCTTCAGGACCAGCCCGACCCCGATCAGCCGCAGCGCCCGGCCGACCGGGATACCTCGCGGGTCGGGGCCGACCGCGAGCTGTGGCAGGAACTCGTTCGCGCGCACGATCGGCCCGGCAACCAGCTGCGGGAAGAAGGCGAGGTACACCGCGACGTCGAGCAGGTGGGTGGGACGCAACTGTCCGCGGTGGACGTCCACCACGTAGCTGATGGCCTGGAAGGTGAAGAACGAGATACCGACCGGGAGCACCACCTCCGGGTAGGGCAGGTCGACCTCGAAGCCCAACAGGCGCAGCAGCCCGTCGGTACTGCCGGCCAGGAACCCGGCGTACTTGAACCACACCAGTACGCCGAGGTTGCCGACCAGCGCCCCCGCCAGCCATCGGTCGCGGGCAGCGCGGTCTCGGGCGAGGTGGATGCCCATGGCCGCGACCTCGTTGCCGACCGTGGAGAGCATGAGCAGCGGGACGAAGCGCCAGTCCCAGGCGCCGTAGAAGACGTAGCTGGCTGCGACGAGGAACAGCTTCCAACCCACCGCCTGCGACGCCGGCTGTCCCGGTCGGGGCGCCAGGTACCAGGCGATCGGCAGCACGATCGCCAGGAACAGCGCGAAGGTCACGGTGGGGAACAGCATCTGGAAGCGCTACAGGTCAGTGCAGCGCCACGGGGCGCCACTCGTGCGTTGCAGCCTAGGATCAAGAGGTCCGCGGATCGTGGAGGCGGGCCCTCGACCGCGCCGTTGCCGCCCGGCCGCAAGAGGCCGGTGTCCGGTCGGGGTGGTCGGTGCCGGTCCCATCTGCCCTCGTGTCGGCACGTCGAGCTCTCCCGTTTCATCCCTTCCGGGTGAGGACGACGCCCACGCCGTCACGTGTGATGGTCGACCACCCAGACCTTGTCAGCGGCACGGTTGCTGACGTCGGGCCACTTTCGACCCCGGAGGCAGCAGAGATGAATGAGGAACCACGCCCGGTGTCGTCCAGGTCCACCGATCGATGACGTTCGATGGCGGTAGCGGACATGATCCTCTCGGCGGTGATGCCGCACAGGGGCAGCGCGACAACAAGGACATCGCTGGTCTGATCGGCTTCCTGCGAGCGAACGTTCACCCCGTCGTCTTCCCGTTGTCTGCAGGACTGATCATCGGCTTCGCGGTCTTCGCCGGGGTGTTCACCGACACCGCGGGACGGTTGTTCGCCCCCCTGCAGACGTTCATCACCACGCAGTTCGGCTGGTTCATGATCGCGGGTGTTGCGGCGATGCTCGCCTTCAGCCTCTACCTCGCCATCGGGCCCTACGCCAAGATCAAGCTCGGTCCCGACGACAGCGAGCCGGAGTACTCCACGCTGTCGTGGTTCGCGATGCTGTTCAGTGCCGGCATGGGTATCGGGTTGCTGTACTACGGCGTGGCCGAGCCGCTGACCCACTACCTCGACCCACCACGGGACGTCGTGCCACGAAGCCCGGCCGCCGCGCAGCAGGCGATGAGCATCACGTTCCACCACTATGGGTTCAGTCCGTGGGCGGTCTACGCGGTCCTGGGGCTCGGGTTGGCCTACTTCGGCTTCCGTCGCGATCTGCCGTTGACGATGCGCTCACTGTTCCAGCCGCTGCTCGGGGACCGCATCAACGGTGGCTTCGGCCACGCCATCGACACGCTGGCTGTGCTCGGGACGGTGTTCGGGGTCGCGACCTCGCTGGGCTTCGGGGTGATGCAGATCAACGCAGGTATGGCGACCGCGTTCGGCTGGGGTGTCTCCATCCAGAACCAGATGATCCTGATCCTGGTGATCACCCTGGCCACGACCGCCTCGGTTGGCGTCGGGATCGACAGCGGGATGAAGCGGGTGTCCCAGCTCAACATCACCTTGGCCGCGTTGCTGCTCGCGTTCGTGTTCATCGCCGGCCCGACCACCTTGCTGCTCTCCGCGTACGTGGAGAACATCGGCCACTACCTCCAGACCCTGATCGACACGCTGCTGTGGTCCGGTACCTACGGCGGTCGCGAGTGGCTGCCGAACTGGACGTTGTTCTACTGGGCGTGGTGGATCTCGTGGTCGCCGTTCGTCGGCATGTTCATCGCCCGGATCTCCCGCGGGCGCACGATCCGGGAGTTCGTGCTCGGCGTGCTGCTGGTCCCGACGATGGTCTCCTTCCTGTGGTTCACCGTGTTCGGCAACACCGCCCTCGAACTTGAGCGTTCCGGGGCCAGGCTCGGTGTGGTCGTGCAGGAGGACTTCTCCTCGGCGCTGTTCGTCCTGCTCGAACAGTTCCCCTTGTCGACCGTGACCGCGATCGTCACCACGCTGGTGGTCGGGCTGTTCTTCATCACCTCCTCGGATTCCGGCTCCTTCGTGGTCGACATGCTCACCACGGGGGGGAGCACCACCACGCCGACCCGGGTCTTCTGGGCCATCTCGGAGGGATTGGTGGCGGCGGCGCTGCTGCTCTCCGGCGGGTTGGCCGCCCTGCAGGCCGCGGCGATCTCCACCGGCCTGCCCTTCCTGGTGGTACTTCTCCTGGCCACCTGGTCGCTGCTCAGGGGCCTGCGCCAGGAACTCGATCCGGACGGGGGGAGGGTCGCCGGTGTGCCCGCCCGGCTCGCCACGGGCACCGACGCTTCAGCCCACCGCTCGGCGGCGGACGGTGAAGAGGGTGCCGCCAGCAGTGAGGCCGACGATCGGAACGAACGTGGGTGAGTCGTCCTCACCTCGGTTCCGGTGGGTCTCGATGGCCATCGTCGCGGCCCTGCTCCTGGGCTCGGCCTGCGCGGTCCCCGAGGAGGAACCGCCGATCCGCATCGGTGTGCTCCCCTGGGCCGAGGTCACGGCGACGGCGCAGTTGTGGTCCTTCCTGCTCGAGGCTGAAGGGATCCCCGTCGAGCTCGTACGGATCGACACGACCTCGCCGGGGGGGATCGTGCAGACCGGTGAGGTCAACGTCATCGACGGCGTGTACGCGGCGCTGGCAGCCGGTGACGTCGACGTGTGGATGGGCGCGTGGTTGCCGCAGAGCCACGCGCCGCAACTCGCTGAGCACCGCGACATCGAGGTCCTGGGCAGCTGGTACGAAGGTGCCCGGCTCACCTGGGCGGTGCCCGCCGACAGCGACCTCGCATCGATCGCGGACCTCGAGGGGAGGGCTGAGGAGCTGGGCGGTGAGATCGTGGGGATCGAGCCCGGGAGTGGTCACGTGCGGATCTCCCGTGAGGATGTGCTGCCTGCCTACGGCCTCGATGACGAGTACACGCTCACGACGGGATCGACCCGCGCGATGCTGGCTGCGCTCGATCGTGCGGTCGCGCTGGACCAGCCGATCGTGGTGACCCTGTGGGAGCCGCACCCCGCCTCTGCGCGCTACGAGTTGCGTACCCTGGATGATCCGCTCGGCGCCCTCGGCGAGCCGGAACGTATCGATGTCCTCGCCACCGCGGGCTTCGAAGCGCGCGCCCCACAGGTCGCGAGGTGGCTGCAGGGCTTCGAGCTCGACACGGATGCCCTGACCTCGCTGCAGCTCGATCTCGAAGCGGCTCCTGCAGGGGCGAAACCGCGGGCGGTGGCCGACTGGGTGGCGGAGCACCGTGACCGCGTCGACGCGTGGTTCGACCGCTGATCTCCTGACGCGGTACCTCACGGACGGCAACTGACCGAGAGGTGTCCGGTCGGTGAACGTTCCATGAACGTGGGGGAAGCCGGGCGGTAGGTGCCATAGCTTCCGCGGCATCGGCGGGTCGGGAGGGCTGGCATGGGTCACGTGTTGGTGGGGATCGATGGTTCCGACGTGGCGCGTGATGCGCTCGCGTGGGCAGGGCATGCTGCCCGGCGCTTCGAGTTGCCGCTGCGCATCATCCACGCGTACGTCCCGGACACCTCGACCCAGACCGGGCCGACAGCGCTCCGTGGCGCGACGATCCACACGGGCGATCCGGAGCCCGGTGGGCCTCGCCGCCACGATCAGGCGCGTGACCTCGCCACGCACATCATCAACGAGGTGCTGGGCCGTGAGACCGCGGAGGCCGCCGAGCTGCTCGTTGTTGACGGACGTCCGAGCGACATCCTGCTTCGCCACACCGGCGAGGCGGAGATGGTCGTCGTCGGCTCGCGGGGGGTCGGTGGTTTCAGCGGGCGACTGCTCGGCTCGGTCTCGCAGCGGCTCGCGCGCGAGGCGACCTGCCCGGTCGTCATCATCAAGCGCCCAGGCTGAGTTGGGCCCGACAACCGCGCCCCTTCATCCGCTTCCGCGGCACGCTCGATGCCGTTGAGGTTGCCATCGGTCGATCGTCGTGCCGGGATGGACGGCGCAACCCTCGCGCCGCATGTCAGCATCATCCGCCTGCGGGTTCGGCGGGTCGTCGTGTGCCGCGGCGTGCCACGAGCAGCGGGATGAGTGCCGTCAGGTAGAGCACCGCTGCGATGGCCCAGATGGTGACGAAGGGCGTGTTGCCGTCGCGCAGCACCGCCGCTCCCAACGGTCCGAGCAGCAAGCCGAGGTAGCAGGCGGCGAGCACCGCGCCGGTGGTGGACGCCGTGCGGGCCGGACCGACATGCCGGCCCGGGCTGGTCTCCTTGGTGGTCGCGTCACCGGGCGGCCGTCGCGACGAACCGGAGCAGTGAGTCGATCGTCGCCGCGACGAAGGCCTCCTGGACCTGCTCGGTCAGCAGGTCGAGGGATAGGAACGGGTTGTGGTCCTCCAGTTCGATCAGCAGCAGGTCGCCGTTGCGGGTCCGACCGGCATCCACCCGTTGGATCCCGTGCTCCAGGGTGTTGAGTTCGATGAACCGCCGGGCGAAGACCAGGTCGTCGGGCGAAGGTTCGTAGGTCTCCAGCGCCCAGCGACGCTGCGGATCCGGTGCGTACAGGGCGTCCTGGAAAGCGTCGTCGACGAAGTAGAAGGACACCTCGTCGCGCAGCTCGATCCAGGGCTGGATCAGCCTCCCAGCACCGGTGCGGGTGGGTAGTTGGTCGCGGTCGATGACCTCCAGGCCGATCGAGTCAGCTCCAGCCGCCGGCTTGACCACGTACCGGTCGCTGGCCGGCAGACGGTCGAGGTCCTCCCACGACGCGACCGTCGGGATGACCGGCTCGCCCCGGCGGGTGAGGTCGACGAGGTAGCCCTTGCCGGCCATGTCGCCCCGACCGGTCAACGGGTTGTAGACGGGGACATCCTCGCGGATCGCCTGGTCACAACCCCTGACACCGCCCCCAGTCGTGAACGACGCTGGGTCGAAACCTTCGTGGAGCTCGGGATCGCGTCCGAGGCGGGGATCCTGCTGGTCGATGAGATCGGTGACCTGCAGTTCGTCGCTGCGTCACACGAACGGACCCACCTGCTGGAGCTCTTCCAGGTCCAGAACCAGTAGGGACCATGTCAGGAGTGTTTCACCACGGGCCTGCCGGTCAGCGTCGATGACCTTGAAGCCGCGGGCGACCGGTACCCGCTGTTCGCACCGCGGGCCGTGTCCGCGGGGTTGCGGTCCGCCCAGGCGGTGCCGTTGCGGCTCCGGGGGCCATCCTCGGTGCCTTGAACCTGTTCCTGGTCGAACCCGGCGGGATCGACCACGATGCCGAGGCGGTCGTGCAGGCCATGGCGGACGTGGCGACCATCGGGCTGTTGCGCAGCTACTCGCGCGACGACAACCAGAAGCTCCACGACGTCGCCCGGGACATCGTCCGGGGTGTGCTTAGCGCGGATTGTCGCAGTTGGGCTTCGGCTGGTGCGTCTGCCTGAATTCAGCCGCGTTGGGGCTTCCGGCGGCGCTTCTCGCACTTTGGTGGGGTCGATCTCGTTGACTGGTCAAAGGACAGTGCTGAGGTTCTTGGGCAGACCTGCTCCAACATCGCGTTGTTGAGGCCACGCAGATTCGGCGATTAAACCACATCAGTGTGACTTTCCTGGCGATCCTGGTTGCGGGTGCTTGCTTCCTGGGTAGAAAGAGTGTCAACTAAAGGTATGGAGCAATCAGCGTATTCGTACCCAGCACGGGTCGGCGGAGAGTTCTTCGCTTTCCCCGAGCACCCGGCCCAGCGCCGTTACGAGGCGCTGCGCGCCTACCTCTACGAGGGCTACAGCGCCACCGAGGTCGCCGAGTGGTACGGCTACACACCGCAGACGGTGCGCACCCTGGTGCGTGACTTCCGGGCGGGGCGCACCGAGTTCTTCGTCGACCCACGGCCTGGCCCGAAGGTCGCGCCGGCCAAGGAGGCCGCCCGCGACCGGGTGGTCGAGCTGCGCCGTGACCAGGGCCTGTCGATCGACGAGATCGCCGTCGTGCTGCAACGCGAGAACCTGCGGCTCAATCGCACCGGCATCTCGGAGATCATCGCCGAGCAGGGCCTGCCCCGGATGTGGCGGCGTCCCGAAGCCGAGCGGGGCGTGCCTGTCGTGCGC
>SLHP01000180.1 GCA_007136095.1 Nitriliruptoraceae bacterium
CGGCCCGGATCCGGTAGGGGTTGACGCGGGACGGGCGGACGGTGATGGCTCCGGTCAGAAGGATCATCGAGACGATGACCAGCGCGACGACCACCGAGCTGTTATCCGTGATCCAGCCGGATACGCCCGCCGCGATCGGACGGGATCCCAGGAAGGCCACTCCCCACAGCGCCATCACCCGACCACGCAGGTCTTCGGGAACCTGCTGTTGGATCATCGTGGTCAGTGACGTCAGCGCGAAGGCCATGCCGACCCCGCCCACGGCCATGGCGCTGATGGCACCGATGGCGTTGGGGGTGATCGCGAGGGCGAGCATCCCGATCGCCAGGCCGGACAGGCCGGTGACGGCCAGCCGTGGCAGGCCCAGCACCAGCCGGACGCGGGACAGCACGAGGAAGCCGACGGCGGCGCCGATGCCGAACGAGGAGGCGAGGGTGCCGACGAAGCTCGAGGCCTGCCCGAGCCGGTCGGCGATCGCGGGGGTCAGGGTGATGACCGGGTCTGCGCCGATCCCGATGGTCACGACGCCGAGCATCAGGGCGGACATGCCCGCATCGGCGCGCAGGTAGCGCCAGCCGGCCCGGACGGACCCGTCGCTGCTCTGGCGGCGGGGGACGTCACGGATGGTGATGACGGCGATGATGACGGTGAACAGCACGTTGAGCAGCGCGGCGACACCGAATGCGGCGGCGGGACCGGCGCTGTAAAGCAGCAGGGCCCCGATGGCGGGGCCGGCTGAGCGGGCGACCGTCATCGGCAGGGAGCCGAGGGCGATGGCGCCGGGAAGCTCCTGCGGTCGGACCAGAGCCGGCACCAGGGCGTTCATGGCCGGACCGCCGAGCGCGAACCCGATGCCGACGACCGTTGCAGCGGCGATGACGACGGCCGCTCCGGAGGTTCCGTCGATGCCGATGAGCCAGATCCAGAGCGCGAGCCCCCCGGAGCCGGCGGCCGTGACCATCCTGCCCAGCAGCAGTTGGCGGCGTCGGTCGCCCCGGTCCGCGCGGGCGCCACTCCAGGGTGCCAGCAGCAGCTGCGGGGTGAACTGCCCGATGCTGACCGCACCGACGAGCAGGGTCGATCGGGTCAGGTCCCACACCACGATCGCGGCGGCGATGTTGTGGATCCAGACGCCGATGGTCGACAGGAGCTTGCCGGCGAAGAAGGGTCCGAAGGTCGGGTCCCGGAGGAGCCCGAAGGACCCGCGGGGGGTGCGCTCATCGGTGGAGGTGTCGGGCGGCAGGTCGGTGCGTGCGGTGGTGTGCGTCATGCCTGGCTTTCCAGGTGGTCGAAGTCGTCGCGCAGCCGGGCCAGCAGGTCGCCGAGGCGATCGAGGTCGGCGGTGTCCCAGCCGGCGGTCACCTCGGCCAGGATGCGGCGACGCGCGGCGGTGACCTCGTCGAGCAGCGCGCGGCCCGAGTCGGACAGGGCGAGGCGGCTGCGCCGACCGTCATCGGTGCAGCGGTGCCGGAGCAGGTGGCCCGCGGCGACCTGCTGGTCGACGAAGCGGGATGCGGTGGAGGGATCGATGGTGAGCCGGTCAGCGATGTCGCCGATGGACGGTGCCGCGTCACCGGCCCGCTCGACGGCGCGCAGCACGCGGACCGTGCTGAGCTCCACGGGGGCGTCCATCGCCGCCAGCAGCCGTTTGCGGTAGCCCGGGCGCCGCGCGACACGTTGGATGTCGAACAACGCGTCGTCGAGCTCGGTCAGGGTCGTCGGTTCCAGGGTTGCATCCATGTAGATGTGTGTATCACCCATCTAATCGGGACGCGAACCGAACGCGTCGGCCGTGCGCAGACCGTGCTGTCCCTGCCCCCACGATGTCGTAGCGTGCGCCCGGAGCATCGGTCGATCGAGGAGGTCAGGGCGATGAGCGTCGAGGATCCGATGTACTACTGGGACTACCTCGGTCTGGATGAGGTGCTGGATTCGCAGCGACTGGCATCCGCGAGCGACAGACGTGCGCCCGCGCACGACGAGATGCTGTTCATCATCACCCACCAGGCCTTCGAACTGTGGTTCAAGCAGATCCTCTGGGAGCTCGACGCGGCGATCGACCTGCTCGGCCGCGACCCGATCCCGGACGAGGACATCGCGGCGGTGCTGCGCCACCTCGAGCGGATCGTCGCGATCCAACCGTTGCTGGTGGAGCAGTTCTCGGTGCTGTCGACCATGACACCCCTGGATTTCCTGGACTTCCGCGATGAACTCATCCCGGCCAGTGGGTTCCAGTCGGTGCAGTTCCGCCTGATCGAGAACCGGCTCGGGCTGGCCCCGAAGAAGCGGCTGAAGATCGGTGGAGCCGCCTACACCTCGAGGTTGTCGCGAGAGCACGCGGAGCGCCTGGAGGCTTCGGAGTCCGAACCGACCCTGATCGGCCTCCTGGACGCATGGCTGGCTCGCACGCCGTTCCTCCGGTTCGGGCGGTTCGACTTCTGGGAGGCCTACCGCGACGCGGTGCAGGCGATGATCGAGCGGGACCGCCACCTGATCGCCACCAACCCGAGCCTCGACGCGGCCGTCCGCCAGCAGCAGCTCGACGCCTTCGAGACCTCCAACGAGGCGTTCACGGTCCTGTTCGACCGCGACGCCTGGGAGGAACTCCGTGCGCAGGGCAAGCGCCGGTTGTCCCACGAGGCGTTCCTCGCGGCGCTGTTGATCAGCCTCTACCGCGATCAGCCGGCCTTCCACCAGCCGTTCCGGGTGCTCACCGCGTTGATCGATCTCGACGAGGGCTTCACCGCGTTCCGCAACGCCCATGCGCAGCTCGTGCACCGGACCATCGGTGGGCGGATCGGCACGGGCGGGACGTCCGGGCACGAGTACCTCCAGGCCGCCGCCCGGAAACATCAGGTCTTCAGCGACCTGTTCGACCTGGCCACCTTCCACCTGCCGCGCAAGGAACTGCCGGGGCTTCCGGACGATGTCCGGACGCAACTGACCTTCCGCTACAGCTCGCCCGACGACTGAGCAGCCGGCACGTCCGGCAGCGCGTCCTCGACCGCGGTCAGGGCGTGGAGCTGCGTCGTGGCGTAGAGCGGCACATCGGTGTGGTCGGCATCCACCAGCAACCCGATCCCCGTGCACCCGAGGATGACCGCGTCGGCCCCGTCGGCGATCTGGTGCATCGTGTTGGTGCACATCACGATCAGGTCAGCTCCAGCTGCCTCGAGGTTGCTGGCGGCGTCGGCGAGGATGGCGGCGTCGGCGTCCCAATCCTCGGCACGCTGCAGCGCCTCGATCTGCGCGAAGTCCACCGACACCAGCACCACCCGGGCCGAGTGCAGGCCACCGAGCCGCTCCGCGACGGCCCGATTGATCGCCGCGTCGTAGCTCGCGGTCGATTCCCAGCTCATGCCACCCAACAGGCCGATCGTGCGCAGACGGCTCAGGCGTCGACGACGGGGACCCGCGACATGGCGTCGGCGATCTTGTCCGTCGGGTAGGCGTAGTCGGTCAACTCACCCGCGAAGTAGGCGTCGTAGGCGGCCATGTCGAAGTGCCCGTGCCCGCACAGCGCAGTGAGGATGACCTTCTCCTCGCCGGTCTCGCGGCAGGCCTCCGCCTCGCGGATCGCCGCGGCGATCGCGACGGTGGGCTCGGGTGCCGGCACGATGCCCTGGGTCCTGGCGAAGGTCACGCCCGCGGCGAACGAGGCGGTCTGGTTGATCGCCTCGGCCTCGAACAGGTCGAGTTCGTACATGTGGCTGATCAGCGGTGACATGCCGTGGTAGCGCAGGCCGCCGGCGTGGATCGGGTCGGGGACGAAGTCGTGCCCGAGCGTGTGCATCTTCATCAGTGGGGTCATGCCGGCGACGTCACCGAAGTCGTAGCGGTACTCGCCCTTGGTCAGCGACGGGCAGGCTTCGGGTTCGACGGCGAGGATCTGTGGGTCCATCTTCCCGGCGAGCTTCTCGCGCAGGAACGGGAAGAACAGGCCCGCGAAGTTCGAGCCACCGCCGGTACAGCCGACGATCAGATCCGGCGTGTCACCGGTCTTCGCGAGCTGCAGGAGCGCCTCCTCGCCGATGACGGTCTGATGGAGCAGGACGTGGTTGAGCACGCTGCCGAGCGCGTACTTGGTCTCCTCGTCGGCCATGGCGGCCTCGACGGCCTCGGAGATCGCGATCCCGAGCGACCCGGGCGAGTCGGGGTTCTGCGCGAGGATGGCCCGGCCGGCCTCGGTCAGGTCGGACGGCGAGGAGTGCACGGTCGCGCCCCATGTGCGCATCATCGACGCGCGGTAGGGCTTCTGGAGGAAGGAGGCGGCGACCTGCCAGACCTCCAGGTCGATGCCGTACTGCGCACAGGCGAAGGCCAGCGCCGATCCCCACTGGCCGGCGCCGGTCTCCGTCGTCAGACGCTTCACGCCCGCGGCGGCGTTGTAGAACGCCTGTGGCACGGCGGTGTTTGGCTTGTGACTGCCGGCGGGGGAGACGCCCTCGTACTTGAAGTAGATCTTCGCCGGGGTGTCGAGGTGTTCCTCCAGCCGCTTCGCCCGGTAGAGGGGTGATGGCCGCCAGAGCGCGTAGACGTCCCGGACCTCCTGCGGGATCTCGATATAGCTGTCGGAGGAGACCTCCTGCAGGATCAGGGCCATCGGGAACAGCGGAGCGAGCGCCTCGGGACCGATCGGCTCGTGGGTCCCCGGATGCAGTGGTGGTGGGGGCGGTGCCGGCAGGTCCGGGATGACGTTGTACCAATGGGTCGGGATCTCGCTCTCGTCCAGCAGGATCTTGGTCGCAGCGTCGTCGCGGGCGGTGGCACTCACCGGCAGTCTCCAGGTCGCGGTTGGAGCGCGGACGCTAGACCGTCGTCGTCGAGCCGTCGAGTTGTCCGTCCTGCGCCGCCACGGCGGTAGCGAGCGTTACGCTTCTGGACGATGTCTCCACGCGTCGGATTACTGGGGGGAACCTTCGATCCTCCGCACCTTGGCCACCTCGTCGTCGCCGAGGTGGCTCGCGTGGCGCTGCAGCTCGACGAGGTCCGTCTCGTGGTCGCCGGCGATCCGTGGATGAAGGAGACGACCTCTCCCGCGGACGTCCGGGTCGGGCTCGTGCGGGCGGCGGTCGCCGGGAACCCCCACCTGGACGTCGATGACCGCGAGGTGCGCCGGGACGGTCCCACCTACACGGCGGACACCCTCGAACAGTTGACCGTCGAGGAACCCGGGACCGGCTGGTGGTTCATCCTGGGGATGGATGCCGCCAACGCGCTGCCGCGTTGGGACCGTATGGAGGCGGCGCTCGATCTCGCGACGTTCGTCGCGGTGTCCCGCCCCGGTCATGACCCGGCCCTGGATGGAGCGTTGGCGGAGCGACTGGAACGCCTGGAGGTTCCGCTGATCGATGTCTCATCCTCGCAGTTGCGCGGGCGGGTGCAGCGGGGCGAAGCCGTCCGGTACCTCATCCCCGATGCTGTCCTCGCGCTCATCGATGAGCATGGCCTCTACGCAGATCCGCATGACTGATCGTCGCCGTCCCAAGCGGGACACCCAGACACCGACGGGCAAGGATCTGCTCCCGGCGTTCGAGGCCGCGGTCGCGGGCGAACAGGTCGCTGACGATCAGGACATGCCGTCTGTACCGGATGTGTCGGTGGCCGACGACGATCCTGATGAAGGCGCACCTGTCGAGGATGAGCCGGAGGACGACGCGCCCGAGGAGGACGCGCCCGAGGACGAGTTGAGGGACGTCGAGGTTGAGGAACCGGCGACCACTGGCGACGGCACGACACGTTGGCAGCAGCGTCGCCGCCGTCGACGGGCAGCTCGGGCAGCCCGGGCCAAGCCCAAGACCGAGCGCCGCCGGCGGTCGACGGGTGATGAGCAGGAGCCGAGCGAGACCGCTGGGGTGGCCGCCGTCGAACGTGGGGCGCTCGGACGGATGGATACCGGGCAGGATCTCTTCGGTGACAGGGCCGAGGCTCCGACCCACACCGTTGACCCCGAGCAGACCGCCGAGGTCCCCGCCGTGGTCGAACGCCACGCTGTCCCGGATGTCGACGAACCGGTTGAGGATGACATCTCGGAGCCAGAGGAAACGGTGGAGGAGCCGGAACCTGCGGGAGTCGTCGCGGCCGGTTCCGACATGGGGTCAGCCGGGTCCGATATCGGGGCGTTCTTCGCACCACGGCCGGCGCCGGCACCCACGATCGTGGATCGCCTCGGGCGCACCGGTGTGGCCCTCATGGTCGCGTTCGTGGTCGTGGCACTGGGGGCGGTCGCCGTCGGGCTGGGCTGGGTCGATCGCGCGCGCGACCTCGTGACCACCCCCGACGCGGAGGTCGCCGAGGACCCACCGCCGGGTGGGTGGCAGCCGGCGGTGCTGCTCGCCACGACCGTCTCCTCTGAGGGGTCCTCCGACGATCTGCGTGGGCTGGCCGTCATCTCGAGCGACCGCAGCACGGGTGAGGCCACGGTCCTGCTGATCCCGACGGCGACGGTCACGGACGTCCCTGGATTCGGATCGTTCACGCTGGCGGAGGCCTGGGATTTCGGGGGATCGTCCCTCGTCGCGGTCACGGTGGACAACCTGCTCGGACTGCGTATCGACGGTGTCCTCGTGAAGGACGAGGCGTCGTGGGCGGCATGGTTCGACCCGGTCGGCGGCGCGTCGATCGACGTGCCGTCGCGGATCGTGGCGCGTGATGGCCCGGATGCCGGGTCGGTCCGGTTCGAGGCCGGGACCGAGTTCCTGACACCCGCACGGATCGGGGAGTACCTGATCGTCCGGGCCGAGGGGGAGACCGAGCTCCAGAGCCTGCCGCGAACCCAGCAGGTGATCGCGGCCCTGTCGCAGGAGCTGGCGAGTGAGCCCGACGCGCTCGAGACCGTCATCGATGTGTCCCGCACCCTGCCGGGCACCGCGACACCGGAACGTCTGCGAACCGTCCTGGGTGAACTCGCCGATGCGCGCGCCGTAGACGCCGCGACGACCATCACCCTGCCGATCGTGCCGCTCGGGACCGGGCCCGACGAGGTCTACCGGCCGGATGAGGAGCGCCTGGACGCGCTGATGAACGACCGGTTCGCCCTCTCGCGTGAGACGGATGCCTCCGGGACGAGGATGGCGGTGCAGATCCTCAACGGCAACGCGCGTCCCGGCATCGGCCAGGACGTGGCCGACGCGCTGGCCGACGGTCGCTACCGGATCGTGTTGACCGGCAACGCGGACCGCTTTACCTACCGGGAGACGCGGATCCTGATCTACAGCGACGACCCCGCCGATCTGGCGGCGGCGCAGGACATCAGTGAACGGCTGGGCGTCGGGGTCATCGAGCGATCCGGGACCCCGCAGTCGGTCGTGGACGTCACCATCATCGTAGGCGCGGACTTCCCCCCGGACGGCTAGCCACCCGGCGGTGTCGCATCCACCTCGACGCTGTGGTTCCCTTGGGCGTGGAGCGGACCGCTCCGATCCGACCCGTGAGGTGCCCGTGCCCGCAACCGAAGAAGCCGTCGCGCTCGCGCTTGCCGCAGCGGACGGGGCCGATGACGTCAAGGCCACCGACCTGGCCATCCTCGACGTGTCGGAGATCCTGGCGATCGTGGATGTGTTCCTCCTGGCGTCGGCCAGTTCCGATCGGCAGCTGAAGGCGGCTGCGGATCGTGTCGAGGAGCGCCTGCGCGACCTGGATCGCAGGCCGCTGCGTCGGGAGGGGTCGGCGGCGACCGGGTGGCTGCTGCTCGACTACGGGGACCTGGTGTGTCACCTGTTCTCGGTCGAGCAGCGCGAGCTCTACGCGCTCGAGCGTCTGTGGGCGGACGTTCCCCGCCGTGATCCGCGGACCGGTGAGGTGGTGCAGGACGATGCGTCCGCCCTGTTGTCGGGCAACACGGCAGGCGGTGCATGAAGCGGCTCGTCCTGGTGCGCCACGGCGAATCCGTCTGGAACGCCGAGGGTCGCATCCAGGGACAACGGTGCGCCGGTCTGTCGGAGATCGGGTACGCGCAGGCCGAGGTGACCGCCAACGCGCTGGCGGACAGCTACCCGGACGCGGTCCTGATGGCGTCCGACCTCCAACGAACGATGGAGACGGCCCTGCCGCTGTCCAAGGCGCTCGGTCGCGAGATCGTGCAGGACGCCCGTCTCCGTGAGCGCAGCTTCGGGGCCTGGGAGGGCCAGCTCCGGCACGAGGTCGTTGCCGGCGACGGAGCCCGGTGGGAACGGTTCCTCACCGGCGAGGACGAGGCCGTCGAAGAGATCGGCGGGGAGACCGCAACCCAACTCGGGGACCGTGTCGAGTCGCTGTTCCGCGATCTGCTGCGGGGGACCGCTGACGGGCAGGTGACCATCGCGGTGACCCACGGCGGTCCGGTCTGGCACGGGACCCACCGGCTGCTCGGGCTGTCCATCCCGACGCTCGGCGGCGTGAGCAACGCCTGCGTGACCGAGTTCATCGCCTCGGCCGAGGATGACCGACTCGTGCTGGATCGGTGGAACGAGGTGGCGCACCTGCCCCGTGACCTGCGGACCACCTGGCGGCCGGGTGGGAAGGACCGCTAGACCCGACCCGCGGTCGAGCCGACCAGTGCCGGCGCAGGGTGCAGGCTGTTGTCGATCGCGGCGAACGTGCCGGGGTCCACACCGCGTGCGATCGCAAGGACCTCCTCGGCGTCGCGGCGGCGAACCGTCGAGAGCACCATGTCCACCGGGCCGTTGAAGCCCGTTCCCCGGAAGACGGTGGCGCCATGCCCCGACGCGTGGATCTCCCGAGCGATCTGCTGTCCGAGGTCGAGCGACCGCCCGTCGACGCCGACACGGGTGGCGTCGGCGTAGATCCGCACGGTCGTCATCCCCAGGCGGAGTCTCCCCGCCACGGTGACCCCCATCGCGGTGCCCGCTGCAACGCCGAGGATGAACCCGGCGACGCGGACCGGGGTCATGTCGGCGAACACGATCCCTGCCGCGGCGAGCCAGACCGATGCCTCCGCGCCGGCGACCAGGGCTGCCAACAGGCGCCGCTCCTGCACCACGAAGACCACCCGGAAGACGTTCAGCGACACGTCACCGATCCGCAGCAGAGCGATCGTGACCGCGGGCCACAGGAGTGCCCACAGGCCAGCGAGGTCAGGCAGGGGAAGATCGGGCATCGGGGTCTCATCGCGTCGCAGGAAGCGTGGCGATCACCATCCGCCATGGTGATTATCGTCCATCCCGTGGCTGTCCGGAGCCTCCCACCCCGGCCGTTGGGAGACCACCTCAGGTGGATGGTTCGCCGTCGTTCAGGTCTGCGACCATGGGTCGAGAACATCGATCCCGCAAGCAGCGAAGTCTGCGACGTTGCGGGTGGCGACGCCCGCATCTCGCGATCGGGCGATCGCCGCGATCTGGGCGTCGAACGCGCTGATGGGTGTGCCGTGGGCGCGACGCCCGGCAGCGATGGTCGCGTACGCCTCCGCTGCTGGACCGTCGAAGGGCAGGACACGGCCCCGGAAGCCGTCGCGCAGGATCGTGTGGATGGCATCGGTCAACCCGTGGCGGCGCTTCCCGTCAGGGAGCAGCTGGAGGCCGTACAGCAGCTCCGCCTGGGTGATCGTGCTGATGAACAGCGAGGACGATGGTCGAGCCGCGAGCCAGGCTGCGACCGCCTCGTCCGGCTGGGTGCGCATCGCCTCGGAGACGACGTTGGTGTCCAGCACGATCATGGGGCGAGGGCTGGTGGTTCACGCATGGGTTCGCGGTCGGGCAGGGGGAGGTCGACGCCACCGAGCGGATCGATGTGGTGCCGGATCTGCTGGTACAGGTCCGTGGGCTCGTC
>SLHP01000139.1 GCA_007136095.1 Nitriliruptoraceae bacterium
ACGCTCGGGTCCCCCGACGCGGTCCGGGCGCTGCTGCCCGAGGCCGAGGCGCTCGAGATCGAGATCCATCCGCTGCCCAACCTGTCGGCGGTCAACCTCGTGATCCGCGGCCTGCTCGGTGACGGGGTCGCGTCGGCCACCCGCCCCGACCCCCAGGCCAAGGGGCTCGGCGAGTACCTCCGGTCCCGCTGGGTCGCCATGCCCGCCGCGTGGCGGGATGCGGCGACCTCTGGCTGACGCCGGCGATCAGCTCGACGACGGCGCCCGTGCAGCGGCGCGGTACCGGGCCCGTTCCCCCGAACCCGTCCGCATCACCGCACCCTCGCTGAACAACCGGTCGAGGTCCTCACGGATCCCGTCGGCGTCCCGCCCGAGCGCGGATGCGAGGGATGAGGGCGAGGCGACCTTCTGGGCCCGGAGCTCCGCGAGCAGCAGTTCCTCATCAGCGGCCTCGGCGCCGTCGCCGGCCGCGAGGCGCCACGCGGCAGCCGCCGCCCGCTCGATCAACCGGGCGATCGGCTCCTCATCCTCGACCCCGGGGGGCGGACCAAGGTGACGGAAGAGGGCGGCCGGGTCGGCAGCGTGCTCCGGGTGCAGCGGGATGGCGTCCAGGTCCCCCTGGGCCGTCGTCAGGCCACGGGAGACGTCGAGTCCCCCGATCGCGAGCTCGCCGTCAGGCTCGCCCCGCAACGCCCGGACCTCGCTCAGCAGTTCATCACGGCTCTTGCCGCGCAGTCGGAACAGGCCGAAGGGGTCCCGCCCGATCAACGCGCCGGCGGCCGCATGGACCGCCGCGACGTGCCGACACACCTCGTTGCGCTCGCGACAGGAACAGCGCAGCGTGAGGTCGTCGAGGCGGGGGATGATCCGCAGACCGAGCTCCGCCATGGTCTCGTCCAGGCCATCCGGGAGCGACCCGTCGAGCAGCGCCGCACTGAAGCGCACCTCGCCCGCCAGCCGATCGACCACATCCCGCCAGGCATCCGGCGGCGGGAGTGGCCATGCGAGCGACACGCGAGCCAGCTCGCCACGGTTCTCGCGCACCCGTCCCGTGATCTCGCCGGCGTCCAGTGCCAGATCCTCGACCGCTCCGCGGCGGAACAGTGCATGGCCCCGCTGGATCGAGCGCGTCCCCGATGGCCCGGCCTCCTCGAGGACGGCGGTCCAGGCGGCGGTCCACCAGGCATCGGCCCCGTTCTCGCGCATCATGCCCGACCTCCGGCGATGGCGGTCAGGCGGGGCGGCCCCGGCGGCTCATCGGGCAGATCGAGCTCATCATCCTCGGGGTCAGCGGGATCCGGGGATGACAGGGCGACCAGTTCGCGCAGCTCGTCATCGTCGAGCTCCGTGATCCAGGTCTCGCCGACACCCACGATGGCATCCGCCAGCGACCGCTTCTGATCGAGCAGTTGGGCGATGCGGTCCTCGATGGTTCCGGCCGTCACCAACGTGTGGACGGTGACGGCACGATCCTGTCCGATCCGGTGGGCGCGGTCCGTCGCCTGATCCTCGACCGCGGGGTTCCACCAGCGGTCGAAGTGCAGGACATGCGTCGCGCGGGTGAGGTTGAGCCCGGTCCCGCCAGCTCGTAGCGACACCAGGAGGATCGGTGGGGCGTCATCGTCCTCCTGGAACCGCTGCACCATGCGATCTCGCGCCGCCAGCGACACACCACCGTGCAGGAACGGCACCTCCGGCAGACGGAGCTGTTCGGCGAGGTGCTCGGCGAGCAGGTAGCCCATCTCACGGAACTGGGTGAACACCAGCGCGCGGTCACCGGCGTCGACGAGTTCACCGAGGATCTCGGTGGACCGTGTCAGCTTGCCGGACCGGCCGGTCAGCCGGCCATCATCCCGGAGGAACTGCCGCGGGTGGTTGCAGATCTGCTTCAGCGCGGTCAGCAGGGCGAGGACCCGACCCCGACGTTCGAACGCGGTGGAGCCCAGGCTGCCCGTCGCGAACGCCCGGTCGATCTCCGCCTGGTAGACCGATGCCTGTTCCCGGGTCAGCGAACAGGGGACGGTGATCTCCTGCTTGGGCGGAAGGTCGACGGCGACCTCGGGGTCGTCCTTGCGCCGGCGCAGGATGAACGGGGCGACCAGCCGCTTGAGCCGGTCCGCCGCACCCTGGTCGTGCCACCGTTCGACGGGGACCGCGAAGCGTTCGTTGAAGCGTCGCTCCGAGCCCAGCAGGCCAGGGTTGGTCAGGTCGAGGATCGCCCACAGCTCGGACAGACGGTTCTCGATCGGGGTTCCGGTCATGGCCACGCGGGCACGACTCGTCAGGGAGCGGGCCGCACGGGCGCCCTTGGACGACGGGTTCTTGATCTGCTGCGCCTCGTCGAAGACGACCACGTCCCAGGCGACGTCCTCCAACAGGCCGATGTCACGGCGCAACAACGCGTAGCTGGTGACCGTGACCTGTCCGGCGGTGAACGCTCGACGTGACTCCGCCCGTTCGGGACCGTGATGGCGCTGGACCGCCATCCCGGGCGCGAAGCGCTGCAGTTCTCGTTCCCAGTTGCCGACCACGGACGTCGGGCAGACCACGAGGTGGGGACGGTCCTGCTCCCGCGAGGTCAGCAGCGCGATCGCCTCGAGGGTCTTGCCGAGTCCCATCTCGTCGGCGAGCACACCACCCATCCCGAGCTCGGTCAGCCGCTGCAGCCAGGCGACCCCGCGTTCCTGGTAGGGACGCAACTCCCCGTCGATACCGCGGATGATCGCGTCGCCCGGCCCATCGGAGCTGCGGAGTTGGTCGATCAGCCGGCCGAGCGCTCCGTCGGCGACCGTCTCCACCCACCCGAGATCCTCGACCTCGTGCTGGCCCGACAGGGCCGCCGCCAGCGCTTCGGTGAGATCCAGCGCGGTCGTCTCCCCCGCGAGTTCGGAGATCCGATCGACCTCGTCATGGTCGACCCGCACCCAGGTTCCCCGCCAGCGAACGAGCGGTTCCTTCGCGGCCACGATCTCCGCGAACTCCTCGGCGGACAGCGTGTCATCACCGAGCGCGATCTCGTAGCGCAGATCGGTGACCGACGACATGCCCATCGGGTCGGAACCGTCGGCGCGGGGCGCGGTCGGCGTGGCGCGGCCGATGCGGACCCGCAACCGCAGCTTGCGATCGCCGATGTCACGCAGTTCGGGTGGCAGCTCCACGCCGATACTCCCGGCCGCCAACGCATCGGCGCCGTCAGCCAGCAGTTCCGCCACTTCGCCCGCGGACAGGTCCAAGCCGGTCGGTCGGACCTCGGACAGGCTGCGATCGATCGGTGCGTACAGCCGGGCAGCGGTCGCGAGGCTGCGCACCAGCACCACCTCGGCGTCATCGACGAGCCGGCCATCGAGCTCGATGGGGCCGCCGCTGCGCTCCCAGATCTCTGATGCCTCCAGCCGCACGTCCGGATCGGTCGTGCTCTGGATCTGGAAGGTGAGTCGCCAGGGGACCTCGGTGGCCGCGAACCGGGCGGGCAGATCAGCCGTGCCGTCATCACCGAGCGCCGGGGGGAGCAGCCGGAGGTTGAGTCGGACATGTGCCGTGCGTTGCGTACCGAGCAACGGCGCCGCCCAGTCGGCCATGTCCGCACCCAGCTCGTCCGCCGGGATCCGGAGATGGGCGACGGTGGGGTCGCTGCCGGTCAGGGCGTCCGCCCACATCTCCCCCAGCGGGCGACGCGGACCTCGGCGACGCGGATCGAGTTCCGGCCGACGTCCCTCGCGGGCGCAGGCGTCCGCGACCGCATCGAGGAAGGCGGCCAGCAGTTCGCGCGCGGTCCACAGGCTGCCGTTGTCCCGTCGCAGCGCATGCGCAGCGATGGGGAAGGCGGCCGCCAGATCGTCCAGGCGCGTATCGTCAGCGGTCACGACCCGCCAGGACGCGACGGCCTCGGTCGGGTCCGCGCCCGGGCGCAGCATGGGGAGCAACCGTCCCGCGGCCACCAGTTCGAGCGCCAGCTTGGAGGCGACGCTCCACGCCAGGACCGACGGGCTCGGGCGTGACCAGCCGGGCCAGTCCGGCCCGGGCGGCAACGTCGCGAGCGTGCGGACGGCCGGGAGGATCGCGATCTCCTGCGCCGGGACGACGCAGGTCTCGATCTCACCATCGACCGATCGGATGGTCGGCAGGCTCGTCGTCGTTCCCGCGGGGAGATCGAGCCCGGCGACGGCGTCCTGCAGCGCTCCGTCGGTCCGTGCCTGATCGATCCAGAGCGACAGAACGCCTCCGGCAGGCACAAGCGTGCCGGGAACGAACGTCATCTGCGACCGAACGACCACACGATCTCCTGACACGGCGAACCCCTGAGCCTATCCGTTCGAGGCCGATCGCTGGTTCGTCCGGGCCCTCACGGCGAGACCCGACATCCGCCATCCGTACCGACCGATGCACCGAACCCACGGGTACAGGCACGCGCTGGTCCTCACGGACTGCCGACCAGTCGGGCGGATGCGTGACAGGCCGCCAACACGGAATAGCCTGTTCCGCACGGCGCGTTCTACCAACAAGACACAACTCGCCACCCATTCCCTCCACCCGCTCCCTCGGAGGCCTCCATGAACGACACCACCGAAGCGACGACCCAGCACGAGACGGCGCACGCAACGGCTCCGGCCGACGCCGAGGGGGTGTCCGTGGCTGTCGACTGGTTGCAGAACGAGTTCCCTGGCTGGACCATCGAGATCGACAACACCAGCACCTGGGAGGGCGACCTTCGACCATTGTGGATCGCCCGGAGCCCCGGACACCACCCGCAGGCCGAGTTGACGGCAGCCAAGCTGCACACGCGGCTGTCCGACTACCTCGACCGGGAAGCTCGCCGGCAGGCACTGCGCAACTGACCGACCCGGCTGCGACGCAGGACCATCACTCCCCGAGCCACCGCGTGGCTTTCGGACGCCCGAGCCGCTTCCAGGTCGTCGCCACCTGCGTGACGGCCTCGACGGCTGCCAGGCGTTCGACTCCGGCGAGCTGACCGGCATCGAAGGCTTCTTCGGCACCGAGTCCCGTCACCGCGGTTGATCGCAGCCAGGTCACCGTGTCCTGTGACTGCGCAGCGCGTGCCAGAGCGTCCCGGTGCCGTGCGAGTCGCTTCCTGAACCGCTTCACCGACGCGCCATCGGTCGTATCCCCGACCGCGTCACACAACACCCCGAGCTCCGCAAGCAGTAGGTCACGTTGGTCGGACGGTTGCCCGGTCAGGCCTGCCTCGCCCTCATCCCGGAGCAGGGTCCAACGCCGCTGTGCCGCCCCGTCCGCGGCCGGGGCCGGCAAGGAGTCACGCGGGGACGAGGGGAGGCGGGTCAAGGGTCCGACGGTATCGAACGCCTGCTGTGCATCTGGCCGATCCATCCGCCCGAGTAACGCCTTGGCGGCCCCAACCCGATCACGCTCGATGCGTCCTTCGAGAGGCCGGCTGCGCGCGGGATCGAGGCCCACTCGAGCCGCTGCTCCGCTGATGCGCACGAGACGCGCATCCACCGCGACAACGTCGTCAGCCACCTGCTGCAGCTCGCTGAGGGTGTCCAGGGTCGCTTCGACGGCCGGCGTCTGGGGCAGCTCGTCCCACACCTTCAGGCCCGCACGGAGGTAGCGCAGCTCGGCGGCGTACGCTGCGACCGCCTGCTCCTGTCCGTGCAGCCGGACATGCGCGTCAAGCAGGAACAGCGCATGGAGCGTCCGACGCAGCCGCGAACCGACCACTTCGGACAGGCTGTCCCCGGGTTCGGGGTCGTCGCCGGCCGTGACCGCCGGTGGCGAGGATGCGCGTGGCCCGAGCACGTCGAGCAATCTCGAGGAGCCCGGGCCCAGTGGTACGGCACCGGCCTCACACAGCCGGGCCTCGACAGCGTCCAATCGGGCCTGCGTCGCACCGCTTCCGGGGCGGATGACCTGCTCCCGGAAGCGCGCCACCAGGCGCCGACCCTCCGTGACCGAGACCTCTTCGTCGGCGATCAGGAGCACGGGTTCGTCCTGGCCCGACGCCACCAGCAGTGTGATCACCGCGTGGACATCCAGGCGCACGAGCCGTCGGAGCCGCCGGTCCCCGGTCAGTGCCCGGACCGTCCGTCGGACCTGGGCGGGAACGGAGGCACCTCCGGGCAGCACCCGGACCTGCCGATCGATGGACGCGACCCTGGGAATCTCGATGCGCCACCCCCGCTGGGTGTCGTGCTCGATGCGGGCGCCCCAGCGCGTCAGGTCCAACTCCTCTGTGTCGTACAGCGCAGAGCGACGGTTCTCGGTCCGACCTGGCATCACCTCCAGACCCGTCACCTCATCGAGAGCAGGCGCCGTGAAGGCGGCCGGGACCTGGAGGCGACGTGGTGAGAGCACCGTCAGGCCAACCGGGCGATCATGACGCCGTGGATGACCACCGCCACGATGACGAACAGGTGCCACAGTTCGTGGTAGCCGAACCACCTGGGCAACGGATCCGGACGCTGCTGCGCCAGCATGATGGCCCCCGACGTGTAGAGCACTCCTCCCGCGAGCAGCAGGGCCACGGTGACGGGTCCCGCGGTCATCCACAGCCATGGCAGCAGGATGATCGGCACCCACCCGAGCGTGATGTAGACGGTGTTCGAGAAGCCCCGAGGCGGGGCGAACGGCAGCCACTCGACCAGGATGCCGATCGACACCCCCACGACGGAGACCCCCAGCAGCACCAGCCGCGGAACCCCCTGGAGACCGACCGTCGCGATCGCCACGCCGGTCCCACCGATCGCGAGGTAGATCCCGGTGTGGTCCAGCCGGTGCAGCACCTCGTAGGTGCCGGCCGACCATCGACGCAGGTGGAGCAGCGCGCTCAAGCTGAACATCGCCGTGATCCCGACCAGGAAGGCGCCGACGGCCACACGGGGAAGACCGGCATCGACCGAGAGCCACCAGGCCACCCCGATGGGCAGGCTCAGGACGGCCGCGAGCAGGTGGGAGGTTCCACGCAGGCGCGGGCGGGGGGCGGTCAGGGCTCGTTGGGTGTTCAGCGAGCGCTGCAGGACGGGGCGTTCGCTCATGTCGCACACGATACCCGGCGCACCATCGGTTCTGGACGTTCCGTCCTCCCCGGGGGCCACCGACGAAGCGCGTATCGTAGTCGCTTCCTGACGGTCCGCCCGGGCGTCGGGTCGATGTAGGTCCATCGAGGAGGCCCCGTGGCGACCGATCGTGTTCTCGAGTTCCTGTTCGACACCGACGACTCCCTGCTCGAGGAGTTGCCGCCATCGGTGGCGGACGAGGTTCCCGGCAACGCCGCCAGGCAGGTGGCCGCCATGGCGTTGCAGAAGGCCGGCGACCTGATCGTCGACGCGAAGACCGTGCTCCCCTGGCTGCTGGCCAGCGTGGGCGCGCCCGCGGCGCTGACCGGCCTGCTGGTCCCGATCCGGGAGTCGGGGTCCATGCTGCCGCAGGCGAGCCTCGCACCCATGGTGCGCCGGCGCGCGATCCGCAAGTGGCTCTGGGTCATGGGGGCGGGCGGCCAGGCGGTCGCCGTCGGTGTGATGACCGGTTTCGCTCTCCTGGCCGACGGGAGCGTCGCCGGGTGGGGGATCCTGGCGGCGCTGGCGGTCTTCGCACTGGCCCGGTCGCTGTCGTCCCTGGCCTCCAAGGACGTCCTCGGTCGGACCATCCCCAAGGGCGCCCGTGGCCGGGTGACCGGGACCGCGACCGTGGCATCGGGGGCCGTGGCGATCACCGTGGGGCTCGGCCTGCGCCTGTTCGGGGGCGAGGATGCCGGGACCTCCACGTTGGCCATCCTGCTCGGTTGTGCAGCCCTCGCCTGGGTGGCCGCTGGGGCGATCTACGCCCGGATCGAGGAGGCTCCTGGCGAGCAGGACGACGGTGAGCGGTCTCGTCCGCTCGCGGACGCATGGGAACTCCTACGTGACGATGCACCGTTCCGGCGGTTCGTCCTGGCACGGACGCTGCTGCTGGTCTCGGCGCTGTCGCCACCGTTCATCGTGACCCTGGCCACGCAACAGGGCAACGCCGGCCTGCAGGGCCTCGGACCGTTCGTGATCTCCAGTGGGGTGGCCGCCCTGGTCGGGGGACGCCTGTGGGGCCGGTTCGCCGACCGGTCGAGCCGTCTGACGATGTCGTTGGCGGCCGGGGCCGCATCGATCGTCGTCCTCATCTACCTCGCGCTGCTCCAGATGGACGGGGTCGGTGAGTTCGCCCTGCTCCATCCGGCGACCTACCTCCTGCTGGCCCTGAGCCACACCGGGGTGCGGGTCGGGCGCAAGACCTTCATCGTCGACCTGGCCGAGGGCAACCAACGCACCAACTACGTGGCGGTGTCCAATAGCGCGATGGGCGTCCTGCTGCTCGTCGCGGGCGCCGTGAGTTCGGCCATCGCGCTCCTCGGACCGGCCGCCGCCCTGTTGTTCCTCGCGGTCCTCGGACTCGTCGGCGTGGTCGTCGCCCGCTCACTCCCCGAGGTCAGCGCGGGCGCATGAGCCGTCTGGCAGTAGGCTCGGACGGTTCACCACCTCCCACTCTCCCGCTCGGATCCTGCCGTGGCTCTTCGTTCTGACCTGCGCAACATCGCCATCATCGCCCACGTCGACCACGGCAAGACAACCCTGGTCGACGCCATGTTGTGGCAATCCGGCGCCTTCCGGGCCAACCAGGATGTCGACGAACGGGTGATGGACTCCAACGACATCGAACGTGAGCGCGGGATCACCATCCTCGCGAAGAACACGGCGGTGGTGGTCCCCTCCGACGACGGCGATGTCACGGTCAACGTGGTCGACACGCCGGGGCACGCCGACTTCGGTGGCGAGGTCGAGCGGGCACTGGCGATGGTCGACGCCGCGCTGCTGCTCGTGGACTCCTCCGAGGGGCCGCTCCCCCAGACCCGTTTCGTGCTGCGCAAGGCGCTCGAGAGCAACCTGCCCGTGCTCGTCGTCGTCAACAAGATCGACCGCCCCGACGCGCGGATCGACGAGATCGTCAACGACACCTACGACCTGCTGATCGAACTCGGCGCCGACGACACCCAGGTCGACCTGCCGATCCTCTACACCAACGCGCTGAGCGGCACCGCGACCTTGGATCTGGACGAACCCGGCACGGATCTGCGCCCCCTGTTCGACACCATCCTCGAGCACGTCCCCGCCCCGACCTACGATCCCGATCACCCCTTCCAGGCGATGGTGACCAACCTCGATGCATCGCCCTACCTCGGGCGGCTGGCGATGTGCCGGATCCAGCACGGGACCATCAATCGGGGCCAGACCGTCGCCTGGTGCCGTGCCGACGGCACCATCGAGTCCGTGAAGCTCAGTGAGCTCTACCTGACCGAAGCCCTTGACCGGGTACCGGCCGAATCAGCGGGTCCGGGCGATCTGATGGCCGTCGCGGGGATCGCCGACGTGACCATCGGCGAGACGCTCGCGGACGTCAACGACCCCCGTCCCCTGCCGGTCCTGACGGTCGACGAACCGTCCCTCGGCATGACCCTCGGTGTGAACACCTCGCCCCTGGCGGGTCGGGACGGCACCAAGTTGACCGCCCGTCAGATCGAGAGCCGACTGAAGTCGGAGCTGATCGGCAACGTCAGCCTGCGGGTGCTCCCGACGGAACGTCCGGACACCTGGGAGGTGCAGGGGCGCGGGGAGCTGCAGTTGGCGATCCTGGTCGAGAACCTGCGACGGGAGGGCTTCGAGCTGACGGTCGGCAAGCCGCAGGTCGTCACCAAGGAGATCGACGGCAGTCTGCACGAGCCGTTCGAGCGTCTGTCGATCGACGTGCCGCAGGACTACGTGGGGG
>SLHP01000182.1 GCA_007136095.1 Nitriliruptoraceae bacterium
ATCTGCGCTGGAGCCCCGGTCCCCGCAAGTTGGGGACCGGGGCTCCGGTCGTTCGGGGGAGATGCCGCCTCATCCCGCGTCCGTATGGTCAGGCGGCTGCTGGCTTGTTGTCAGGTCGCCCTGCATCCACGGCTGGAGAGTCTGTGTGGAAGGCCCGGTCGATGGCGGTTGCGAGGTCGCGGTCGGTGAGGTGGAGGTAGCGTATGGTGGTGGTGATGGCGGAGTGTCCGAGAAGTCGCCGGATTTCCTCGAGTGAGGCGCCGCGTCGGAGTAGGTCGGTGGCGTAGGAGTGGCGGAGCCGGTGGGGGTGGTGGTGTCCGGTGAGCCCGGCTGTGGTGGCGTGGCGGTGGACGATGTCGAAGGCGGCTCGTTCGGCGAGTTGTCCATAGACGGCGGTGCCGGGCATCCCGTTGGGGTTGGCGAAGAGACGGTCGGTATCGGGGCAGTGCGCTCGAATCTCGCTGAGATAGTCCGTCAGGATTGTGGCGAGCGGCTGGGGAATAGGGATGTAGCGCTGTTTGGAGCCTTTGCCATGCACCTGGAGCTGTCGGCGGGCTAGATCGACGTCGTCGAGTCGTAGGCCGAGGAGTTCTGCTAGTCGGATGCCGGTGTAGCGGAAGGTGGCGAGCACGGCGTGGTCAAACCGTGCCCGTATCCACCGAGGTTCATCACCCTGCTGTTCGGCCTCTGCCGCCCGCTGGCGTGGGATGGCAAGCAGCCGGTCGAGTTCGGCCGAGGAGTAGTCGGTGGTGGTGGGCCGCGGTTGCGCTGGAGGGGTGACCTGGACCGCGGGGTTGACGGCCGTGGGGCGGTCGCGGTTGAGGTGTTCGTAGAAGGCTCGGAGCGCGTACACGGCGAGCCGCCTTGAGGCTTGGGCGACATTCCGGCTGGCGAGGTCGATGAGGTAGTCCTCGATGACGTCGCGGTCGGCGTCGAGCAAGGCAAGTTCGGCGCGGTTGGCGGTGAGCCAGTCGGTGTAGAGCCGAGCATGGGTGGCGTAGGTCTGCGCGGTCCGGCGGCTCTTGCCGGCGACCGCGTACAGGCGGGCTTCGAACCGATCGAAGTCAGGCAGGTCGGTGCGGGGCAGTGGGGTTGCAGGGGCGCTCATCTGTTGGGTCCGGCGGCCTGTGTGGGTGACCGCCCGGTTGTGGTGCCGGCTGATCCGCAGTCGCCACACGTCACCGCGAACTTGCGTTTCCGGCGAGCGCTGCGTGCGCATCAAGATCGGTTGCGGCGGGCTGGTAGGGGATGTGGAGCAGTTCTGCGGCACGACGGCGGGCGGTATCGGGACGGCGGTCGTAGCGGGCGGTGGTGGTCACCGACGCGTGCCCGGCGAGCTGCTGGACCGCGGCGATGTCCGCGCCACGCTCGAGCAGGTCCCCGACGAACGTGCGCCGTAGGTCGTGCGGGGAGAACGCAGCGACCTGAGCGTGACGGGCGCGGCGCAGCAGCGCGGCCCGCACTGCCTGCCCGGTCAGGCGGCGGATGGTGACGTGGCCGGACTTCGAGACCGGGCACAGCAGCGGCCCCGGTTCGTCGCCCCGTACGGTCAGCCATGTGTCGATCGCGGTGCGGGTGGGGTGGGTGGCCCACACGGTGCGGGCTTTGCCGCCCTTCCCGCGGCGCACGTTCAACCTGCCGGTCTCCGGGGCGTAGTCAGCGACGTCGAGAGCGACGAGCTCGGCACGACGCAGGCCCGTGCCGTACGCGAGCGCGAGCAGCGCGGCGTCGCGGGCATCGGAGGGTCGTCTGCCCGTGCAGGTGGCGAAGAGTGCGGCGAGTTCGCCTTCGGACAGGGCTCGACCTGCTGGCGGGGATGTGCCGCGGACGGGTGCGAGATCGACGGCGCGGCGGTAGTCCTCGACCCCGGTCAGGCCGAGCCGCCAGCACTCGGCCATCACCCCGCGCAGCGCGGAGAGGTGCCGGTTCGCGGTGGCTGGCGCGTAGGTTTCGGCCAGCACCGTGCGCACGGCCTGGGTGTGGGCGTAGCGCACCTGCCACCACGGGCAGTCGGTGGTGCCTGCGGCCCCGCCGGTGAGCAGTCGGGCGATCGTTTCCAGTGCGGTGTGCTGCACCCGCCGACCGGACGGTGCCAGCCGGGCCAGATACACCGCCGCCGGATGCTCGCCGGGCACGGGCGGGTTCGACGCCGGCCCCAGCGCGCCGGCGACCGTCACCGTGGTTGGCGTGGCTGTCGTGGTCGTCGTGTCCGCCGTGTCGGCGGGTTCGAGGGGCGTGTGGTCGTGTTCGCTGGTCATGGGATCCCTTCCGAGAAGGTCCATTCTCGTTGTCGATCATGGTGCCGGAGACGCCTCAGCCTGCATCCATGCGGGCCCCTCTGGCGTGGTGTGGTCCTCCCCTCCGAAAGCTGGCCCACATCGTCCGGCCAACGACCCACGTCGCCGTCCGAAGGTCAGCCCACCGTCACCGTCGTTCGACCTATCAGCGCCGTCCCGCCGGTGACCCACCCCCGGGGGTGGGACCAATGCCCCACGGGCAGGGGCTACGACGGGCGTGGGGGCGCGCTGGACATGACGTCGCCGACCGGCTGCAGGTCGTCCACCTCGCTTAGCTGGGAACCATGGCGGTCGGGGTGAGGGTGAGAGGCTCCGAGAGCGACATCGCACATTGGTGCCAGCTCGGGTTCAGCATCGGTGTCGGATAGGTCAGCAGCCTCTCAGACGCTCTCACCCTCTCACCACACCCAGCCTGCAGCCGGGTCACCAGCCGACAGGTCCGTGGGGGTCGCGCCCGGCGCGGCACGCATCGAGCCGGCCGAGGAACCGCACCAGCTCGAGCAGCGAGCCGGGCCAGTCGGGGCTCTGAGCCGCGAACACGCGTTGCGAGACGTCCGAGAGGACATCGAACCAGCAGATCAGCTCGGCGAGCTCATCTATGGCGATCTCGGCATCAGAGGATCGGGTGGCATCCATCTTGTGCTCCTGGTCGCGGTGAGGGTGCCGGCCGCCCTGCTCACCCCACCCGAACGGGGCCTGCGCCATGGAGCTGGTCGCTTGGCGCACAGCAGTGTCGGCTTCGAGGGTGGACGACTGCCCGGCAACAGGGCCCCCGGACCGGTCATCGGGCTGGACCGATACACGACGGCCCGCCGGGCCGGCTCGGAACAGCAGGAAACGAGACCCCGATGCAACCGACGAAGCCGACCACCCCGCCACTGTTCCCGGTCCTCGAGCCCGAACCACGGCAGATCCCGACCCCGAGCAGCTTGCCGCTGCACGCGGTCACCTCCTTGGTGCTCCTCCCGCCCACCGCACGACGGCTGTGGTGGCTGCTGGCAACCGACCGGACCGGGACCTACGCCACCGCGACCAACGATCAGTTCGCCGAGCTGCTGCAGGTCACCACCCGAACCATCACCGCCGCGCTGACCGTGCTGGTCACCGCCGGGCTGCTGGCCATCGACACCCGCCGTGGGCACCCCGCCACGGACCCGGCGGCGCGGACCCTGACCCTGTCCATGGGCCGCAAGGCGCGCCGATGAGCCCGACCCCCGCCCCGACACGCACCACCGTCACGGCAACTTGGATCCTCGACCCTGCCGACGCAGCACGGCCGGTGTCCACTTCGATCGTCGAGGCTGCGGCGGCGGGCGCTGACGGGGTCGCGCCGGATCTGATCGGCCACGAGTTGACCGATCTCGGTAACGCCGAACGGCTGCTGGTCCACCATCATCAGCGGCTGCGCTACGCCCCACAGCAGGGCCGGTGGCTGGTGTGGGACGGCCGCCGTTTTCGCCCGGACGTACTCGGCGCGCATCGGGAGCTCGCGAAGCTCACCGTGCGGACCCTGGCGGAGCAGGTCGCTGCCAGCAGCGACCGGTACCAGGCCGACAGCAACGTCAGCAAGCACGCACACGCATCGCAGCGCTCCGGACGGATCAACGCGATGATCGATCTGGCCCGCAGCGACGAACGGGTCGTGGTCGCCGACGCGGCCCTCGATGCCGACCCGAACTTGTTCAACGTCGCCAACGGCACCATCGATCTTTCCACCGGGCAGCTACACCCCCACGATCCAGCCCTGCTGCTGACCAAACTCGCCAACGTGACCTACGACCCACACGCGTCGTGCCCCCGGTGGCAACGGTTCCTCACCGAGGTGTTCGGCGACGACCAGGAGCTACTCACCTACCTGCAACGCCTCGTCGGCTACATGCTGACCGCCGAGGTCTCGGATCAGTCGGTGCTGGTGCTCTACGGCGACGGCGCGAACGGCAAGACCACCTGGCTCAACACGCTGCTGGCGCTGGTCGGGGACTACGGCATCCAGACCACCTCGGATCTGTTGCTCGCGGACAAGCGCGACACCCACACCACCGGGCTGACCGACCTGCAAGGCATCCGTGTCGCGGTCGCCTCCGAGACCCCCGCCGGACGCAGCCTCGATGAAGAGCTGATCAAGAAGCTGGCTGGCGGGGATCTGATCCGGGCCCGCAGGATGCGCCAGGACAACTTCGAGTTCGCTGCCACCCACAAGCTGCTGCTTGCCACCAACCACCGCCCCAACATCACGGGGCGGGACTACGGGATCTGGCGGCGCATCCGCGCGCTACCGATGACCGCGACCTTCGACACCACCCGACGTGACCCCACCCTTGAGGCCACGCTGCGCGACGAGCTGCCCGGCATCCTCGCCTGGGCCGTCGAAGGTGCCGTTGCCTGGTACGCCGACCGCAAGCTCGACCCCCCACAGATCATCACCGATGCGACCGCCGCCTACCGCCAGGAGACCGACCCGATCGGCGGGTTCATCACCGAACGGTGCCGGCTCGACGAGCAGGCCATCACCACCTCAGCCGATCTGTACACGGCCTACTGCAACTGGGCACACCTGGCCGGAGAACGCGCCCTGTCCCAGAGACAGCTGTCCCCGCTGCTGGCCTCTCACGGGCTGACCCACCTCAAGGTCCACGGCCCATCCCGACGCGCCGCCTGGCGCGGCGTCACCCTCACCAGCGCCCGCTGACGGAGCCCGGACGCGTTGCCGAAGACGGCCCGGCCACAGCGGCCGATCACGCGGTCGTGGCGGCAACGCGGCCGGTCGCGTTCGTGCAGGCCAGCGGCACGAAAGCCTTGCTCCTTCGGCATCGAACCGACGGACGTCGCCCCGCGCAACAAAGACATCAACGACACCGCCCGACGCACGCGACACTGCGTCGTCGGGCACCGTCGAACCCGCTGCTCTGAGCACCATCCCTGCGGTTCACGACAGTTCGTTGACGGGCGACGCCACCTCTGTAGCCTTGGAAAGGCTCACCGCGGTGCGATGAGAAGAAGGTCCAGGGCCCCCGAGGGAAATCGGGACCTGGACCCTTCGCCTTACCTCGGTAGCGGCGGAAGTTCGTGGCGGTCGAGTAGTTCGTCGGGGAGGCCGTCGAGGAATCGCGCGTCGCCGCCGTCCCGAAGTTGCTCGCCAATCGCTTGCGTGAGCTGCTCGACCACCTCACGGATGGCGATGTGGTCTAGCTCACCAAGGACGGGTGGCTTGCCGCCGTCGTGGTGGATCGAGATCTACGACCAGCTGCTGCTGGCGGCCGGGCAGGACGCACGCCGCGAGCTGACAGAGATCGTGGCTGAAACCCGGCAGCGCATCGCCGAGGCCGGGCTCGAACGTGACCTCGTGGATGAAGCCAGCGAGCCGTGCGCTCGCAGCGCCAGTGACGCCACGGGTCGTCCTCGACACCGCAACCACGTCTCCCGCGGTATCGTCAACGTATGGCAACAACCATCGACCGTGCCGAACTGCACGCCCGCTTGGACGAGTTCCTGGCCCGGGCGGCGTCTGGCGAGCGCATCCTCGTTCGTGATGCGGCTGGTCACGTCGCGGCTCTCGGTCCCGCCGACGATGAACGCCCGGCCTCACCCGGCCCGGCGCGACGTCGCCGGCACCGCGCCAGCCAGACCATCGAGGCGGTCCTGGCAGAGGACCGCGGGACTTGAGCTTGTACGTCGATACCTCGGCGCTGCTCAAGCTCTACATAGAGGAGCCCGACAGCGATGCCTGCGAAGCGTTGCTCGTCACCGATTCGGACTGGGTCACGGCCCGACACACCCTCGTCGAAGCGCGCCGCAACCTGCAGCGACTGCTCGGCTCCGGTGACGAGCACCTCGACGCGCTCGCCCAGTTCACTGACGACTGGCAGCGCTGCCGGGTGGTCGAGCTCGACGCCGGGCTGTGCCTTTCTGCCGCGCAGATCGCCGAGCGAACCGGAGCCCGCACCCTTGACGCGCTACACCTCGCCGCGGCCGTTGCCACCCGAACGGCCACGATCGTCACCTACGACCGGCGACTGGCACAGGCCGCCCGACGCGAGGGCCTCGCCGTCGCCCATCCCGGCCAAGACGACTGACGCACGCAAGACGACGTCACGGATACCGCGGCGATCGCCGCGTCTTGAGCGTGGTCACAGCCACCGGCTGGACTGCGTGCCGATGGACCAACAGCCCATCGCCAATCGTGCTTGCATGAGCTCGGAGAGTCACCGATACCCAGACGTTCACGGTGACCCCGGCACTTCGGAGACCCGGCTTTCCGGTGTTCTGCGGCCTTTCCGTCCGCATGCCGGTTCGCGGTGGTCCGACCCGTGATCGCACGGGGTTTCGGTCGCGTCTGGTTTGTCCACATGCAGGAGACGATCTCTGGGCGCCTGTCCGCCACGGCGTGACAGGGTTGGTCCATGGACGCTGGCCCGACCCTGGATAACACGGCGCTGATCGCCGCGTTCGTCGATCACGAACGCGCGGTTGAAGGACTCGCCCGGAGACCCTTCGGCACCGGGACCTGTACCTGCGGACCTTCCTCGGCTGGTGGGGTGAGCGGCAGCCTGGCCGCGATCCGCGCGAGGCCTCGACCGCTGACCTCGTCGCGTTCCTCGTCGCGTTCCTCGTCGCCGAGGCCGACCGGGGCCTGAGCGCGTACACGCGCAAGGCGCAGGTCGTGGCCCTCCGACGGTTCTACGCATGGCTGGTGATCACGGAGCAGGCGTCCCACGACCCGACGGTGCACCTACGCGCACCCCGGATCACCCCGGGGGAGATCCCCGTCTATCCGCCTGACCAGATCGGTCAGATCCTCGGCCATACCGGCTCGCTGACCCATCTGCGTGGCCGGATCCGGCACACGATCGTGGCGACGCTGCGCTTCATTGGCATGCGGTCGGGTGAGCTGCGCACCCTGCGCCGGGACCGTCTCGACCTGCAGGCTGAGCAGGCGCTCGTGATCGGCAAGGGCTTGCGCCCACGGATCGTGGTGATCCCTCCGCCCCTGCGGCCGATCCTGTGGGCGTTCCTCGACGAGGTTCGGCCTGAGCTGCCGGACTCACCACTGTTGCTGAGCAACCCCTCATCGCGCGTGACGACCCCGTCGATCGGGTTCAGCCACGAAGCGCTGTACCGAGAGGTAGAGCTCGCCGGTCGCGGCGCTGATGTTCCCGGACGTCACTTCCCGCATCGTTGGCGTCACACCTTCGCGACCGAGCTCAATATGCGCGGTGGGGTCGACATCCACCTGGTGCAGCGGCTGCTCGGGCACTCGAGCATCGCCTCGACGCTCGGCTCCAGCCACCTTGCCATCGATGACCTGCAGGACACCGTCGCCGGGTTGTTCGCGGACGACCAGCGGTGGCCGGTGGCTCGTCCAAGGCGGTGTCGGCCCCGCTGCTGCGCCATTGGAGGTAGGCCTCTAGCGTACCTCGGTGGTACGTTTTGACGGTACTTTGCAGGTGCGCATGGAGATCTTGCCGTTCGACTACATCGGACCGCTACCGCCCGAGCGCGTGCAGGGTCGCCATGAGCTCATCGATGAACTCACACGCCGCGTAACCACCCGCACCCCCACGGCGTTGCTCGGTCCGCGCCGGTTCGGCAAGACCTCCGTACTGGGTCGTCTGGCGGCGGACCTGACCGAAGCCACGACCATCACCGTGGACCTGATGCCCGTGCAGTCCTCGCTGGACGCTGCCCGTGCGCTGCTGGCCGCGTTGCTCGACGCCGGTGCGACCGTGTCCCAGGAGGCCACGCAGGTCGCCTCGAGCATCGGCATCAACCTGGTCGCGCTACGTGCCGAGATCCGCGCCACCCGACCCTCTGCCCGCCCGGACCCTGCTGACGCCGTCGCCAACCTCGTCGACACCCTGGTCCAAACCGCCCTGAGACGCCCCACCATCGTGGTCTTCGACGAGTTCCAGCAGATCGCCACCGTGGCGGGTGGCACGGCGGTTCTGCGCGCTGCACTGCAACACCACTACAAGGACCTCGGGTTGCTGTTCGCCGGCTCCGCCCCCTCGGCGATGCGCGACATCTTCGCCAATCACGACCAGCCGTTCCTCCACCAGGCCGACATCGTGCAGATCGAACCGCTGACACTGCCTGCGGTGCAACAGATCATCGACGACGGGTTCGCCGGGACCGGCCGTCAACCCGGCGCAGTCGCGTCATTGATCCACGACTTCACCGCCGGCCACCCGCTCCGCACGATGCAGGCCGCACACGCCACCTGGCTGCACCGACCGGCCGAGCAGTTCGATGGCCGCCGGTGTCGGTCCGTCACCGGCGACGAACGTCACGATCCCCGCGGTGCGGAAGCCGCCGTCACCGTGGTCGACCCGCACGGTCACCTCCGAGAACTGCGGCACCCCCCGGGCTCCGACCCGTACGCGGTAGAAGACCGTCTCGAGGTCGTCGGCCCGCCAGAGCATCGCAGTCAGAGCAGCGGTGGGATCACCGAGCAGCGGGGTCGTCGCGACGTCGTCCCCGCGCCGTGCGGCGGTCAGGCCCGTGTTCAGCCAGTCCACCGCCGCGTCGACGAACGCATCGATCGCCACATCATCGGGAGGGACCGGCAGGTCGGGATCACTGCTCGGCTGGTAGATGCCCGTGCGGGCGGTCGACAGGTCGACGAACCGCATCGTCTCGACCGTTCCGAGCACTGCGGGGGGCTCAGCCGGTGGCTCGGGCTCAGTGGCCGGCTCCTGCGTCTGCGGGGCTCGGCCGGCTCGGTCGGTTGCGGTGGGGCCTCGGCCAGGAGTTTGGTGCCGGGTTCTCCCTGGTTTGCGACGCTGACGACCGTGGCGACCACGACCACCATGGCCACCGTCCCGGCGATGAGCCAGTCGGTCGAGGGACGGGTCGGGGTCTGGATCACGTGCGGGAAGGTAGCGCCGTGCGCAGGTTCGACCGCGTGGCCGTGCACTGTGCTCCCGGCCTCAGAGCCGCACCGCGAAGCACGGGTCGGACGTGCAGTCCGACTGCCACGAGGATGCCTGCAGTGCGCTGAACGGGTGCGCGTCGGTGTCGCGGTCCAGGGTCAGCCCATCCTGCGTGAACGGGTCACCGGCGACCAGAGGTGGCAGGTCCGGATCACCCGAGCTGCCGTCGCCAGGTTGCGGTGTGGGGCTCTGCGTGCTCTCGCCGCCCTCGCTGCCGCCTCAGCGACGACCGCCTGGCCGCGGTTCTCCAGGCTCCACTGCAGCTCGAACAGCGGGTCGACCGCGAGCTGCGCGTCGTCGTCCGGCCCGAGCGACGCCAGCTCGGCCGAGGTGAACGGAACGGCCGACAGCGCCGGGGCGACGAGCGCGGCACCACCACACTGGCGCTCAAGGTCAGCGACCGTGCGCGCGGTCGGCTGTGGCACCCCACCCACGCGGTCGGTCAGTCCACGGCAAGCTGGCCGCGGACCGCACCGTTGGGCAAGTCGTTGGACCGGATCGTGAGGTAGAAGCCGGTCCGATCCTCCAACACCTCGGTGATCGCTGCCTCGACGTCGTTGTCCTGCGAGTCCGTGCCCTCCAGGACGCCGCTGACGACCCCGTTCGCTGCCTCGACCTCGGGGCCGGTGGCCAGCAACAGCACCGAGAGGCCGTTGACGCCGGGTCCGCCGCGGTGCAGGTGGATATCACCCGCACCCTCGAACGTCCCCCCGACGTTCCCGAGATCCACGGCATAGCCGAGCGTGCCCTCGACCGCATCGAAGACCAGGGTGGCGGTCGCCTCGGTGCTCGGTTGTCCCTTGCCGTCGACGAGAGGCTGACCGCCGACGCAGGGCTGATCCTCGCAGTCGAGGACGTCCTCGCCCCGCCGGTGCACGGTGATGTCGAGGTCCGCGGGGACCGGCTCCTGGGGTTGCCACGGACCTTTCTCGGCGAGCAGGTCTGCGGCCCGCAGCGGGGATGGAGGCGAGCTGTCCCCGGGTGACATCCGCCCCCGGTTCGTAGAGCACGGCCGTGGTTCCCTGCACGATGCCGACGGCGGCGAGCGCCGGGATCTCGGCCTGGAACGCGGTGTCGATGGCGTCATCTGCGCGGACCTTTCGTGGCCGTGTCCCGACCTCGTGGTTGGGTCGGGCCTCACGGATCGACGAGGCCGAGACCGCTCGTTCGTCCACGGCCGCGCAGCGACTCCCCGCGAGTGTTCGCCGGGTGGGCCGGCTCCGAGTGGGTGCCCAGCCGTGCCATCGGCTGCAGTTGCCGTTGTGTCCGAGGGGTGGGACGATGCGGTGCCGGACGGGACGGGTGGTGCGCCCGCACCGTGCGGCACCGAGCGAACAGGGCAGCGGGTGCGGCGACAGGGCGTGGTGACGGCGGGCTGCCTCGTGGTCGCGCTCGTGGTCTGGCCGATGGTGGCCGCCGCGCAGACGGCCCCGTCGGCCCGGCCGATCGACCGGGTCTGTCCGCCTCCCGACGAGGTGCTGGCGGTGAGCGCACAGCCGGATCCGGACTTCCCGGACACCGGCGTCACCCACGGTGAGGCGATCACGTGTTCCGCGCAGTACGGGATCATCACCGGGTTCGCGGACGGCACCGTCCGGCCGAACCTCCCGGTGACCCGGGGCCAGCTCGCGAGCCTGTTGGTCCGGTGGCTGCAGACCGCGATCGGGTTCAGCCTGCCGGTGCCCGATGAGCGGGCGTTCACGGACACGGGCGGCTCGACCCATGCGGACGCGATCGACGCGTTGGCCGCGGTGGGCGTCATCGGCGGTCGTGAGGATGGGACCTTCGGGCCGGGCGATCCGCTGACACGGGCACAGTTGGCGGGCACGGTTGCCGCGGCGATCAGCTTCGCCGACGTGCTGGCCGTGGACGGCCCCCTACCCCCCGACGACAGCGAGGTCGCCTTCCTCGACACGGACGACAACCTCTTCGAGGCACCGATCCTCGCGCTCGCAGGGATCGGCGTCGTGCAGGGCACCGGCGACGGCCTCTACAGCCCACAGACCACCGTCACACGGGGGCAACTGGCGACCTTCCTGATGCGGTCCGCCGACTACCTCGACCGCCAGCAGCGGTGGAAACCGACCAGTGGCGTGGCCGTCGTCCTGGTGCGGTTGCGGGCCGACGAGGTCGTCACCGACGCGCCGACCGACGCGCCGGAGGACGACGAGCCGGCAGAGAACGACACCGACGAGGATCCGGACGCCGCGACCGACGTATCCGGTTCGGCGACCGCTGTGCTCACCATCAACCCGTTCAACGGCACGATGGCGTACGCGCTCGACCTCTCGGAGCTCGATGGCCCGTTCGGCGGGACCGAGGGCGCGACCCTCCACCTCGGCGTTGCTGGGCAGCAGGGGCCGATCGTGCTCCCGCTCGCGACGGGCGATGCGTTGGATACGGCCGACGCCGAGGTCGTCACCGGTGTCGTCCTCGAGGCCGACAGCAGCGTGCGCTTCGCCGACATGATCGTGGCGCCATCGGAGCTCTACCTGCAGATCGCGACCTCGGAGCAGCCCGGCGGAGCGGTGCGGGGTCAGCTCCGGGTGGTCACGGACGGGTTCGCGGCAGGGTGACCGTGAGGCGTTCATCGTCGGCGGTGGTCAGCGTCACCCGCGTCTCGTCGGGCGTCGTGCTGACCTCGCTGCGCTCCGCGGTCCCCGGAACCCCAGGGCGCAACACCGTCACGAACGTGCGCGATGAGGTGCTCGGGGCGGTGAACTCGAGGTTGGCAGCCGGGGTCAGCTGGCCGTAGCGCTCGGAGATCCAGCCGCGGAGGGGCGAGGTGCCGCCGGCCACCGAGGTCGTCGAGGCGACGGGCCGCAACTGTTCGATCGCCAGCGTCGCGCCGGACTCCCAGGAGGCGAACGTCAGGCTCGAACCGATCTGCTCGGTCAACGCCCCCACCTCGAGTTGCCACCGCTGGACCACCGGTTGTGACGACGGGGCGGTGACCTCATCGACGACCACGAGGTCGCCGGTATCGCGGACGAAGCCGATGCTGCGTGTCCATCCGGTACCGGGGCACGTCGCGACGCGCACCGTGAGCCGGTCGTAGTCGTCGGTGCTGGCGATCCTGGTCGGTTCCGAGCGGCGGTCGGAGGGCGGCGGGCAGTCGCTCCCGATCGTGATGAGGTTGTGTGCCTCCTGCGACACGACGTGTCGGCGCTCGTCGGTGTTGCCGTAGGCGAACTTGCCGGGGTCGGCGATGAGTTGTTGTCGGTCCGCGAACAGGGTGACCGAGCCGTGATCCAGGTGGCCGTGGAAGGCCCGTGGTTCGCCGTGGCGCACCGACAGGAAGTTCTCGTCCAGCCGAGGTCGCTCCGTGCCCCATCCGCTGCGGGCGAAGGTGAACCCGGCGTCGAAGGTGACGACGGTCTCCTCCGGCGGTTCGCCCGAATCGCCGGCCGTCGACATCCACCGCATCGCCGGATGCTCGAAGGCGAACTTCGCGCGTCGCCGGTCGGTGTCACCGAGCGTCACGTACTGCCCGTCGGGTTGCACCATGTGTGCCAGCACGACCGGCATCTGCTCGAGACGGTCCGACCAGGACGGTGGGGGCACGCCGCACGCCTCGATCAGATGCCGGGCGGCGAGGTAGCGCTCGTAGTTGTAGTCCTGGTACTCCGGTGCCTGTTCGTTCGTGACACCTTGGGGGTCGATCGACTCGTTCGCCAGACGCGCGATGCGTTGGACCGCCAGGTCGCGGGCATCCCAGGCGTCGCCGAGGCACGAGAGCGTCAGCAGCCCGGCGTCCTGGTTCAGGGCATGGTTGCCGTCGTTGACGTAGAAGTCCGGATCGGCCAACAGCCGCGCGTGCTTGGCCATCGAGTCCGCCAGCCAGCCCGGCACCTGACCCTGCATGGACAGGCACCCGAGCACCATGGCACGCCACGCGGCCGAGTGGTCGTTCCAGGAGTAGGTCGAGGGCGGATCATCCAGCGGGTTGCCGGCCGCCCAACTCCTGGCCATGGTGTAGGCGTGGTCGAGGTAGCGCTGCTCGCCGGTCTGGGTCCAGGCCCCGATGAGCGGCCACATCCAGCGCAGCGTGTGGAACTGGAACTGCCAGTTGTTGTCGCCCAGGGGGTTCTCGTCCCACGACAGGTTGGTCCCGAGGCTCACCGACCGGTGCGGCAGGAACTCGTAGTGTCCGGCCATCAACCTGTCGGCACGGTCGACGTCCCCAGCACCGACGCGGCAGACCTCCTCGCGCATCGCGCTGTGGTCCACCGCGGCCCGGGCGGCGCGTACCTCGGCGCCGGCGTCGGTCACGGTCGCCAACATCCGGGCGAGGAACGTCGCCATCTGCATGCGGGCGACCGGCTCACCGGGACGGTAGGTGCCATCGTCGAACCCGCCCGCGATGCCTGCCCCGCTGGCCAGAACGATCCTGGCTTCGTGGGTACTGCCAGGCACGTCGAGGAAGGTGCGTCCCGGCTCGTCCGAGGCGAGCGTCGCCGTGTCCACGGCGAGGTGGTCGAGCGCTCCGACGAGGAAGGTCGCCATCTGGCCCCGTGTGACCGGCGCATCGGGACGGAACCGTCCGTCGGGGAAGCCGCCGACGATCCCTGCGGCAGCCAGACGTTCGACGGCACGCCGGTGCACCGTGCTGCGGGCGTCGTCGAAACCCGTGCCGGGCGGAGGCAGCGACCCGCCCGTGGCCAGGATCGCGTTGGTCAGGAACGTTGCCATCTGCCCACGGTTGACCGTGCCACCGGGCTGGAAGGTTCCGTCCGGCAGGCCCGTGGTGACGTTCCACCAGGCGACGCAGTCGATCGCAGCGGCGTGGACACCGGCGCGGTCGCGGTCCGGGAAGCGGCTGATCGGCGCCGGCTCGCACGCGGAGGTCGTCTGGCGGATGCCGTCGACCAACGCGGTCCCGGACGGTGCGTCGGTGGTGTCGTCGTGCTCATCGGTGGTGTCGTCGGACGACCCGTCCGGGGTCTCGCTCAGGGAGAAGCCGGAGGACGGCTGCTCCGGGTCGGGCTGCTCGTCGGTGGGGGCATCCTCGACCGGGATGTCGCCGTCGGTCGCCCCCGGACCGTCCGCCGCGGGATCGGCCAACGCCGTCGCCGGGACCAGGACCGACAGCAACATCGCCGTCGCCAGCAGCCCGCTCACCCTCCGACGCACCGCGACTCCTCATGGTTCCAACCCGACCGCGGGAAGGTAGCGAGGTGGGGGGGTGGCGTCTGGCCACCGGTCGTGGTCGCGCGTCCGGTGGATCACCGGGTCCAGCGGAACTCCAGGGTCGCTCCGGAGGTGTCGGGTGCCCGGCTCGGCGGACACGGGACCGATGACTCCTCGACGGGCGGGATCGTCGGCGCGTCCGACGGACCCCGGTCGGCGGGGCGTTCGTACAACCGCCACACGCCGTCCTCCGGCTCGGCGAGCTGTTGCACGGGCCAGCCGTCCACAACCGGGGAGAACGGTGGTTCGCCACGCGCGAGCACGAAGACCCGGTAGCCGTCGGCGGCCAGTTCGGCCAGGTCGCGCCGCGCGTCGTGGCACTGCAGCAGCGGAGCATCGAGGTCCAGCACCTCGCCTTCGCAGCCCGAATGCCACTGGATCTCCGGCCACTGCACGTTGGAGAGGAACGCGCAGGGTTCGCCCCCGGCGGCCTCGGCCAGCGCCTCGCCGAGCGGGACGGGACGTGCCTGCAGTGGCGCGATCTGTTCAGCGTTGGTGTGGGCGAGGTGCGCCTGCCATCCCGCGGTCCCCGCCAGCAGGGCGATCACCACGATCGCGGCGCTCCACGAACGCGCCCGGTGGATCGCGGCGCCGAGGGTGGTCAGACCGGCGCCGATCGGCACGGCCAGCAGGAGCAGGCCCGGCAGGATGTAGCGCAGGTTGATGCCCGCGTTCAGCAGCAGGTAGGGCGTGACCATCGCGGTGGCGGTGACGGCGCCGACGACGGCGGCACGGCGCCGGTCCGCATCCAGGCGTTGCGCGATCCCGAGCAGGACCAACAGCGCGCTGGCGACCAGGAACAGCAGCGCGGCACCGGTCAGGACCGGATCCTCGACCACGCGACGGACCGGCCCCTCCACGAGATTGAGGTACTGGATGAGGGTGTTGCGATCCGCGCCGCTCGCGGACGCGCCGCGGGCGGCGTCCAGGCGCTGGAACGGCCCGCCGAAGCGCAGGATCGCCTCGATGAGCCACGGCAGCCACCCGACGAACCCGCCGATCAGGAACGCGACGATCGGCCGCCAGGCCGACCGCAGCGCGAGCACCAGCACCACGGGGGTCATCCCGGCGGCGAGCCACACGCTCTCGGTCGGGCGCAGCCATGCGGCCGCCGCCAGCGTGGCCGCCGCGATCACCAGGTCGAGGTGCTGGCTACGGCCACCCGTCCCACCAGCGTTCGCGCGTCCGGCGTGATCGCGGCACCACAGCAGGGTGTGGCCGACGAAGGCGACGGCCAGGAAACCGACCAGGAGGTTGGGGTAGCCCTCGACCGCGAAGTACAGCGGTACCCAACCGACGGCGGCGACCCCGGCGGCCGCGGCGCCGGTCCACCCCGCGTACCGCGCCCACGACCGGTAGGCCAGGCCGAGCGCGGCCGCGTGCACCACGATCAGCCAGATCCGCAGCAGGGCGGTCGGCGCACCGAACAGCGCCACCGGCGCCAGCACGATCGTCATACCGCGGGCGCGCTGCGGGCCGAACCACACGTCCGGGGTGCCCGGAGCGACCTGTGCGAGGAAGGTGACCTCGTCCCACCGGACCTGCCGGTCCAGGCCCACGACGAGCGCCGCCAGCAGCGCGTAGACCACCGCCGCCAGGACCACCGCCCGGGTCGGGGTCACCCAGACGTGGCGCGCGTCGTTCGCCACCCTCGCGCCTCCGCTCGTCACCGACCCGCCGGACGGTACCCCCACCGCCGCGCGGACCCGATGGGTTGCCGTTCGGCCAGACCCGGAGCACTCCGTCCGGCGTAGGGTTTTGAACGCATAGGTGTAGGACGCGGTCGCAGGCCTGCTGCCGCACGGTCGAAACCCGAAAGGCACGATGTGGTCTCGGTCGTCCAACGAGTTCGATCCCGAACGGTCATCGCCGCGGCCATCGCCGCCGCGATGACCCTGATACTGCTCCCCACCGCCGCATCAGCCCAGGACGCGCAGACCCCCGAGGCACGCGGTCTGGATGGCGCCTGCCCGCCACGGGTGACGCCGCCGTCGACGCTGCCGACCTGCCCGACGCGACCGGTGTCCACGCGGAGGCGATCCAGTGCGCCGCCGACGACGGCCTGGTGCAGGGCACCGAGCCGGATGCCTGCAACGCGGCCGGTGAGGTCAACCGTGGACAGTTGGCATCGTTCCTGATGCGCTCCGCCGACTTCATGGAGCGTGAGCAGCGCTGGGAGCCCACCGCCAGCGTCCAGACCTTCACGGTCGCGCTCTCCGCCGAGAACGCGGTCGCGATCGACGAGGACACCGGCGAGGTCACCTTCGGTGTCGGTGAGCCGGGCGCGACCGGCCAGGCGATCCTGACCGTCGACGCGTTCACCGGCACGCTGGACTGGGAGGCCGACTTCACCGAGGTCACCGGTCCGTTCGATGGTGCGGTCCTGCACATCCACGAAGGAGCACTGGATCAGAACGGCGGCATCGTCGCGTTCCTGGCCGACGGTGACGACCTGGAGGGAGCCGAGGGCCAGGCCCTCACCGGCTCGTTCGCCGAAGCCGATGTGGACGCTGGCCTCGACTTCCGTCTCGCAGACCTGCTCTTCGAGTCGGCGTCTTGCTACGTCAGCCTGCAATCGGATGCCTTCCCGCCCGGAGCGGTCCGCGCCCAGCTGGGCTGACCTGACGGTTGCCGTGAGGCCCCGACGAGAACGCCTGCGTTGGGGCCCCACGCCTGTCCGGGCGCTGGGCGCGGCCCATCTTGACGGTTAGGTGAGCAGCAGTTCCACCCACCGCGCGCCGACCACGCCGAGGTCGTAACGGTCGACCACCAGGTTGCGGGCGTCCTCGCCGATGGCCCGGCGCTCCAGCGCCGTCAGCCCGATCAGCCGGTCGCCTGCTGCCTCGATGTCGGAGTGGATCTCCACGCCCGGGAACAGCCCGCGCACGCCGTCGCGCTCCAGGACCACGGGCACGGCGCGGGATGCCATGCCCTCCGCCAGGGCGAGGTGGAACGACTCCAGGTCGGAGACGCTCAAGATGTTGCCGACCGCGGCGAACCAGCCCGGGATGTTGGCGACCCGGCCGTCGAAACGCACGGCCCGGGACAGGCGACGGGACGTGCGGATGCGGTCGAACTGATCGCGGTAGTGCTCCCGTTCGGTCAGTCGGGCCCACACCCAGGGTGCCTCCCAGGGCAGCGAGCCGGCGATGCGCAGCTGCCAGGCCGGATCCTCGTCGAGCAGCAGCTCCAGCAGGTCGAGTGCGCGGTCCAACCGTTTGAGCGCCGGGAGGAACCCGACCATGCCGAGCGTCCGCTGCGCGCCGGGCAGCTTCGGCCGGTCGAACGGGATCGTGTCGATGGTGTTGGGCAGGACCTCGACGCGGTCGTCGCGCCAGCCGAACTCAGTTGTGGCGGCGTCGGCCACGAACGGTGCGACACACAGCAGTTTGTCGACGGCATCGTGGTCGACCTGCCCGGGGAACTCGGTGGTCAGCTCCTGGCGGTGCAGGCGCACCAGCAGCCGTTGATCGGGGCGCTTGCGCTCGGCGTACCAGACGGCGTTGCCGAGGCACCATTCGGCCCAGATGGCGTCAGCCCACTCGAGCGCGTCGCGGCTGGCGCCCTGGTCGTGGCCGGTGTGGCCGGTCCAGCGGTCCTGGCGGACCTCGACACCGGTCCGACGGATCACATCGGTCAGCGGACCGGTGAACTTCAGGTCGTGGCCGGCCACGAGCACGCGCCGGCGACGGAGGGTCGAGGTGCCCTGGGGGCGGGCCGCGGCCAGCGCGGGGACCAGGCGTTCGCGCACCCGGGGGAAGGTGAAGTCCTCCGCGACGGCCCGGGCGGTGTCGCGGGCGGTGGTCCAGGCGGCTGCGTCGCGCAGCGTGCGGTCCAGCACCGCGGTGAGGTCGTCGAGATGGTCGATGAACAGTGGGTACCCGGTGCCGAACAGCCGCTCGTGCAGCGGGTTGCGGTTGATCACGGCCGGCACGTTGGCAGCCCCGTACTCCAGCACCTTGGTGGACAGCTCCAGCGACGCGTCCATGGCCGGGTGCCGGGCGGACAGGGCGACGTCGCACGCGGTCAACAGCTCGGCGACCCGCTCGCGGCTGACGGCTCCGTGCCAGACCAGCCCGTCGGTGTCCTGCAGCGCGGCGCGCACGGCCGGCGCGTAGCCCGGGTCGTCCGGCGGGTCGTGGACCTTGTCGCCGGCGACGTGCAGCTGCAGGTCGGGATGGCCCGCGTCGCGCAGCGCGGTGAACGCGGCGACCGTCTCCAGGAACCCCCACATCGGCGCGAACTTGCCCGCGTAGAACAGCGTCGGTGCGTCCGACAGCTCCCGGGCCGGCCGCAGGAACGCCTCGGGCACCATCGGGGTCAGCAGGGTCGTGCGCCACGCGGCCTCGGGGATCAGGCCCTCGAGGTAGGCGCGCAGCTCGTCGGTCTGGCACAGCACCCGCTGCGATGCGGCGGCGATGTGCCCGAGCGCCGCCCGGTCGTGGTCGCTGGCCAGGTGCGGCTGCTGGGGGATGTCGGTGAGGTAGACCCACAGTCGCCCGTGCAGGGTGTCGTGGGCCGCCGCCTGTTGGCACAGCGCGAACCCCCGCAGCAGTACAACGTCGAACCGCTCGCGGCCGTCCAGCTCCTCGATCAGGTCCAGGGCTTGTCCGGGGGTCAGGCGCGCGGGGCGGTCCGGGTGGGTCACCACCTCGACATTGTCGCGGTCGAGCAGCGGCGCGACCACCAGGTCCCGGTCGATCGGGGACTTGAGCAGCACCGTGACATCGCACGCCGGATCCAGTGCCAGGGTCTCCGCCAGGGCGGCCAGCCAGATCGCCGAACCGTCGATCAGGTTGAGGTTCACATCTCCGTACAGCGCGACGCGGGTCCTCACGAAGCGGCCTCGCGTGCCGGAACCCGACCGGCGGGGTCACCCAGGCTGTAGGGCAGGATCCCGGCCCCCGCCAGCCGTTCCATCTGCGTGGCCGCCACCGACATCGAGGTGTCCCAGCCGTGCTCGATGACGTGCTCGCGACGCAGGGCGACGGGAGCGGTGAGTACCTCCGGGACGTAGCGCCACGCGGGTCCGCCGATCGCGAAGCCGACGGCGGCGGCATCGGTCAGCACCAGCGAATGCACGAGGTCCACGATCGCTTCCGGGGTCGCCAGCGGGTCGGCCAGGATCACGAACGGGGTGTCGACCCGGTCGGCCAGATGGCGCCAGCGGGTTGCCTCGTCATCGCCAGCATCCTGGCGGATCGTGGCGACGGGCAGGTCACCGAACCGCTCCGGCGTGGCGGTTCCGACCGCGATCGACAGCCGGCCGCCCATGGTGACGAGCTCCGCGCACAGCCCCTGCGCGCGGTCGCGATCGTCGTCCAGCAGCAGGATGGTGGCCTGGCGCTCGGCGTACGGGGTGGTCGCGTACCCGCACAACGAGGCGATACGGGTCAGGCGGTGCTGGTAGGTGTGTTCGCCGAGGACCGCGCGGATACCGGCGGTCGAGCGCCGCTGCCAGGCGTCGTCGTCGGTCAACAGTTCGCGCATCGCCGCCTCGGCGGCCTCAGCGGTCTCCACGATCGGGACGATGTCGCCGAACATCTGCTCGACGCCGAGGCTCGGGGTGGAGACCACCGGGGTGCCGCAGGCCAACAGTTCGAAGACCCGACGCGAGAACATCGTCGGCGAGGCGATCACCGAGTTGGTGTTCATGAACAGCCGGTGGTCGCGGTAGATGCGCACCATCTCGTCGTAGGGCACCCCACCCTTGACGTGCGGCCGGAAGCGTTCGGGGAACCCGACGGACTCCGATTCCTGGCCGTGGGTGCGGTCGTAGATCACCAGGTCGAACGGGCGGGCGGCGTCGAGCAGCCGCTCCATCTGTTCGCGGCGTTCGGGGTGGCGGTTCTTGTAGTAGGTGCCGCCGAACACCGGCCGCGGGTCGCGTTCGGCCAGTGAACGGGTCGGGTGGTGCAGCGCCGGTTGGGCGGCGAAGGGCAGCGCGGCGACCACCTCCGCGCGCAGTCCGTCCAGGGCCTCGTAGGCCGGGATCCGGTCCGAGTCGGTGGTCAGCACGACGTCGAACAGCCGCGCGGCCTCCTTGAACTTGTCGAAGTGGACCGGGTCCTCCTTGTTCCAGAACACGGTCGGGATGTCGTTGTCCCGGCACCAGGCGACGAGTTCCGACAGGTGGGGCAGGCCCACCGACTCGGAGTATGCGTAGCTACCGACCTGGAACTCCCACGACCCCCCGTTGCCCTTCCACGCGGACTCCACGAACAGCAGGTTCGGGGGCTCGGTCTCGAGGGCCGCCCGCCACGTGTCCGGGCGGAAGGTCAGCAGGTTGCAGTCCGGCGCGAACGAGGCCTCCGTGAAGGTGTCCACGACCGCGGCGACCTTCAGGCGGGTGACCGAACGGGGGCGCGGTGGGAGCAGGTAGCGCTGCTCCAGGTGGATGGTGGGGCGGATCTCGGTCGGGCTCTGCAGTTGCGCGGAGGTGGCATCGGTGGACTCGCCCCGTCCCTCGCCCGCGGGGATCGGTGGCGGGACGTCGGGGGCAGCGGCCGGACCGACGACGATCCGCGCGATCGTCAACGGCAGCCGCAGAAGCTTGGCCGGGCTGCGCCTGGCCTCGGCCAGCGCGGCACCCAGACGCCAGAACCGTCGTGCACGCTGCGACGCGGCCTGGTGGCGGTACCGGTCACGTTGGAACCGCAGCGTCGCGTTGCGTTCGCGTTCACCGATCAGGGCACGCTCGAGGCGTTCGAGGCGACCCCTCAACTGCTCGCGTTCGACCACCAACGCACCGAACCGCTCCGTCTGACCCTTGAGCCGGTCACGCTCCACCTCGGCCTGCCGCAGGTCGTCGGTCACGGCGGCGAGTTCCGCACGCAGTGCCTCGACGTCCTCGCCGGTGTCGGCGGGTGGCTCGCCGACGGATGCGGTCGCGGCGTCGGTGGGGTCGGGCTGGTCCTGGTCGGCGTCGGCCACGGGATCCTCGTTCTGGGTCGGGGGTCGGCAGGGTCGGGGGTCAGCCGGTGAGGGCCTGGGAGGCGCGGTAGCGCTCGACGATGTCGTCCGGATCACCATCGGCGATGATGCGGCCGCGCTCCATCCAGATCACGCGACTGCAGGACTCGGCGATCGTGTCCAGTGCGTGGCTGACCAGGAACACCGTCCCGGCCTCTGCACGCAGGCCGGCGATCCGATCTTTGGACTTCAGGCGGAACGCCTCGTCGCCGACGGCCAGTGCCTCGTCGATGACCAGGATGTCGGGGACGACCGCGGTGGCGATCGCGAACAGCAGCCGGGCCCGCATGCCCGATGAGTACGCCGACATCGGTAGGTCGATGAACTCCTCGATGTCGGCGAAGTCGATCACGTCCTGGACGCGGTCGTCGACCTCGGAGGACGGCAGACCCAGCGCCAGGCAGCCCAGCACGATGTTGCGGCGGCCCGACAGGTTGTTCTGGAGTGCTGATCCCACCCCCAGCAGGGTCGGCTGCGAGCGTGCGAAGACCTCGCCCTGGTCGACCGGCAGGAGGCCGGCGAGCGCCTGGAGCAGGGTGGACTTGCCCGACCCGTTGCGTCCGACGATGCCGACGGACTCCCCGCGTTTGGCGACCAGGGACACGCCCCGCACGGCGTGGATCTCGCGCGCCTTGCGTCGATGCCCACGGACCACCTCGCGGATGGTTGGGCTGCGGTCCTCGTAGACGCGGTAGGTGACGTGCACGTCGTCGAGCAGCACGTTGACGTCATCCGGGTCGACGCCGAACAGGTCGGGGGTCGCGATCGACGATGTGTCAGCCACGGCCGTACTTCTTCTCGGCGCCGACGAAGTAGTACAGCCCGCCGATCAGCGCCACGAACGCCCATGCCACCCCGGCGACCCACAGCAGGGTCGGGTTGTTGTGGGAGTAGGTCGACATCAGCGACTCGCGGACCAGCGAGACGTAGACGTAGAACGGGTTGAGCAGGAACAGGTCGTCGAGGAACGACCAGGCATCGAACTCGGCGGTGAACCGGGTGATGTCGTACAGGATCCCCGAGACGTAGAACAGCAGGCGGAACACGAACGGCAGCAGGTTGCGGGTGTCGCGCACGGCCTCGGTCAGGCGGGCCGTGGCCAGCGAACCGCCCAGCGCGAACATCGTCGCCAGGATGAAGATGAGCGGGAACCACAGCCACGACCAGCTCACACCTTCGCCGCTGACGAGCATCACGACGACCATCACCACGAACGACGAACCGAACCCCAGCACCTCCTTGATGACGGTGCTGGTCGGCAGTACCGCACGCGGGAACTGCAGGGAGCGGATCAGCCCGAGGTTGCCGACGATCGACGAGGCGCCAGCGACGATGGCCCGCTGTTGGTAGCTGTAGATGAACACACCGACCGACAGGAACCCGATGTAGTTGGACGGCCGCCAGGGCAGCGCATCACCCCCGAGGTTGCCCAGCAGCACCCCGAACACGAAGAAGTAGACCGCGATCAGCAGGATGGGGTTGATCAACTGCCAGAAGTTGCCGAGCAACGTGTCCATGTTCTGGCCGCGCAGCTGCCCCGACGCGAGGTTGATGGTGAACTCACGGCGCGACCACATCGCCCCGAGGTAGTCGCGCCAACGGGGGCGGCCACCGAGCGGGATGAGACCCGACGGTGCTCGGCTCACCTCGACCACGGACCGACCTTCGATCCGCTGGCCACGCGGTGCCCGGGTCTCATCCGCGGGACACCAGGTCGTCGACCAGCTCGACGATGGCGGTAGCGCACCGCTCGCCGGCGCGCCCGTCCCACAGCGGCGGACGCTCGGCCGGGAAGCTCACCCGGCCACCGAGCACCGCCTCTGCGACCTCGGCCAGCTCTGCCGGGGTGACCAGGCGGTTGGTGCCGTGGCTGATCGTGATCGGCCGCTCGGTGTTGGGCCGCACGGTCAGGCAGGGCACGTCGAGGATCGTGGTCTCCTCCTGCACGCCGCCGGAATCGGTGATGACCAGGTCCGCGTCGGCGACCAGCGACAGAAACTCTACGTACCCGAGCGGGTCGATGATGTGCAGGCCGTCGCCGGACACGAGGCCCAGGTCCGCCAGGCGCTGCCGCCCCCGCGGGTGCAACGGCACGACCACGTCGATCGTCTTGGCGACCTGCCGCAGCGCATCGATGATCTGTTGCGCGACGGCGGGATCGTCGACGTTGGCCGGTCGGTGCAGGGTGGAGACCGCGATCCGGTCGGGCAGGCCGTTGGCGGCCCGCACCGGGGCGCCGTCGAACCGGTCCCGCGTGCGCAGCAACGTGTCGATCATCGGGTTGCCGACGAAGCGGATCTGGTCGACCGCACAACCCTCGTTGGCCAGGTGCGCGTAGGCCTCGGGCGAGGTGACCAGCAGCAGGTCGGTCAGCACGTCGGTGACGCGCCGGTTGATCTCCTCGGGCATCGTCATGTCGAACGAGCGCAGCCCCGCTTCGACGTGCACCAACGGCACGCCCAGCTTGGAACACACGAGCGCCGCCGCCAGGGTTGAGTTGATGTCGCCGTACACGACCAGCACGGCCGGGGACCGTTCGAGGATCGTGGTCTCGAGTCCGGTCATCAGCGCGGCGGTCTGCGTCGCGTGCGAGCCGGACCCGACCCCCAGGTTGACGTCCGGCTCCGGGATGCCGAGATCACGGAAGAAGATGTCGGACATCTTCTCGTCGTAGTGCTGCCCGGTGTGGATCAGGACCTGCTCGGCACCCAGCGCGGCGAGTGCGTCGACGACCGGTGCGGCCTTCATGAAGTTCGGACGTGCGCCGACGACGTGCGCGATGGTGCGTGACATGCGTTCGATCCGATCGGTGGGCGCGGGCAGGCGCCGGTTCGCGACCGGCGGGGACGATGCGCCTGGCAGACTACCGCTGCCGTCCGTCCGGACGGCGGGAGGCCTGAACGGAGACCCGATGTCCCTGGCGCGCCTGCTGCGCACCATCGCTCGCCGCGCGCTGACCGACCCGCTGGGGATGGTCCGACTGGTCCTGACGCGCCTGCTGGACGAGCCTGCGCACGTCCTGGTCCGCTCGCTCGGGCTGCTGCCAGCGGGTCCGCGCGCGCGGGCCGCCCGCATCCTGGAGGTCACGGGTCGGGTGTTCGGACGACTCCTGCCACGCGCCGGGTGGCCGCTGCTGTTCCGGCTGGCCGCGCTGGATGCCGCCGGGCGGCGCCGTGAGGCGCTGGACCTGGCGGGCAGACGCGGTCCCGCCTGCCGGGCGACCGGGCGCATGGCCGTGGCGGGGTGGCTGGCCGAGGTCGACCGTGCCGAACAGGGCCTGGAGCTGATCACCCCCCTCCCCGCCGTCCCCCGTGTCCAGCGTGTCCGGGGGCGGGTCCGCTGGCGTGCGGGGGACTGGGTCGCGGCACGCGACGAGTTGGCTGCCGCCGCGGCGGCGGATCCCCGTCCGACGACGCTGCGCATGCTTGAGCGCATCCAGCAGGACCTGCGTGCCGTGACCCCCGGCTGGTTGCCCGACATCCCGTCACCGGCCGCGCGCGGGATCGTCGCCGCGATGGGCCGGGCGACGCCGGGTCGCGCCGTGCACCTGATCAACAACAGCCTTCCGCACCTGCAGACCGGCTACACCGTCCGCGCCCAGCGCGTCGCCCTCGCCCAACGCGAGAACGGCATCGATCCGGTGATGGTCACCAAGCTCGGGTTCCCGTGGCGGCAGGGCATCGGCGACGCGCCGCAGCGCGAGGAGGTCGACGGGGTCGCCTACCTGCACGTGCCCGACCCGGGCGGGGACACGATCTTCGGGACGGGGGAGCGCGTCGATCGGGCCGTCGAGCGTGCCGGACCGCTGATCGCCGCTGAGCGTCCCGCGGTGCTGCACCCGACGACACCCTTCGACAACGCGCAGCTCGCCCTGGCCCTGGGCCGCCACCTCGATGTGCCCGTGGTCTACGAACTGCGCGGGTTCCTGGAGGAGACCTGGGTGTCGCGGGCCGGCTCGATGGATGCCATCGCCGCCGCGGCGGCCAGCGACCGCTACCGCCTCACCCGCGACACGGAGGGGTGGCTGGCCGCGCAGGCCGCCCACGTCGTCACGCTCGGCGAGGCGATGAAGGCCGACCTGGTCACCCGCGGCGTGGCCGCGGAGCGCATCACCGTGGTGCCCAACGCGGTCGAACTGAACGCGTTCACCCCGTCGCGGGATGGCTCGGCCGGCCGCCGGGTCCGCGCCCAGCTGGCCATCCCCGACGACCGGGTCGTGCTCGGCTACATCTCATCGTTGGTGCCCTATGAGGGCGTCGAGGTGCTCCTGCGCGGCGCCCGCGAACTGCTGGACCGGGGCAGCGACATCGAGGTGGTGGTCGTCGGCGATGGCACGGCCCGCACCGGGTGGGAACGTGAGGCCGCGGAGCTCGGCCTGGCCGGACGCTGCCGGTTCACCGGCCGCGTGTCGCACGCACAGATACAGGGCTACTACGAGGCGATCGACGTGTTCGTGGTGCCCCGCCGCGACGAGCGGGTGTGCCGCCTGGTGACGCCGTTGAAGCCGGTCGAGGCGATGGCGCTCGAGCGTTGCACCGTGGTCAGTGACCTGCCGGCGTTGGCCGAGATGGTGGAGGAGGGGGTCACGGGACGGACCTTCGCGGCCGAGGACCCGGTCGCGTTGGCCGACGTCGTCGGGCCGCTGGTGGCGGATCCGGCGTTGCGACGCACGCTCGGCACGGCGGCACGCGAACGGGTGGCGCAGGAGCGGACCTGGGACGCCAACGGGCGCCGCTACCTCGACATCTACCGCTCGATCGGAGCGATCTGAGCGGCCACCCTGCCGTGGTCGTGCGCTAGGCGTGACGCGCGCTGCAGGTGCGGGGAGCGAGTGCCGACCACCGGTAGCGTCGGCGCCTCGCGACGGCTGACTCGAACCCGCGACCCGGCGCTGTGGTCCGGTTGGCTGCCCGAGGGTCGCCCCTCAGGCGATGATGTGAGAGGCACACACGTGATGGGTCCGATGGTTCGGCGCGCGCTGGTCCCGCGTCGCGTGCTGCTGCTCGTGGTCACGGCGATGCTCGCTGCCGTCCTCCCGCTGCCAGCGGCCGAGGCCCAGACCATCTCCTCGTCCTCAACGGGGCGGGTCCTCGGGGACCTGCAGGTCGAGCGCCACGAGATCCAGATGGCCGATGGTCGGCGCGTGAGATCCGACGTGCTGCGGCTGCCCCGCGATGCGCCGGAACTCGAGCTGCGACCACGCCTCGCCCGCAACACCGCGGTCAGTCTGCAGCCGATGGCGGCGTTCTCCGCCGCGGAACTTGCGCGTGGCGCGGTCGTCGGCATCAACGGTGGCTACTGGTTGTCACGCCCGACCGGGGTGCCCAACGGGTTGTACATCGAGCGTGACCGGATGGTCGGTGCGGATTCGTCGCTGCGGTCGGGTCTTCCGGCCGGCCGTGCGGTCGCGGGGATCCGCCAGGATGGCACGCTCGTCGCTGATCGGATCCGGGTGGCCCTGACGTTGGACGTGCCGTTGGCCGGGATCGTGGACGTGGCGATCGACGAACTGAACCGCCAGGTGCGCACCGACGGCGACCGGACCCACGCGTCGAGCGGGGAACTGTTGCTGTTCGACGGCCGCTACGGCACTTCCATCGAGGTCCGGGCGGGCAGCACCCTGCTCGTGCTTGACGACCTGCCGCTGCGTTCGTCCGGGACCCTGACCGCGATCGTGCGTGAACGTCGGGCCCCAACCACCGACAGTCGGTGGACGGTGCCGGAGGGCACCAGCGCCCTGTTGGCCTACGGCACATCGAAGCCGCTGCTCGACGGGATCCCGGAGGGCACCCAGGTCCAGATCACCACCCGGGTGGAGCCGTTCGGCGGCGGAGCGGAGGCCTGGCAGGACCTGCGCAGTTCCGTGCCCGGAGCAGGCCTGCTGATCCGCGACGGCCGCATCAGCTCCGGGACCGCGATGTCCAGCGAGGGCGTCGACCACGCCTCGAACCGGCGGGCCCGCACCGCGATCGGCCAGACCACCGACGGGACGACGCTGCTGGTCACCGTCGATGAACGCGGTGGCTCCACCGGCGTGACGCTGTTCGAATTCGCGCAGGTCATGCAACGCTTCGGTGCCGTCAACGCGGTCGCGATGGACGGTGGCGGGTCGACCCACATGACCATCGATGGCCGGACGCACAACCAACCGAGCGACCCGAACCGTGGGCAGTCGAGCGCCTGGTTCGTGTACGCGCCCACCCCGCCCCCCTCCCGCGACATCCTCGGGGCCTGTCCCGACGGCGGGGCCCCGTCTGGATCCTTCGACGACACCACGGCGACCGTCCACGCGGGTGCGATCGACTGCCTGTCCTGGTGGGGGGTGACCAGCGGGATCACGCTGACGAGCTACGCACCGGCCGACGGGGTGACCCGGGACCAGATGGCGTCGTTCCTGGCCCGCTGGATCGATGGGGTCGCCGATCGGGGAGACGGCAGGCCGTTGCTCGCCGACGCTTCGCTGCCCTTCGACGACGTCCGGGCCGGCAACGTCCATGCGACCGCGATCGCCCGTCTCTCCGCGGCCGGCATCATCCAGGGACGCAGCGCGACGATCTATGATCCGGGGGCGCCCGTGACCCGCGCGGAGACTGCGACCCTGCTCCGGCGCTCGACCGAGTACGTCCAGGATGCACCCCTGCCGGTCGGGCGTGACACCTTCACCGACGACAACGCCTCGGTCCACGAGGACTCGATCGATCGGCTGTCGAACCTCGGGATCGTCGGGGGGACCGGGGGCTTCACCTATCGGCCCAATGATCCGGTCAGCCGGGCCGCGATGGCTTCGATGGTGATGCGCAGCAGCGACTGGCTGGTCGAGGAAGGGCGCACCACACCGCCCTGATCGGTCGGGGCGGTGCCCGGCCCTGTCCACCGATACTGACTAGCATCGCGGCGTCCCGCCCCACGGGCGGACGTCCGGCCTACCGGGCGCGGACCTCGATGTCGGAAACCTCGGAGCACCCCTATGCATCTCCGCGCGGCAGCCTTCCGTGACGACACGTGGACGGCCGGCATCGTCGGCCTGGGCTACGTCGGTCTGCCGCTGGCGGTGACCGCGGCCTGCCGTGGTCTGCAGGTCATCGGGTTCGACGTCCTGCAGGACAAGGTCGACCAGCTCAACGCCGGGACGAGCCACGTCGAAGACGTCACGGACGATGAGCTCTCGGCCGCCATCGCCGCTGGGGCCCGCTTCACGACCGACGAGCAGGACCTGGCCGGCGCCGACGCGATCTTCATCGCCGTACCGTCGCCGCTCGGCCGCAACCGGCAGCCAGACATGAGCTACATCGAGGCCGCGGCGGACACGGTCGCGCGGGTGGCGCGACCGGGCCACCTCATCTCGTTGGAGTCGACCACCTACCCCGGCACGACCGAGGACCACCTGATCCCGGCGATCGAGCGGG
>SLHP01000024.1 GCA_007136095.1 Nitriliruptoraceae bacterium
GGAGCGCTCGCACCGAGGACTTCTGGGCGAGCGGCAAGCGGCACGTTCTACCGAGAGCCCAACGAACACTATGCGCGGTTCGACGGCATCAGGGCTTCTGCACAGTCGCCCAGAACGGGGATTCTTGAGCGCTTCACGCGGCAGGACGTCGAGGATCGCGGCGACGCGTACGTCGGCAGAGTCACCGACGCCACGCAGGAGCAGGACGTTGGGGCCTGCCGCGCCGGTCAGGCCAGGATCGTGCCGAAGTCCGTGTCGGTTGTCACGAGGACGGGATCCTCGGCGTTCTGCAGTGCCTCGTCGACCAGGAGCTTCACGCGCTCTGTTCGAGCGGCACGACCCGCTGGTTGATGTTGGTGGCGGCGAAGCGCAAGGCTTCGCGGATGTCGTCCTCCTCCAGCTGTGGGTACTCCTCGACGATGGTTGCCACGGGCGTACCACTGGCGATCATGCGGACCAGCATGGCCACGGGGATGCGAGTCCCTGCGATGCAGGGCAGACCACCCATGATCCGGTGGTCGATCTTGATCCGCGTGAATGCCATGCGAAGACCGTACGCGACACCCGGACCGTTGGGCAGGGCGTCCACAGCTCTACTCGTCGACCTCACGTCGCGGCAGGAGGCGGTGAGCACGGCTCGCGTGTCCTCGAAGGCGCAAGGAGCGGGGACTCCCGAGCGGGTGATGTACGCAATCCACGGGCGGCGCCATCGGGACAGGGGTCCCGACGGCCCGGTGGCGTAGCGTTCGTCGCGGAACCAGGAGGAGCCGTGGAACTCGATCTGCACGTGACGCTGCTCGCGGTGTGTCGCCTCGCTCCCGAGGATGCCGTCCCCGAGTGGGCCGACCGGGTGTTCCAACCGTTGGTGTCGATCACCCGCACGGCTGACGAACTATCGCTCGTCCTCCCGCGATCGGCGGTTCCCTCCGACGTGCAGACGGAGATAGGGTGGCGGGCGTTTTCGGTGCGTGGACCGTTGCCGTTCCACCTGACCGGGATCCTGGCCTCGCTGGCCGCGGCCCTGGCCGAGGCGGGGGTTCCGATCTTGGCGCTGTCGACCCACGACACCGATTGGCTGCTCGTCGGACACGACCGGGTGGGCGACGCCTGCGCGGCACTCGAGAACGCCGGCCACCAGGTCCACGAGGCGGTCGACACGGCCGACGAGACATCAGCATGAGTGCGAGGCACCGCTCCAGACGCCGTGAGCTGGTCGAGTCGATCGCTCAGGGTGCGGTGCTGCTCTCCGATGATGGTCAGTTGCTGGCCATCAACACCGCTGCCCGTGAGCTGTTGGCGATCCCGCCGGGCGCTCGTACCCGGACCGCGACGGACGTGCTCACCCACCCGGCACTCATCGGGGCGGTCGGTGACGTGCGCGACGCCGGTGAGCCGATGACCCTGGTGATCGACCACGCCGAGGCACGGCTCCGGGTGAACGTCTCCATGCTCCGCGATGAGGTGCTGGTCCTGATCGTCGACCGCACCGAGGAGCACCGCGTCGAGCAGTTGCGTCGCGACTTCGTCGTCAACGCCTCTCACGAGCTGAAGACCCCGGTGACCGGGATCCAGACCCTCGCCGAGGCACTGTCGGTCGTGGTCGCCCAGGACGAGCCGGAGCGCGTCGCTGAGCTGGTGGAACGGCTCGGTGACGAGGCGGCCCGGCTGGCCGCGCTCGTGCACGACCTGCTCGACCTGCGCCGTCTGGAGGAGCGCGGGCCGATCGAGCGCGAGCCGGTCGATCTGGCCGAACTGGTGCGCCGGGTCGTCGCCGCACAGGTGAACCGTGCCGATGAGCTCGCGATCGAACTGTCGGTCGAGGCCCCGGTCGAGGTCGAGTTCGCCGGCGTGGAAGGGGACCTCGAGGTGGTGGTGCGCAACCTCGTGCGTAACGCCATCACCTACAACCGACCGGGCGGCACCGTCCACGTCGCCCTCCGCGAAGCGCAGGACGAGGAGGGCGAGCCGGAGGTCGAGATCGTCGTGGTGGACACCGGGATGGGGATCGACCCGGCCGAGCTGCCACGCATCTTCGAGCGCTTCTACCGCGTCGACCCGGCCCGGTCGCGCCACACCGGCGGGACCGGTCTCGGCCTGTCCATCGTGCGGCACGCCGTCGAGAACCTCGGAGGCTCGATCGAGGTCGACAGTCGCCTCGACGACGGCACGACGTTCACCGTCCGTCTGCCCGCGTCGGCCTACCGGTCGTGGCCCTCCCAGTAGGGCTCCCGGAGTCGGGACTTCTGCAGCTTGCCCGTGGCCGTTCGTGTCAGTGACTCGCGCAGCTCGATCGAGGTGGGGCACTTGAAGTGGGCGAGCCGCTCCCGGGAATATGCGATCAACTCCTGCGCGGTGACCTCCGCATGGTCGGCGGCGGGGACCACCAACGCCATCACGGTCTCGCCCCACCGTTCATCGGGGACGCCGATGACCGCCACCTCAGCGACGGCCGGATGTCCGTGCAGGACGTCCTCGACCTCGATGGAGGACACGTTCTCGCCACCGCTGATGATGACGTCCTTCTTCCGGTCGACGATGGTCAGGTACCCCTCGTCGTCCAGGACGCCGCCGTCGCCGGTGTGGAACCACTCGTCGGCGAGCGCATCCGCGGTCGCCTCCGGCTGTTCCCAGTAGCCCACCATGACGTGGTTGCCCCGTGCGAGCACCTGCCCGTCGGGCGTGGTGCGCAGCGTGACCCCCAGCGCCGGGGCCCCGGCCCGCATCAGCTTCGAGGCACGCTCGCTCGGCGTCAGCTCGTCCCACTCCTGACGGCCGCGGTTGAAGGTCAGCAGCGGCGCGGTCTCCGTGAGGCCGTACAGCTGGATGAACTCCCAGCCGAGTTCGGTCTCCACGCGTTCGATCGTGCGGGTCGGGGGCGGAGCGCCCGCGACGAGCATGCGGACCCGGTCGCGACCGGGCACCTCGTCCCGATCCCGTGCCGCATCGAGCACGGCCGCGACCACGGCCGGAGCGCCGCACAGGATCGTCACCCCGTGGTCGCGGATGCGGCGGAGGATCTCGTGACCGTCGACCTTGCGGAGCAGCACCTGGGCCACCCCCATGGCTGCGGCCGCGAACGGCATGCCCCAGCCGTTGACGTGGAACAGTGGCAGCGTGTGGAGGTAGACGTCGCGATCGGTCATCCCGCTGTGCCATCCCATCGTCGTGGCGTTGAGCCACATCGAGCGGTGGTCCAGCATCACGCCCTTGGGGCGGGCGGTGGTTCCCGAGGTGTAGTTGAGGGTCGCGGTCGCGGTCTCGTCAGCCGCCCACGGCTCGGGCTCGACGCCGTGGAGGTAGATCTGATCGTCGTCACGTCCGAGCACCAGCGTCCGGTCGGTGTCGAGCCCTGCGACCGTCTCCTCGAGCTCCGGGTCGACCAGCAGCGTGCGCGCGCCGCTGTGCTCCAGGATGTAGGCGACCTCCATGCGGCTGAGCCGGAAGTTGATGGGCACCAGCACCCGACCACTGGCTGACACGCCGAAGAACGAGAGCAACATCCGGGCGCTGTTGTGCGAGAGGATCGCCACCCGTTCACCGAACCCCACCCCGGACCGGTCGAGCATCGCGGCCTGTGCGGCGGCCTGCGCTGCTGCCTCGTGGTAGGTCATCGAACGCAGCGAGGCCGCCGGTTGGTCCGGTTCGTCGATCAGGCCGATCCGGTCACCGTAGGTCGTTGTGGCCCGGTCCAGGTGGTCGTTGATCGTCAGCGGCACATGCATGACAGTCCTCCCTGCGTCGCTCCGGACCTCCCAGCCGTGACGCGAACATGGTCGCACGATAGGGCCTGGACGGCGTCGCGGGGCTGGTTCGTGACGGAACCAGCCGTGACGCTCGTACCGGCCGACGGTTGCGTCCACACCGTTGTCGTGGCATCGTCACCGCAGAGGCGAGGAGTCAGCCGATGACCAGCACGACACCAGACAGCGTCACGACCGGCGAGCCGACCGATGGGGCCACGGAGCCGCTGGTGGTCGTCGAGCAGCGCGAACACGGGATCCGGTGGCTCCGATTGAACCGTCCACCCGCCCGCAACGCGTTGTCCCTGGCCATGCTGGATGCGCTCGGTGACGCGCTGGCTGCCGCGCAGGACGACCACGCCGTCCGCGTGCTTGTGCTCGCCGGGAACGGTCCGGGGTTCTGTGCCGGACACGACCTGCGCGAGATCCGGACCCACCGCGGGGACGGTGACGGCGGCCTGGCCTACTTCGAGAAGCTGATGGGGCGCTGCGCAGAGGTCATGCAGGCGATCGTGCATCACCGGGTGCCGGTCATCGCCGCCGTCGACGGCGTCGCGACCGCCGCCGGCGCGCAGCTGGTCGCCAGCTGCGACCTCGCCGTGGCCACGGAGCCGTCCCGGTTCGCGACCCCTGGCGTGAACATCGGGTTGTTCTGTTCGACGCCGATGGTCGCGCTCAGCCGCAACGTGGCGCCGAAGCACGCCATGGAGATGCTGCTCACCGGCGAGATGATCGACACCGACCGGGCAGCGGCCATCGGGCTCATCAACCGAGCCGTGCCGGTCGATGAACTCGAGTCCCAGGTGGATGCGTTGGCGGCCACCATCGCCGGCAAGTCGTCCTACACCCTGAAGGTCGGCAAGGAGGCGTTCTACCGGCAGCTCGAACGACCGCTTGTGGACGCCTACGCCTACACCTCGCAGGTCATGGTCACCAACCTGCTGGCCGATGATGCCGACGAGGGCATCGGTGCGTTCCTCGACAAGCGGGAGCCCACCTGGCAGGACCGCTGACCAGGGCCCCGAGCTGGCTGTCGGGCCCATCGCAGAATGCGCCTGGCTCTGGGTGACCCGAGTACGATCGACGGGGCAGGCGGACCTCCCTACGATGGGCCGTCCACGGCTCGTGGGGAGGTCCGATGTCAGCGAAGCGAGCGTTGATCGCCCGAGGCGAACGCGCCCCCGACTTCGCGCTCCCGCGCGATGGAGGTGATGGCAGCGTCCGCTTCTACGGGCTCGTGGGGGGTCGACCGGCGGTCCTGGTCCTCGCCGGCGACGGCGAGACGACCGTCTCGGCCCTCGCGGAGCGACTGGTCTCGTCGCTTGGTGAGCGAGCCGACGTGCACGTCGTCGCCCGTACCCCCGTCGGCGGCCACCCGGACGCGTTCCAGGATGCCGACGGCAGCGTGCACGATGCCTACGGCGCCACCGGTGACGAACCGGTCGTGGTGGTGCTCGATGCCAACCTCCGGGTCGTCGCCACCGAGGTGGCCGGCGACCTTCAGGCGTCCGTGACCGCCGTGGCCCACGCGGTACCCGAACCTGCGACGGACGACGGCCTCGCCCCGCGCCTCGCGCCGGTGCTGTTCGTCCCGGATGCGCTCGCGGTGGAGTTCCGAGAGGAACTGATCGAGCGCTGGTCGACCGGAGGCTCGGTCGAGACGGGCGTGGAAACCATCGTCGAGGGCGAACGGGCAGAGACCACCGACGTGCGGCGCAAACGCCGTCGCGACCACACGGTGACCGATCAACAGACACTCCGGGCGTTGACCCAGCACATCGGTGGCAGGGTCTTCCCCGAGCTCGCGAAGGCCTTCGCGTTCCAAGCCGGCGGGTTCGAGGGGTTCAAGATCGGCTGTTACGCGGCGGAGGACCGTGGCCACTTCGAGCCACACCGCGACAACCTCAGCGCCGCGACGGCTCACCGTCGGTTCGGGCTCACGGTGAACCTCAACGACGACTACTCCGGTGGGGAACTGCGCTTTCCCGAGTACGGCGCGACCCGCTACCGCCCGGCCGCGGGCGAGGCCCTGGTGTTCTCCGGCACGCACCTCCACGAGGTGCTGCCGGTCGATCGAGGTCGGCGGTTCGCACTGCTGTCGTTCATCCTCACCAGGCGCTGAGGCGCCACACGGCACCCTGAACCGGAACCCTCCCGATCGCGCTGACGCGCGGTCCGGACCTCACCGCGCGGCATCCGCTGGGAGCTGCAGGAGGATCTGCAAGCCACACCGTGCACCTACGATCCGATGGATCCGTCGTCGACGGGTCACTGTGGAAAGGCGGTCCGTGGTACCCGCTCGTCCCCACGATCGGTCAGCGGGTTGGATCAGCGCCCGTGGGCATGATCTCCAGGGTGGTGCCCGATGATCGGCCTGATCGTCGCGGCGGCGATCTACCTGGTGGGGCTGACCGTGACCTTCGCCGGTCGGCGCCCGCGCGGACGGCTCGTCGGGCTCGGCCTGATGTCCGGCGGGGCGCTGCTCGCGCTCGCGACCGCCGGCCCGTGGGAGCTGGTGCCGCGGTACAACCTCGTGGTGGCCGGTGTCACGCTGCTGGGGATGCTGGCCGTTGGAGCGTGGCTGACCCGTCGCCTGAACGGTGGACGCGGCCAGCCACCCCGGCGAACCGACGGAGCGGCGGGACCGACTGACACGGAACGGGGGACGATCGACGAGGGCCGCACGTGAGCGGCACGTTGCTGACGGTCGTCGTGCTGCTCCCGGTTCTCGGAGCCCTGCTCACGATCTGGACCGGGGGCCGGACGCGGGCCGTGCTCGGTACCAGCAGTGCACTCGTGACCCTCCTGGCCAGCATCGGGCTGACCGTCCAGGTGTGGGAACGGGGCGGGAGTGTGTTCCACCTCGATCTGGTCGGCGACCTCGAGGTGGTGCTCGTCGCGGACGGGTTGGCCGCGGCGATGCTGCTCATGGTGACCGTCACGGGCAGCTTCGTCGCCGTGTTCGCACTCGTCGAGGATCGACGGGACGTCACCGGGCGTGCTCGGGGGTACTGGCCGTTGTCCCTGGGGCTGTGGGCGGCCCTCCAGGTGCTCTTCCTCGGCGGCGACCTGCTGACCCTCTACCTGATGTTCGAGGCGATCGGCGTGGCTGCGGTTGCGCTGGTCGCCGCCGGCGGCGACCGGCGCGCCAACCTGGCTGCCACCCGTTACCTCTACGCCGAACTCGTGGCGACCGTGACGCTGCTGTTCGGCATCGCGCTGACCTGGCAGCAGGCCGGGACGCTGGTGCTCGCCGAGCTCCCGGCGGGGTTCGGGACCGAGCCGCTCGGCGCTGCCGCACTGGCGCTGATCACGGCCGGGCTGCTGGTCAAGGTGCCGCTGGTGCCCGTCCACCTCTGGTTGCCCGCAGCGCACGCCCTGTCAGCCGGCGCGGTCAGCCCGTTGCTGTCCGCACTGGTGGTCAAGACCGCCTTCGTGGTCCTGCTGCGCATCTGGTATCTCGGCACCCCACAGGCCGTGCCGGTGGAGGCGGCTCAGCTGCTCGGGGCGCTTGGCGTGGTCGCGATCCTGTGGGGCTCGATGGTCGCGTTCCGGGCCACCGAGGTGAAGGTCCTCATCGCGTACTCGACGATCGCGCAGCTCGGGGTGCTGTTCCTCGCGGTGCCGCTGTTGGTTGCCGGGCAGGTCGACGCGTGGATCGGGGGGCTGCTGCACGCGATCGCCCACGCGCCTGCGAAGGCCGCAGCCCTGCTGGCCGCCGCCGTGCTGGCCGAGGACGCCGGGCACGGTGCCATCGAGGGGCTCCGCGGTGCGGCAGCGCGACGACCCGTGGCGGTGTTCGCCCTGGCGGTTTCGGCGGTGAGCCTCGTCGGTCTCCCGCCAACCGTGGGTTTCGTCGCGAAGTGGCAGCTGCTGCTCGCCGGGGTGGCGGCAGGACAGTGGTGGTGGGTCGCGGTGTTGGCGGTCGGCAGCCTGCTGACGGCCGGTTACCTCATGCGCCTGGTCAAGCCGACCTTCGACCGGGACGCGGAGGTGTCCCGACCGTCGGACCCCGGCGGGACACCTCGGCGTGCCGATGGCCGTGACATCGTGGCGCTCGCCCTGGCGCTGGTGACCGTGCTCGCGGGGGTCCGCCCCGGGGAGCTGCTGCGCCTGCTCCAGCTCGTGCCTCCCCACCTGGCGGGAGGTTGACGTGACCGGTGGCGCGCTCCTCCCACTCCTGCTGCTCGTGACGTCCCTGGCGCCGGCCATCATCATCTTCGTGCTGCCGGAGCGGTGGGCCGTGACCCGGGCCGTGATCAACGTCGGGGGCGCGGTGCTCAAGGTCGCGCTCGCCGGGGTGATGGTGCTCGGCGTGTTCGCCGGCATCGAGTTCGAGTGGCGGATGGCGTTCCTGCCGGGGATCGACCTCGTGCTACGGGCCGACCCCGTCCCGCTGCTGTTCATCGTGCTCTCGGCGCTGCTGTGGCTCACCACCACCGTCTACGCGATCGGCTTCCTCGAGGGGGACGAGCACCAGGCCCGCTTCTTCGGTTTCTTCAGCCTGTGCGTCACCGCCACGGTCGGCATCGCGTTGGCCGGAAACCTCGTCACCTTCCTGCTCTTCTACGAGCTGTTGACGGTCACCACCTACCCCCTGGTGGTGCACAAGGGGGACGCCGAATCACGGGTCGGTGGTCGCGCGTACCTGCTCTACACGGTCGCCGGCGGCGCGCTGTTCCTCGTCGGCGTGGTGTGGCTGCACACACTGGCCGGCGCGGTCGAGTTCGGCCAGACGGCTGTGCTGGCCGAACTCGCGATCGAGCACCGCGGTGCACTGACGGCGGTCTTCCTGTTCCTGGTCGGGGGACTGGCCTTCAAGGCGGCCCTGGTGCCACTCCACGGTTGGTTGCCGCGAGCCATGGTCGCGCCCGCACCCGTCAGCGCGCTGCTGCATGCTGTCGCCGTCGTCAAGGCAGGGGCGTATGGCATCGTGCGGGTGGTCCATGACCTCTACGGCCAGCAGCTCGCCGTCGACCTGGGCGTGCTCACGCCGCTGGCGCTCGCCGCGGCGATCACGATCGTCTACGGCTCGCTTCGCGCGCTGGTCCAGGACGACCTGAAGCGGCGGCTGGCGTACTCGACGGTCAGCCAGTTGTCCTACATCACCCTCGGTATCAGCATCCTCGGGGTGACGAGCACGACCGCCGGGCTCGTCCACCTCGTGCACCAGGGCGTGATGAAGGTCACCCTCTTCTACTGCGCCGGGAGCATGAACAAGATGCTCGGCGTGAGCCGAGTCAGCGAGATGGACGGGGTCGGTCGCCGGATGCCCGCGACGATGACGGCCTTCACGCTCGCTGCCATCGGCATGGTGGGCCTGCCGCCCACCGCCGGGTTCATCACCAAGTGGTACCTCGGCACCGGCGCGATCGAAGCGGGGCAGCTCTGGGTCGTGGCCGTGCTTGCCGCGAGCAGTGCCCTCAACGCCGCGTACTTCCTCCCGCCGGTGGCGCGGGCCTGGTTCCGGTCCGCCGAGTCGCCGGACGCCGCTCGAGAGACCGTCAGCCAGCCGGAGCGCCGGGAGGCCGGACGGTGGTTGCTGTGGCCGTCGCTGGCGACGGGGTTGAGCGTGATCGTGCTGGGGGTTCTCGCCGGCATGCCGGGCAGCCCGTTGACGTGGGCGGCGATGATCGCCGAGGAGCTGATGGCTCGATGACCACCGCGTGGCTGCTCGCGCCGATCCTGCTGCCGCTGGTCGCGGCAGGGCTGGCCCCATCCCTGCGTCGGGGACGGGAATGGCTCGCTGGCGTGACGCCGCTGGGGGCGCTGTCGCTCGGGCTCTTCGGGTCGGACGGCGCGGTCGCCCGCCTCGAGTGGCTGGTGCTGGGGATCGACCTGCAGCTCGACACCGTCGGGCGCCTGCTGCTGGTGATGGCGGCGCTGGTGTGGTGCGCCGCCGGCATCTCCGCACGCTCGTTGGTGCGCGACCACACCGACCTGGCC
>SLHP01000211.1 GCA_007136095.1 Nitriliruptoraceae bacterium
CCGAACGCCTGCCGACCCAACGCATAGGTCGCGATCAGAGCCAACAGACCCGTCAACCCGAAACGCGAACCCTCACTGAACCCCACGACGAACCTTCCACACGTAACCGGCGCGCAGGGGCGAGCCGTCCTCGATCTCCGCGGCTTTCGGAACCGTGCCTCGGATGTCTCGGTCGGCGAGGATCGGGGACTGCCGGCCACCTGGACGCAGCGGGCAGCCAACAGCCTGACCGGCTCGGCGTACGCTCGGGCCTGTCGCGACGAAGCCCGTGCGACCGAGGAGCGTACGTGTCACCCCAGCCGGCACTCAACCGCAACGATCTACGGCAGTACGACCTGCTCGCGGACCAGTGGTGGGAACCGAGTGGCGAGTTCGCCGCGCTGCACTGGATCGCGGCGTCCCGGGGGGAACTGCTCCCTGCGGCGCCGCCCGAAGGTGGCTGGCTGCTCGACGTCGCCTGTGGCGGTGGCCTGCTCGCCCCCCACGTCCCGAGGGGCTACCGGCACGTCGGGATCGATCTGGTCGAGTCGGCGCTCGCGCTCGCTGCTGCGAACGGCGTGGAGACGCTCCGAGCGGATGCCCTGACGTTGCCCTTCCCGGACCGGTCGTTCCACGTGGTCGTCGCCGGTGAGATCCTGGAGCATGTCACCGACCTGGACGCGGTGGTGGCGGAGATCTGCCGTGTCACCCGCCCCGGCGGGTGGGTGATCATCGACACGATCGCCGACACCCGCTGGGCCCGGCTGTCACTGGTCGCGGTCGCCGAACGTCTGCCCGGGGGACCCCCGCGCCGGTGCCACGATCCGGAACTGTTCGTCGATCCGGCACGACTGCAGGAGTTGTTCGCCGCTGGTGGGGTGGAGATGCGGTTCCACGGACTCGCCCCGTCCCCCCTGCAGTACCTGCGGTTCGCGGCGACCCGGAAGGGCGACGTCACGATGCGACGGACGCGGTCGCTGGCCGGTCTCTACGCCGGGAAGGGCCACCGCCGACCCGGCGGCGTCGGAGCGGCTGCGACCTCGTCCGACATCGAGGCAGCACTGCGAGGTGCAACGTGACCACTCCGACGCAGATCGCCGAGGACCTCGCGACGACCTTCGCGGAGCGGGCGGCCGAGCACGACGTGCCCGCCGCGTTCCCCCGAGCTGACGTCGATGACCTCCGTCGATCCGGGTTGCTCGGGCTGCTGGTGCCCGTCGAGCAGGGCGGGATGGGTGGTGGGTTCGCCGACTACGTCGCGGTCGCGCAACTGCTCGCCCGCGGGGCCGGGTCGACGGCGCTGTTGTTCAACATGCACGCGTCGGTGACGGGCTCGCTCGCTGCCGTGCCCGAGGATCTGGCCCGTTCACTCGGCGCGACCGATGGCTTCTTCGCCCATCGCGAGAAGGTGCTGACCGCGGCCGCACAGGGTGCGATGTACGGCGTCGCGATCACCGAGCGTGAAGCAGGTTCGCGCCTCTCGGCGATGCAGACCACCTACGCCAGGAACGGTGACGGCTACCGCGTGGTCGGGCACAAGTCCGTCTGTTCGGGTGCAGGACATCTCGATCAGTACCTGGTCGCGGCCCGCGCCGCTCCCGAGCATGGTGGCACCGACGATCAGCCGCGGGTCTCGCACTTCCTGGTACCGGCGGGCGCCGGCATCGAGGTCGCCGACACCTGGGATCCGCACGGCATGCGCGCCACGGCCAGCAACAGCATGACCCTCGATGTCTGCGTGCCAGCCGATGCGCTGCTCGGGGGCGTCGAGGGGCTCGCGGTGATCCTGTCCCACGTCATGCCGCAGTGGCTGGTCGCCTCCTACGCCGCGGTCTACGTCGGCGTCGCTCGTGCGGCCGTTGACGAGGCAGCCCGCTACCTCGGTGAGCGGGTCGTCACCGGCGAGCGCGGCGGTCTGCGACAAGTCGGGTTCGTCCGCAGCCGCGTGGGCCGCGCCGATGCTGACGTCGAGGCAGCGCGACTGGTGCTCGAGGACGCCGCCCGCAGGATCGACGCGGCACCCGGGGATCCGGAGACCAACCGGGCCGTCTACCGCGCCAAGCTGCTCGCCGGCGACACCGCAGCTGCTGTGGCCGCATCGATGACCGAGACCTGCGGGTTGGGCGCCCTGCGCCGCGGGTCCACACTCGAGCGGATCCTGCGCGACGCCCGCAGCGGGCCGCTGATGCCGCCCTCCTCCGACGTGGCGGCAGATGTGCTCGGCACTGCGGCGCTCGGACTGGACCCTTTCGACGGAACGGACATCACCCCGTGGTAACCACCGCAGCGATCACCGGCCGCGGTTGGGCCGCTCCGCCACCCGTCAGGCAACAGGAGTTGTGGGACGGCTTCTTCGAGGACCACTTCGATGGGCACCGGCTGGCCCGGGCCGCCTGGAACCGCTCCGGTGTGCAGACCCGCCACGGCGCCGTGGATCCTCGCGTCGAGGACGTCTCGACGTGGGGAACCGAACAGCGGATGCAGCGGTTCGTGACGGAGGCGATGCCGCTCGGCGCCGCGGCGATCACCGACGCGCTGAAGGACGCCGGCCTGTCGGCCGGCGATGTGGGGCAGTTCGCGGTCGCGACCTGCACCGGCTACGCCACACCGGGCCTGGACATCCTGCTGGCACGGGACCTCGGCATGCCGGTCTCGACCCAGCGTCTGCACATCGGCCACATGGGGTGCTACGCCGCGATCCCGGGCCTGTCGATGATGGCCGCGCAGACCGCCGTCCGCGGCGAGCCGAGCATGCTGCTGTGCCTCGAGCTCACCAGCCTGCATGTCCAGCCACGCGATGACTCCGGCGGCCGTCCAGACCTGGAGCAGGTGGTCGCGCATGCGCTGTTCAGCGATGCGGCCGCGGCGGTCGTGGTCGCGCCCGATGCTCCCGGGGTGGAGGTGATCGACGTCGTGGCACGCACCGACGTGGAGCACTCCGAGCTGATGACCTGGGACGTCACCGACGTCGGGTTCCGGATGGGGCTGTCGCCGAAGGTCCCCAACGTGCTGGCTGAGCACGTCGCCGGCGCCGTCGATGAACTGCTCGGCCGCCACGGTCTGACGATCCCTGACGTGGCCCGCTGGGCGATCCACCCGGGTGGGCCGCGCATCGTCGACGTCGTCGCCGACCGCCTCGGACTGGATGACGACGCGGTCGGGATGTCCCGGCAGGTCCTGGCCGATCATGGCAACTGTTCGTCCCCGACCGTGCTGTTGATCCTCGACCGGATCATGGAGGCGGGGCTGGACGCGGGGGACCCGGTCGTGCTGATGGCCTTCGGGCCGGGCCTCACGCTCTACGCGGCGCTGCTCCGAGCCCGGTGAGCTCGGTCACCTCGGTGATGCTGCGTTGCTGGCCGTCCACGGTGACGGTCAGCTCGAAGGTTCTGGCGGCCAGATCGACGGCCAGGTGGGCGACCTCGTCGCCGTTGGTCCAGGTCATCGCGAGCTCGTGGTCACCGCCGTCGTGGAGCGTCCAGTCGCCGTCGAACGCGGCATGGGTGTTGCGCAGCCGGAGGAGGGCCAACTGCTGCTGGACGACCGGGCGGGTCATCGCCTGCTCGATCTCCGCCGGGGTGTAGTGGTGTCGGTTGATGTCCCGCCCGACGCCGGTGGCGTGGAGCAGTTCGACATCGTTGTGTCCGGCGAACAGACCCACGTAGTAGATCTGCGGGACGCCCGGCAACCACACCTGGAGCATGCGCGCGATCAGGTAGGCGCGGTCGTCGGCGCCGAGTGCGTCGAAGAAGGTGCAGTTCACCTGGTAGAGGTCGACGTTGGACGCCGCCGCGCCGGTCGCCAACCGGCTGCTGCCGTGACTGTGTTCGTGGATGCCCTCGACGAGTTCGTCGACCTCCTCGGCGCTGAGCAGGCCCAGGTTCTCGACGTTCGACGCATCCGGGCCGACATCGATGACCCCGATGCCGTCGTGGGTGTCGAGGACGGTCACCGCGTTGTGGGGGCGAAGCCGTGCCCAGCGGCGCAGCCGCGTCGTGCGTCCCGTGTAGAGCGCGTGCAGGACCAGTGGCGGCAGGGCGAAGTCGTAGACGAGATCGACCTTCTCGGCGATCTCCACCTGCTTGCGCCAGTAGGAGTGCACCTCGACCAGCACCTCGATCCCACGGGCATGGCACAGGGCCGTCAACTCATCGATGAAGGCGAAGGTCTCCGGGGTCATGAACGAGGAGGTCCCAGCTGTCTTCACCGCGTAGCCGACCGCGTCCAGACGGACCATCTCGATGCCGTGCGTGGCGAACCGGTCGAGGATGGCCTCGAGGTAGGCCCGTGACTCCGGAGCGTGGACATCGATGTCGATCTGCGCGGGGGTGAAGGTCGTCCACACGATGTGCTTCGAGCGGTCGGCAGCCTGCACCGGAGTCAACGGCAGCCCGGGCCGTGGTCGGTAGATCGTGAGCAGATCCTGCTCGGTCGCACCCTCGGGGAAGACCCGGTCCAACGTGAGGAACATCCGGGCGTGTGGTGAGTCGTGGCCACGCGCGAGGAAGTCCTGGAACTGCGGAGACTTCGCCGAGACGTGGTTGACGATCAGGTCGGCCATGATCGGCAGCGAGCTCCCGAGTTCGTCGACGTCCTGCCAACTGCCCAGCCGCGGATCGACCTCACGGTGGTCGATCGGATCGAACCCGGCGTCCGACCCGTCGATCGGGTCGAAGAACGGCAACGCGTGGATCCCGCCGAAGACACCGTGCAACGGCCCCTGCAGGAGGTCCCGCACGCCGGCGAAATCACCGGCGAGCCGGTCGACGTAGGTGATCAGCTGAGCCTGGTTGCGCACGGGGGCCTCGACGGGTGACGCAGGTGACGCGGGTGAGCAGCGTGGTGCCTGCGGAGTGGCGTGGCGACGGAGGGTAGGCGGCCCGCCGTGCCGATGGACCTCCGTGTCAGCAGTCGTCGTCGGGGTCGTCCAGCCCCAACGGGTCGGTTGCGTCGTCCCGGTGGTAGACGCGCTGGACCTTGCCGACGGCGGTCCGTGGCAGCGCGCCCTGCGGGTGCAGGACGACCCGGGGGGTCACGCGCAGGCGACTCGTCAGGTCCCGGCCCAGCCGGTCGGCCAGCCCCGAGGGGACGGAGGGTGCGGCCACCTCGGCATGGATCTCCAGCGCCGCCAGCGTCTCCCGTCGGTCGACCACCATCGCGTAGGCGCCGTTGAGTTCCTCGGCCTCGAGGATGACGGTCTCGATCTCGCGCGGGAAGACGTTCACCCCGCGGATGATCAGCATGTCGTCGGTCCGTCCCTCGATCCGCGCGATCCGTGGGTGGGTACGACCGCAGGTGCACGTTCCCCGTCGCAGCGACGTGACGTCGCCGGTCCGGTACCGCACGACCGGTTGGGCCTCCTTGGTGATGGTCGTCAGGACCAGTTCGCCGCGCTGGCCGTCGGGCACGCGGGAACCGGTCGACGGGTCGAGCACCTCGGGCAGGAAGTGGTCGTCGAAGACGTGGAGGCTGCCGGGCGACTCGGCGCACTCCATCGCGACGCCGGGGCCGATCACCTCGGACAGCCCGTAGATGTCACGCGCGATCACCGGCTGGCGCGACAGCTGCGTCCAGGCGGCCTCGAGTTTGGTGCGCATCCCTTCGGACCATGGCTCAGCGCCGCAGATGAGGTAGCGGAGGCTCAGGTCACGGATCCCGGCGGCCGCGGCGCGTTCGGCCAGCAGCATCCCGAACGAGGGGGTGCAGGCCAGGCCGTGCGCCTGCAGGTCGGTCAGTAGCTGCAGTTGCAGCTCGACGTTGCCGCCGGAGGCGGGGATGACGGTCGCCCCCAGTCGTTCACCGCCGTAGTGCAGGCCGAGCCCACCGGTGAACAGTCCGTAGCCGTAGGCGACGTGCAGGACGTCGTCGGCGAGCCCGCCCGCACACACGATCGAGCGTGCCACCACCTCGGCGAAGATGCCGATGTCGCGGGCGGTGTAGGCGACGATCGTCGGCTTCCCGCTGGTCCCGGATGATGCGTGCGCGCGGATCGTCGAGGACCGGGGGACCGCCAACATGCCCCAGGGGTAGGCGTCCCGGAGGTCGGACTTCTGGTTGAACGGCAGGGCGGGGAGGTCGTCGACGCTGCGGATCTCGTCGGGGTCGACGGCGGCCAGGTGGTCGCGCCAGAACTCGCTGCGGGACCGTGCGAGGTGTGCCACGAGCTCGTGGAGGGCTCGCCCCTGGAGTGACCGGCGAGCCGGTTCGCTGGCGCTCTCCGCCTCGGGACGGAACATGGTGGACACCTCTCGACCGGTGGTGATCCGACGACCCGACGACGGTAGTCCGACCGTCGGTCGCCGTGCAGGACCCACCCCGCCCCGCGACCGGTCTTCACTAGCCTTGCCGGCAGCCGTCGGCGAGATGTCGGCGTGGACCACGGGACGATACTGATGACCTCCATCCGGGTGCGCTTCCATGAACTCGATCCCTACGGCCACGTCAACCACGGGGTCTACCTCAACTACTTCGAGGAAGCCCGGGTGGAACTGCTCGAGCGCATCGGCTTCGGCCTCGGACGTCTGCAGGATCTCGGACACCACATCGTCGTCGTCGAGGTCCGCGTGAGCTTCCGGGCCCCGGCGACGGCCGGGGACCTGTTGACGATCGACAGCACGATCACCGATCTGCGACGGGTGTCGTCGACCTGGCACCAACGGATGTTGCGGGGCGACGAACTCATCGCCACCAACGATGTTCGCGCCGCCCTGACCGATCTGGACGGCCGGCCGACCGCGCCACCGCCGGGGCTGGCGGAGGCACTGCGCGACCTCGCAGCTGACCAGGGGAGCGGTGAAGCGATCACAACCGCGCGTGCGTGACCGCGTCCGAACCGGCCGCTACCCGCCGATCGTGGGGCCGTCGCGCCGCGGTGGCTCTCGGTGTTGCGGCGATGGTGATCGGCTCCTGGCAGGTTGTCGCCGCCGACGATGGCGTGCGACGAACCGCCCTGACGGTCGATGGACTGCCCGTGACGTTGCTCGAGCCGGTCACGCCCACCGCGGATGACGCCGCCGGGGTCGTCGTCGCCCACGGCTTCGCCGGGTCCCGCTCCCTGATGCGGGCTTGGGGGCTCGCACTTGCACGCAACGGCTACGTCGTGGCCCTGCCGGACCTGGCCGGCCACGGCGCGAACCCCCGGGCACTCGATCGTCACGGGGACGCGGATATCCATCGCGTTGAGGTCCTGCAGGCGGTGGAGGCCCTGATCGAACACGGTGGCCTCCAGCCGGATCGGATCGGACTGCTCGGCCACTCGATGGGCTCCGGTGCGGTCCTCCGTGCCGGGATCGACGCGCCGCAGCGCGTGGCTGCGGTGGTGGCGGTGTCGCCCACCGATGCGGCCGTGACCTCGTCGCGTCCCCGCGATCTGCTGCTGCTCGTCGGCTCGCTCGAAGGTGCCTTCGTGGCCAACGCCGAGGACCTGCTGGTCCGGGCTGGAGGCACGACGGGGGCACCCGGCTCCGGGCAGGTGGCCCGCGAGCTGCAGATCATCACCGGGGTGGAACACGTCAGCATCTTGTTCAGCGCGACCGCGCACGCCGCGTCGATCCGTTGGTTCGATGCCGCCTTCGACCGGTCGTCGCCGGGTCGCGACGGGCCCGTGCTCATCGGCTGGTGGGCGCTGTTCCTGATGGGGGTGCTGGCGCTCTGGCGGTCCGGTGCTCCGTCTCTGGTGCGGGTGGTCGACTCGCAGGTCGCGCCCGCGCGTGTGACCGCGCCACCGGGTGCCGGAAGAGCGCCGCTGCGCCGGGAACTCCTCGGTGTGTCGGCCGGAGCGTTCGGTGCGACCGCCGTCCTGGCGGTCGGCGGTCTGGTGGTTCCGATCGGAGCACTGGGCGGCATGGCCGTCGCCCCGGCCCTGGCGCTGTGGTTCGGTCTGGCCGGCGGTGTCTGGTGGGCGATCGTTGCAGGTCCGGGCCGGCCGACGGGCACGGACGCGCTGGGTGCCGCCCTGCTGCTCGGGATCCTCGTGCTGGCGTTCGGTGTGCTGGCGCCCGACGTCTGGTTGCCGTGGTTCCCGATACCCCGCCGGACGGCCTACATCCTGCCACTGGCCGCTGCGATCGTGCCGTGGACCGTGATGCTGGCCGCCGGGCTCCGTGGTCGAGGTGGTTGGTCGGCCGTCGGCTGGTGGGCCGCCACCTCGATGATCCTGGTGGTCGGGATCGCGACCGCCGCGGTCAGTGTGCCGGGCCTCGGGTTCGTGCTGCTCCTGCTGCCGTTGTTCGCGCCACTGTTGGCGCTGATCGTGGCGGTCGCGACCCCCTGGACACGGACGATCGGCTCCCCATGGGCGCCGGGACTGGCGGCCGCGGTGTTCCTGGGCTGGGCGATGGCGGTCCTGTTCCCCCTCACGTCCGGGTGACGTCGACGTGGTCACCGGACGGCTGAGGTGACGGCCGCGCTACCGTCCGTGGTCACGCCCCGGAAAGGCCCGAGATGCAGGTGGACGGCAAGGTCGCGCTGATCACCGGAGCCGGCAACGGCATCGGGGCCGCGCTCGCGCACCGGTTCGCCACCGAGGGCGCGGCGGGGCTGTTGCTCGCCGACCTCGACGGCGATGCGGTGCAACGCGTCGCCGACGGCATCGCCGCGGGGTCACCCGGGACCCGGGTCCTCGCCCGTCAGGTCGATGTCGCCGACCGGTCCCAGATCGAGCGCATGGTCGCGACCGCCACCGATGAACTCGGCCCCATCGATCTGTTGTGTTCCAACGCGGGCATCGGGACCGGGCTGGGGTTGGACGCCGACGAGGATGCCTGGGCACGGTCCTGGGACATCAACGTGCTCGCCCACGTCCACGCGGCCCGCGCGGTCATCCCGGGGATGGTGGAGCGGGGCGGTGGCTACGTGCTCGCGACCTGTTCGGCCGCCGGGTTGCTGTCGATGGTCGGTGACGCGCCCTACAGCGTGACCAAACACGCCGCGGTCGCGTTCGCGGAATGGCTGGCGATCACCTACGGCCCGCAGGGCATCCGTGTCAGCGCCCTGTGCCCGCAGGGGGTCAACACCAACCTGCTCAACGAGGGCCTTGGGGAAGGAGCACTGGCCACCCGTATCGTTCGCAGCGCTGCGGAGGTCATCGAGCCCGAGCAGGTCGCGGAGAGCGTCGTCGTCGGGCTGGCCGACGAACGGTTCCTGATCCTGCCGCACGCGGACGTGCACGACCATCTGCGGCGCAAGGCCGATGATCCCGATCGATGGATCGGTGCACTCCAGCGGTTCGCCGCGGCGGTCGAAGGCGCTGGATGAGACGGTCGGGCACGTGATGCAGCCGCCCGCTCAGCGCTCCCCGACCAGCCGTTGGTAGAGCGGGAGGGATTCGAGCCAGCCGTCGGGAGCGACGTCGCCACCCTCCAGCGCACGGTGCAGCGCGTGTCGCTGTTGCCGCAACCACGCGATCGATGCGGCCCGGTGGTCGTTGCTCAGGCTGTCGGTGTCGACCAGCGTTCCCTCGTCGCCGCGGAGCAGGTAGGGCTCCCAACCGGGCCGCAGCACCCAGGTATCCGGATCATCGAGCAGGGAGCGCAGCCGGTCGCGTTGCTCCTCGGTGAGCACGAGCGGGACCGCCCGTCGGGACTGCAGGTAGCGGGGATGGTTCGCCGTCATGCTTCGGGCTCCTCGGTCGGCGTTGGAGCGCCAGCCGACGCTCCGTCGGGTACACCCGTCTGCTCGGGGTCGCCCGCTCGCCAGGAGTCAGCGATCTCGTCCATCGCGTCGTCGAACCTTCGCTCGATCGGTACACCCAGGATAGTAGGGGCTCGATCCGTTGCGTACCGGCCCCGCCATGGTTCGGTGGCGGGGACGACCGGTGACGGTGGTTGGTCGGGCAGGATCGTCGCGACCGCGTCGAGGTAGGTGCGAAACGGCACATGCCCGGTGACGACGTTGGCGACGAACACGTCGCGGGATGCGCCGGCGGCGACGAGGACATCGACGAGGTCGTCGATGTGCACCCAGCCGAAGGTCGTGTCGGGATGGATCGGGAGCGGGTCCCCGTCGAGCAGGCGCCGCGGGATCCGTGTCCCCCAGGTGGAGGTCGGCCCGGCACCGAGGATGGCGGGTGGCCGGAGTACGGCCGCACACAGACCATCGTCGACGGCGCGCTGCACCTCGTGTTCGGCCTCGGCCTTCGTCACGGCGTACGCGCTCCCCGTGCTGCCGGCTTCCCCCGGTGCGCCTCCCGCGGTGACGAGAGGTGTGTCCTCACCCAGCACGGCATCGCCGCCGTCAGCCCGGTGGTAGACCGAGGTCGTCGAGATGTGGACGAACCGTCCGACGCCGGCCGCGAGGGCCGTGTCGACCAGGTGGGCGGTGCCGCCCTGGTTGACCGTGCGTGCCTGTTCGAGGTCTGGTCCCGTCCCGGCGGCGGCGTGGACGATCAGGTCGATCCCGGCGCACAGGTCCGCGTCCACTGCCTCGAAGCCACCGTCCAGTTGCAGGACCCCGATCTCCTCGAGGGCGGACGACGCGGTCCGCACGACGGCGGTGACCTGATCACCCTGCTGGCCGTAGCGGCGTGCGATACGACCGCCCACGAAGCCGGTCGCGCCGGTGATCAGTACACGCATGGGCCGTCCTCGGGTCGTCGCGTTCGGATGGCGCCCGACGCCGGGCGCGATGCAGGCCCGAGTCAAGCACGTCCGCGGCGGTGCCAGCCTCGGTGGTCCGCCTGGCCGGCCGGTACCGACGATCGGGTGGGTGACCGCCGATAGGCTCGGCGACCACGCCCCGTCACACGTCGAACCTCGCACCCACCCACCCCGAAGGGATCAGCATGTCGCAGGAGATGGAGTACCGCCGCCTCGGTCGTTCCGGGATCAAGGTCAGTGTCCTGAGCTTCGGTTCCTGGGTGACCTTCAAGAACCAGGTCGACGTCGACAAGGCCGTGGACTGCATGGCGGCGGCGTACGACGCCGGCGTCAACTTCTTCGACAACGCCGAGGCCTACGCCGGTGGTGAGTCCGAACGCATCATGGGCGAGGCCATCCGCAAGCTCGGCTGGCCGCGCCACAGCTACCTCGTCTCCAGCAAGTTCTTCTGGGGCCTGCACAAGGGGCCGAACTCCCGCAACACGCTCAACCGCAAGTACCTCCTGGAGGCCGTAGACGCGTCGCTCGAGCGCTTCGGGCTGGACTACCTCGACCTGATCTACTGCCACCGTGCCGACCCGGACACCCCGATCGAGGAGACCGTCCGGGCCCTGTCGGACGTCATCGACCGCGGCAAGGCCTTGTACTGGGGTACCTCGGAGTGGACCGCCGACGAGATCCGCGCCGCCTGGGATGTCGCGGACCGCAACGGGTGGCACAAGCCGGTCACGGAGCAGCCCCAGTACAACCTGTTCCACCGTGAACGCGTCGAGAAGGAGTACGCGCGGCTCTACGAGGACATCGGGCTCGGCACCACCATCTGGTCGCCGCTGGCCTCGGGACTGCTCACCGGCAAGTACCTCGATGGGATCCCGGACGACAGCCGCGGCGCGCTCGAAGGCTACGACTGGCTGCACGACAAGCTCACCGACGGGGAGTCGAACGCCAAGGTCCGCGCGTTGAAGGATGTCGCCGACGAGCTCGGTGTGACGCTCGCGCAGCTGTCCATCGCCTGGTGCGCACGCAACCCCGATGTCTCCACGGTCATCACGGGTGCATCGCGGGTGGAGCAGGTGCACGACAACATGGGCGCCCTGGATGCGCTCGCGAAGCTGACCCCGGATGTCGCCGAGCGGATCGACACGATCTTCGCCTGAGCGGCGGTCCGTCCGGTCAGGTCACGTCGCGGTGGCGGAGCCCCCGCGTGATGGAACAGGGACCCTTCCCGGTCCCGGAGGTGCGATCATGATCAACGTGCGGCATGCCGGGCTCGCCGACCTCGGGGTGCTGATCCCGTTGTTCCGCGGCTACCTCGACTTCTACGGACAGCCGGCCTCCGAGCCGGACGCCGGGGCGTTCCTGGCAGCCCACCTCGACGCCGGAACCTCGATCATCCTGGTCGCCGAACGCGATGGGGACGGGGTCGGGTTCGCCCAGCTGTATCCCACCTGGGACTCGCTGTCGCTGACCTCGAGGTGGATCCTGTACGACCTGTTCGTCGACCCCGCCGCCCGGCGTGGTGGGGTCGGCCGCGCGCTCGTCGCATCAGCACTGGACGTCGCCAGGGACAGCGGCGCCGGGTCGATGTCGCTGGACACGGCGGTCGACAACGAGCCGGCGCAGGCGCTCTACGAGGAGTTGGGCTTCGAGCGTGACGAGGTGTTCGTCACCTACCACCACGCGCTGTCGGACTGACCGCCGCGACCGGATGGCCCTGGCACCGGCCATCGGGCGGACCTGTCACCAACCGCGGTGCAGCGGCCGCCCCTCCGCGTACCCGGAGGCGGCCTGGACCCCGATGACGGCGCGTTCGGTGAACTCGTCCAACGTGGCGGCACCGGTGTAGGTGCAGGCGCTGCGGATGCCGGCCGTGATCACGTCGACGAGGTCCTCGACCCCCGGCCGCTCGGGATCCAGGTACTGCCGCCCCGACGAGATGCCCTCCTCGAACAGGCTCTTGCGGGCGCGGTCGAACGCGCTCTGCTGCCCGGTACGGCGCTGGACGGCACGTGCGGAGGCCATCCCGAACGACAGCTTGTAGGCCCGACCGTCGGCGTCGTGTTCGAGGTCGCCCGGGGACTCGTAGGTCCCGGCGAACCAGGATCCGATCATCACGTTGGAGGCGCCGGCGGCCAGCGCGAGCGCGACGTCGCGTGGATGGCGGATGCCTCCGTCCGCCCAGACGTGGGCGCCCAGTCCGCGGGCCTCGTCGACGGTCTCCAGGACGGCGGACAGCTGCGGGCGACCGACCGCGGTCATCATCCGGGTCGTGCACATCGCGCCGGGACCGACACCGACCTTGACGATGTCCGCCCCGGCCTCGATCAGCTCACGGGCACCGTTACGGGTCACGACGTTGCCGGCCACCACCGGCACCTGTGGATCGAGTCCGGCGACCTCCTGCAGGGCGTCGAGCATGCGGTCCTGGTGGCCATGGGCCGTGTCCAGCACCAGGACGTCGGTCTCTGCGTCGAGCAGCAGCTTGGCCCGGGTGGCGACATCGCCGCCCACACCGATCGCGGTGGCGATCCGTAGCCGGCCCTGCGCATCCAGCGCCGGGTCGTACAGCGTCGAGCGCAGTGCGCCGGTCCGTGTCAGCAGCCCGACGAGCCGCCCGTCATCGTCCACGACGGGTGCCAGGCGGTGGCGCGCCTCGGCCAGCAGGTCGAACGCGGCCCGCGGATCGACGTCGCGGGGGAGGGTCGCGAGCTCGCGGGCCATGACCTGGCTGATCTGGGTGAACCGGTCGACCTCACGCAGATCACGGGGGGTCACGATGCCGATGGGCACCTGGTCATCGACGACCACGGCCGCCTGGTGGGCACGCTTGGACAGCAGGTTCAGCGCGTCACCGACGGTGTCGGTGGGTGACAGCGTGATGGGCGTCTCGAACACGGGGTCGCGGGCCTTGATGTCCGCGATGACCTCGCGGACCACCGGCAGCGGGATGTCCTGCGGGATCACCGCCAGCCCGCCGCGGCGCGCGAGCGTCTCCGCCATGCGCCGTCCCGACACCGCCGTCATGTTCGCAGCGACCAACGGGATCGTCGTGCCGCTGCCGTCGCCGGTCGTGAGATCGACATCCAGGCGCGAGTTGATGTTCGACCGGGCGGGCACGAGGAAGGCGTCCTCGTAGGTCAGGTCGTGCGGTGACTGCCGGTCGTCGAGGAAGCGCATGGTGGGCCTTTCGCTTGCCGGTCAGCGACCGTACCGCTCTGTCGGTCCGATCAGCCGCCGCGGCCCCGGAACGCCCGGAGGTTCTCGCTACCGCCGGGCGGTGGGTTCGGGCCGCAGCGCGGCGTCGATGACGTCACATCGTCACCGCCACACGCCCAGCAGTAGTAGACGAGCCGGATGCCGGATGGTGCCCACTGGTCGCCGCGCCCCTTCTCCCGCAGCGTCGAGGTGGGCACTCCCTCGATGTCCTCCGAGCCGCACAGGCTGCAGCGCACGCTCGTGTCCCGGTCCCAGGTGTGGCCGCAGCGGCCGCAGGTCAGCAACAGACGGTCGTCCCCGTCCGATCCGTCCTCACGCCGGCCCGTGAGGTCGTCGTCCTCGCCGCAGGTGGGGCAGGCGACCAGGGGCATGTTCGGAGCCTTCGATCGTCGGGTGGGGGCGGTGCAGCGGCCAGCAACCGTACTCCGGATGCGGCACCGGACCGGAAGCTCGAGTACCATCGAGTCAATGGATACTGAGCGATCTTCGACCGGCCGAGCCGGCGCCGTGGCGACACCGTCACCGTCGGTCCAGCGTCGCGCTGCGGTCCACCACGCCCTGGGCGAACCGCACCGGCTCGCGATCGTCGACGCCCTGCGGTTCTCGGACCGCACCCCGTCGGAACTCGCGGCGATGACCGGACTGGGGTCCAACCTCACCGCCTTCCACCTCAACGTGCTGGACGATGCGGGACTGATCACCAGGACCCCGTCGGAGGGTGATGCGCGTCGCCGCTACATCCAGCTGCGACCGGACCTCGACGTGGCCCTGCGGCTCCGGTCGACGATCACCGCGCACGACGTGCTCTTCGTCTGCACCCACAACTCCGCCCGCTCACAACTGGCCGCGGCGCTGTGGCAGCACCGCACCGGCCGTCCTGCCCGCTCCGCCGGCCATGACCCCGCACCCGAGGTGCACCGGCTGGCCGTGGACGTGGCGGCGGAGCATGGGCTCGACCTGTCGGCCGCCCGGCCGCAGGGGTTCGCCGCGGTGGCCGATGAGCCGGCGGATCTCATCGTCTCGGTCTGTGACCGCGTCCGCGAGGCCGGCTTGCCGCTCGACGCGCCGACGTTGCACTGGTCGATACCGGACCCCGTCGGCGATCGCCGCGACCGCTTCGAAGCGGCCTACGAACAGCTGGCCGAGCGGGTCGCTGCACTGGCGAGCCTGGCACGGGCCGCCTGATGGCCGTCAGCCGATCCACCCCTCCCCGCACCGTGGACCCACACGGGCGTGCATCCCAACTGGAAGGTCCTGAGATGTCCGACATCCCGTCCGTGTTGTTCCTCTGCGTCCACAACGCCGGGCGGTCCCAGATGGCCGCCGGCTTCCTGCGCCACCTCGGTGGCGACCGGATCCAGGTGCTGTCCGCAGGCTCCGAACCCGCGGACCAGATCAACCCCTCCGCGGTCGAGGCGATGGCCGAGAAGGGCATCGACATCACCGATCAGACCCCCAAGCCCTGGACCGACGAGACCATCGGGACCGCCGACGTCATCGTCACGATGGGCTGCGGGGACACCTGCCCGGTGCTTCCGGGCAAGCGCTACGTCGACTGGGAACTCGAGGACCCCGCCGGCAAGGGGGTCGAGTCGGTCCGCCCGATCCGCGACGACATCGAGCACCGCGTCCGGGGCCTGATGGAGGAACTCGCCGTCAGCCCAGAGGGCGACTGATCCGCGTCGCCGCGGTCCCGGAACCTCAGAACGTCCCGCGCAGGTGTGTTGGCGAAAGGCGGGTGACCAGCGCCTCCAGCGGCCAGGTGAGCAGCAGAGCAACCAGGCCGAGCACGGGGATCCACCACGCCAGCACCATGCCGACGGCGACCGTGACGATGCCGCTGCCCCAGGCCGTCACCGCGTAGCGGAACCCGCCGTGGGGGATCGCCGGGTCCAGGACGTCGGTGACGTGTGCACGAACCAGCAGGAGGACGTGCACGATGCTGAGTGCGCCGATGACCGCGAGGTACAGCAGCACCGCAGCCCGCGCGGTCGGGTCCTGCCCGAGCAGTCCGGAGGGGTAGGGCACCAACGCCACGCAGCCGAGCAGCAGCAGGTTCAGAGCGATCAGGCCGGGTTCCACGGCCGTCAAGCGTGCGAAGAAGCGGTGATGGATCCACCAGTAGTGGGCGACCAGTGCGAAGCTGATAACGAACGCGATCACCTGCGGCACCTGATCCTGCATCGCTCCTGCCAGCTGCCCCGGAGCCACGTTGGGGATCTCGATGGCCAGGACCAGCAGGGTCAGCGCGATGGCGAAGATGCCATCACTCAGGTTCGCGACCCGTTGGAACGGTGCGGACCCGCTGGCGTACCAGCCGCTGCGTTCTTCGGTCTCGGTCACCGTGGCCCCCGGTTGCTGACGGTCATCGAGCCTAACGGGGTCCCGGAGCGCGGGTGGGTCAGGCCGAGGTCGCGTACCTCGCTCGTTGGCTGGTCTCGCGCGGTTGGTCGACGAGGTCAGCGCCGAGCGGTGACCACGAGCGTCTCGATCGGGAACGAGACCCCCGCATCATCGGTGTGGGGCGCCAACCCTTCGCTGATGTCGGCGATGAGGGCGTCGATCACCTCGGCGTCGAGGTCGGCGATCACGCCGCCCAACGGTGAGCTCGCGGTCTCGCCACGCAGGAACGCTGCGGGGGAGCTGACCCGCAGTGGCCAGATGACGATCCGTGCCTCGACGTCACGGAAGCCGGCAGCGCGGACGAGGGCGACGATCTCGTCGCGGTCCCCGAAGCTGAAGGGCGAGGCCATGCCCTCCGCCGCAGCGTGACCGACGTGTCGTCGCAGACCATCGACGAGCGGCCGGTAGCCGGGCTGGTGGTCCAGGGGGCGGCAGACGCTCAACCCCAGACGGCCGCCTGCTGTGGTCACCCGGTGCATCTCGGCGAGCGCCGCCGGCCGGTCGCCGAAGAACTGCAGTCCCTGCTGGCAGCAGACGACATCGACGTGGCCGTCCTCCAGGGCAAGGGCGTCCGCACTCGCTTCCTCCCACCGGATCGCGCGGTTCGCGGCAGCCTCCTGGGCCGCGGCGAGCATCCCCGGGTTGAGGTCGACCGCGACCACCTCACCATCGGGTTCGACCCGCTCGGCGGCATGCCGGGCGACCACACCCGTTCCGCAGGCCACGTCCAGGACGCGGTCGCTGGGCCGCACCTGCAGACGGTCGACCAGATCTCGCGCCGAGGTGTCGAACAGCAACGGGACGAGGAAGCGCTCGTAGGCCGTCGCGCTGTCTTGCTCGAGTTGCCAGCCATGCGCGGCAGTTGTCTGGGCCATGGTCTCCTCCTTCATCGGTCGGTGCGAGGATCCTGGCGCATGGTCGGCCCCCCGACATCCGTGGAACCACGGGTTCCCACCACGGGTTCTGTGCATCCGTCGGGGGACCCATGGCACCCTCGGGAGGTGATCTCCGAAGCTGATGACCCGACCGAACGCGGTCGCGCCGCGCTTGCCGCCTGCGACTGGGAGGGCGCACGCGCGTGTTTCGAGGAGGCCGTTGCCACCGTCGGTTCGGCCGCAGCCCTGGACGGTCTCGGCCAGGCGCACTACTGGCTGGGCCACTACGACCGCGCGCTCAGGCTCCGCGAACAGGCATACGCCGCCTACCGCCGACAGGGCGAGGTGCGCGCCGCCGGTGGGGTGGCGGTCGAACTCGGCGCCCTGCACCTCTGGGTCCACGGCAACGGGGCAGCGTGCGACGGCTGGATCGGGCACGCCCGACGCATGCTGGATGATCAGGGCGACTGTGTGGAGGTTGGCTGGCTCGAACTGCTGCTCGCGTCGATGGCGGACGATGTGGCCGAACACGAGGCACGGGCGCGCACCGCGCTCGACGCCGGGCGACGCTTCGATGACCCTGGGCTGGAGTACGACGCGCTCGGCCACATCGGGCTGTCGTTGGTCCGTCGCGGGGAGGTGGCCGAGGGGATGCACCGGATCGACGAAGCGGCGGCGGCCGTCAGCAGCGGTGTCGTCGCCGACCCCTGGCCGGCGGGCGAGATCTACTGCTCGCTGTTCGACGCCTGCGAGCTCGCGGTCGACGTGCGCCGAGCGGAGGCGTGGTTGGCGGCCATCGACGGCTATGTCGAGCGCACGGGTGAGCTCCCGGTGTCTGCGATCTGCCGCATGCACTACGGCGGGATCCTGCGGTCGGCAGGCCGCTGGCGTGACGCCGAGGTCGAGCTCACCGAAGCGATCGAACTGTACGACCGCACCTGGCGCGGGAGCCGGTTCGGCCCGGTGCTCCGGCTGGCCGACCTGCGTGTCCTGCAGGGCCGGCTCGACGAAGCCCGCGAGCTGATCCGCGGCCACGAGGACACCCCGGAGGCCGCGGTGCCGCTGGCCAGGCTGCATCTGGCCGAGGGGGCCCCAGCCGTCGCCGTGCGCACCATCGAACGATGCCTCGTGCGTCGCGGCCGGGGGCTGGCGTCGGCGTCACTGCTCGCGTTACTGGTCGATGCGAACCTGCTAGACGGGCGGGTCGGTGAGGCCCAGACGGTCAGTGAGGAACTCGACGCGCTGGGCGAGGCGACCGGGCAACCGGCTGTTCGGGGACTCGGTGTGCTCGCCCGGGCCCGTGTGGCGATCGCCACCCGGGAACGGTCGGCGATCGACCTGCTCGAGGAGGCTCTCGGGGCCTTCGTCGAGGCCGAGCTCCCCTACGAGGTTGCGGTGACGCGCCACGCCCTCGCTGAGGAGTTGCGGGAGGAGCAACCCGAACTGGCGCGTGCTGAGGCACGCACCGCACGTGCGACCCTCGAGCGACTGCGGGCCGACCCCGATGTCCTGGCTCGTTGCGCGGTGCTCGCGGGTCGGGGTGGGTCTGCTGGTGGGGACCCTGCCGCTGCTGCGGGACTGACGCCGCGGGAGGCCGAGGTGTTGGGGTTGCTGGCCGACGGGTGGTCCAACGCGCAGATCGCCGACCGCCTGTACATCAGCATCCGCACGGCGGAGGATCACGTCAGCAAGATCCTCACCAAGTTGGGTGCCAGGAACCGGACCGAGGCGGCTGTGCAGGTGTCGCGGGTGGCTCGGCCTCGCGGGTGCTCAGCGCTGTGAGGCGGGCGGCGGTGTCGGTGTACCCCGCCGTGCCTCCCGCCGCTCGCGCATGCGTGCCATGCCCCGACGTGCCAGCCGGAACACCGCGAACGCCAGGACGGTCCCTGCCACCAGCAGCACGATGACGATGGCCAGTGCCAGGAGCGGGTTGGTGAACATCAGCCAGACGACACCCAGCACCAGCCCGTCCTCGAACAGGCTCGTCCCGATGTTGCTGAACGGCTCCGGTGAGGTGTTGATCGCCGCCCGCGTCGTGGCCTTGACCAGGTGACTGGCCGTGGCCATCCCACCGGCGGTCAACCCGCCGATCGCCTGGTTGAAACCGTCGGCGTCGCCAGTCAGGAGGACGCCGATGATCGCGGCCCCAACGGGACGGATGAAGGTGTGCACGACATCCCACGCGGAGTCGAGGTAGGGGATCTTGTCGGCGAAGAACTCGAGCAGGAACAGCGAGGTGGCGACGATCAGGACGTCGGTGCGCATCAACGCCGCCGGCGCTTCGATCCACTCGAGTCGGCCGGCACCTCCGACGAGGACCGCGACGAGGTAGAGGTTGACGCCCGATGCCCAGCCGGAACTGGCCAGCAGCGCGATCAGCCCTGCATCCATGGGTCCCCCTCGTGCCTCGTTCGCCGGCGCGCCGCAGACGTCAGATCGGGGCAGGCGCGCCCAGGGCCGTGCATCGACCGTGATGGTCGGCCCATCGCCGTCGGTCGTCAACCTCGATGTTGCGACGAGCCACGGACCCCTGTCTGCCCCGGCTAGGGTGGGCGCATGGTAGATCTCGTCGTTGGGGGAACTGCGGTGACGGCGTTCATCGTGATCGGCACGGTCGGACTGGCCATCGTGCTGCTCACCCTCATCCTGGGTGAGGTCCTCGATGGTCTGTTCGGGGCGTTCGACATCGATGCCGGCGGTGGGGTCTTCTCCGCGCCGGTCATCGGCTCGTTCCTCGCCGCGTTCGGTTTCGGTGCGGCCTTGATCATGTTCGCCACCGGTGTGAACGCCACCATCGGTGCCCTGGGCGGCCTGGCCAGCGGTGGGGTCGTCGGCGGGTTCGCGTTGCTCATGATGCGCAGCCTGATGTCGATGCCCACCGACGAGACCGTCACCACCCGTGGGCTCGAAGGGGCGACGGCCATCGTCATCACGCCGATCCCGCAGGACGGCTACGGCGAGGTGACGATCCGTCACCACGGCGAGCAGCGCAAGTACAACGCCCAGGCCGCCGAGGCGCTGCCCGTCGGCTCCCGCGTGGAGGTCACCGCCGTGATCTCCGCGTCAGCGGTCATCGTGGCACCCGCCGCACCCGACACCCCGTCTGACATCTCGGAGTCCTGATGCTCGATTTCATCTTCGCCTCACCCCTGGTCACCGGGATCATCGGTGCGGTCGTGCTGTTGGCGCTCGTCGCCTACATCATCGTCTCGCGCATCAAGGTCGCGGGGCCGAACGAGGCGTACGTGATCACCGGGCGCAAGGGCGCGCCCGTGAAGAACCCGGAGACCGGCGAGGTCTCACACGACATGAGCGGCCAGAAGGTCATCATGGGGGCGAGCGTGTTCGTGCTGCCGTTCGTGCAGCGCCTGCACGTGATGGACCTGTCCAGCCGCCGCATCTCGGTCAGCATCCGGGGTGCGGTGTCCAGCCAGGGGATCAAGACGGATCTCGACGGGGTCGCGGTCGTGAAGGTCGGTGGCAACGAGGATGCGATCCGTGCGGCCTCGCAGCGGTTCCTCACCCAGCAGTCGGAGGTCGACACCTTCACCACGGAGGTCCTGGCCGGGTCGCTGCGATCGATCGTCGGTCGGTTGACGATCGAGGAGATCATCAAGGACCGGGCCCGGTTCGCCTCGGCGGTCGCCGAGGAGGCCGAGACATCGCTGACCAACCAGGGTCTGACGCTCGACACCTTCCAGTTGCAGGACATCCAGGCGGAGGGCACCTACCTCAACGACCTCGGACGCCCCGAGGCGGCGCGGGTCGAGCAGGACGCCAAGATCGCCGAAGCCAAGGCGGGTCAGGCTTCGGAGGAGGAGCGGCTCCGGGCAGAAGAGGCGATCGCGGTCCAGAACCGTCAGCTCGACCTGAAGAAGGCCGAGATCAAAGCCGAGACCGACGAGGCCCAGGCCCAGGCGGCCGCCGCAGGACCGCTGCGTGAGGCCGCCCGCAACCGCGAGGTCATCCAGGAGCAGGAACTCGTCGCCGAACGCGAGGCCGCACTGCGCGATCGGCAACTCGACACCGAGGTCCGCAAGCCGGCCGATGCCGATCGGTACCGCATCGAGCAGGAGGCCGAAGCGTCCAAGAACGTCGCGGTCTTCGAGGCCGACGCGGAGAAGACCCGCCGCGCGCGCATGGCCGAAGCGGTCGAACTGGAGGGTCGTGCCGATGCGGAGGCCATCCGTGCCAAGGGTGAGGCGGAGGCCGAGGCCCGGACCAAGAACGCCGAGGCCTTCCAGCTCTACGGCGATGCGGCGACCCTGGACCTGATCGCGGGGATCCTCCCGGATCTGGTCAGTGCTGCCAGCGAGCCGCTGAGTGCCGTCGAGCGGATGACGGTGATCTCCACCGATGGTGCGTCGCAGCTGGCCAAGACGGTGTCGAGCAACGTCGAGCAGGGGATCCAGATCGGGACCGACCTGACCGGGATCGATCTGCGCGGGTTGCTGTCGCGGCTCGGTGCTGACGACACGCCGGCCGATGATCTGCTCGACACGACCGATGGTCCGGATCGCGACCAGTGACACCGCTGCGCCGGTGGCATGACGCGGAGGCGGAGACCTGATGGAGCCGGAGGGACGAGGCCTCGACGAGGTCGTCGGCCTGCTGGGGCGTTGGAGCGGGGCCTCCGGTCCCGCGGACCGGCTCCAGGTGGTCACCGAAGCGGCCCGCGTGCTGCGCGACCTCCCCAGTACGGACGGTCGTGTGTTGGCCCGCCAGCTGTTTGAGCACGGCGCACCGGACGCGGCGCAGAAGATCGCCCAGCAGACCGGCGGTGCCGTGTCCGCCGATCAGCTCAACGACGCGGCATACGCGCTGTTATCGGTGGATCAGCGGGAGCTCGACAGCCTGGCGCAGGAACTGCGTGACCCCGAGGAGCGACGCAGGGTCGTCGAGGCAGCGGGGGTCGCGCTCCGTGAAGCGACCGCCACCGCGCCACCGCCCGAGCCGGAGGGTCGGCTGGCGATCCCGCCACCACCGGGCGCGCAGGCGTCGGGCGATGACGTCGACGGCCCGGATACGGGCGCTCCACCACCCGTCGACGGCGGGACCCGCGCCGACACGGAACCGGATCCGGCCTCCAGCTCCGGGCCTGCAGCCCGGTCCGCCGCGACGATGGTCACCCCGCGTCGACGGCCCGGCGCGACGCCGGTGTCGCGGTTCGTCGATGCTCTGTCCGGGGCAGCCAACGCTCGCGAACGGCTCGCGCTGCTCGCGGAACACCGGATGGATCTCGATCACGAGCAACTCATCGACGTGCTGCAGGCGGTCCCCGACGGGTGGCAGCGCCGGACCGTTCTGCGGAGGCTGCTGACAGCGCGGCGTATCGATCCGATCGACGACGCGTCGGACGTTGTCACCGCGTTCGCCCGCCGCAGCGACCGGTTCGCGGCGGCGGCCAGCCTGACGCGGTCGGGGATCGCGGACGTGGTGCCGTTGCTTGCCCACCTCGACCCGGCCGACGCCCGTCGCCTCCGTCGCCGCTACACCACCTGATCCCGTGCAGGAGGTCGGCACATGCGCCGACTTCTCGCCCGCCAAGCGCTACGGGCTGATGCCGTCGGCCAGGTCGATCCACAGCTGCGTCGACAGCCCGAGCGAGTCGAGGTCGATGCGTTCGTTGTGCCCGTGGAAGCGGGACGCGAACTCCTGCAGCGACGCCTTCGGGCTGAACATCCCGGCACCGTACGACGGGATGCCGCGTTCCCGGAAGAAGGCGGCGTCGGTGCCCCCGACGATCATCCAGGGGATCACCTCGGCACCGGGGTGCACGGCCGCCGCCCGGTGCCGCAGCAGGTCGAACATCGGCGTGTCAGACGGCGATGTGGTCGCTGCCCGCGTCGTGACCGGGTCCTCGATCGAGACCCGGTCTGCCAGATCGCCGAGCGCCTCGGTGAGCATCACCTCGACGTCCGCGTCGGTCACGCCCGGCAGGGTGCGGATGTCGACATCCAACTCGATGCGATCGGGGATCGTGTTGGTCTTGGTCCCGCCGTGGGCGACGTTGGGGGAGAAGGTCGTGTGGGTGACCGCGTGGCAGTACTGGGACAGGTGGGGATCCATACCCGCCAGGGCGGCCTGGATCGTGTCCGGATCCAGCAGCGCGGCACGGGTGGCGTCGTCCACCGGCAGCGTCGCGGCCCAGGCTCGGAAGTGCTCGTTGATCTGTGCGCGCGGTTGGTAGGCGGCCAGTCGTCGCACGATCTCCGCCGCGGTGATCAACGCGTTGTCCGCGCCGTAGGGCATCGATCCGTGGCCCGGCGTGCCGTGCACGACGAGCTTGCGCCAGCCGATGCCCTTCTCGGCCGAGGCCATCACCAGCTTGCGGCCATCCGCGCCGTCGAACGGCACCCCACCGCGCTCGGTCAGGACGTAGTCGCAGGCGACGTCGTCCCAGGCGTTCTCGGCGATCCATCCCGCACCCCAGGTTCCGCCGGCCTCCTCGTCAGCGACGGCCAGGAACTTCACGGTCGCACGGGGGGGATGGTCGCGGGTGGCGAGGTGGCGGACGGCGACCGCCATCGACGAGGTCAGGTTGAGCATGTCGACCGCGCCACGGCCCCATACCTCACCGTCGATCAACTCGCCGCCGAAGGGGTCCTCCCGCCAGTCATCCGGGCTGACCGGCACGACGTCGGTGTGGCCGAGCAGCAGGATGGTCGGTGCATCGGGATCCGAACCCTCGACCGTGGCCAGCACCGAACGGCGCCCGGAGATCGGTTCGTAGTGGTCGAGGTGCAGGCCGTCGAGCGCATCATCGACGGTGCCGGCGTTGCGAACCTCGCCCCCGGAGGCGGGTGTCCCGTCGTTGATGCAGGCGTTGCGGATCATGACCTGGAGGAGTTCGGCGGTCTCGCCGGTCAGCTGGGGATCGGCCTCGGTCATGGAGGTGGTTCCGATCGCTGTTCGTGGGGGCCGGTCGGTGTGAGGCGCATGGTGCTTGTCAGCGGGTCCCGGTGAGCGTCTCGAGGCCCCACGCGACCAGCGAGATGATCAACGCTCCCAGGAACGTCGCCCCGAACCCGCCGCTGGACAGGCCCAGTTCCAGAGCCCCGGACACAGCCACGACGATGGCCAGCGTGATCGCGTTGACGACCAGCAGGAACAACCCCAGCGTCAGCAGGATCAAAGGGAAGGACAACACCTGCAGGATCGGGCGGACGACGGCGTTGATGACCCCCATGACCAGCGCGATCCCGAGCAGGGCCGGGATCGTCCCGTCGAAATCCAGGTCGGGAACCACCTGGACCGCGACCCACAGGGCGGCGGCGTTGATGAGGATCTTGATGACGATGCCCACGGCGACCTCCTTCTCGGTCCGCACGATAGCCGCAGTCGAACGGTGCACGCTGCGCCGGTAGCGTGCCACCTCGATGTCGCCTCCCGCAGGATCGTCACCTCCCACCGCCGCCTCGGCCGGTGGCCCTGACCTCCCCGTGGAACACGTCCTGGTCGACGTCTGGCAGGCACTCGATGCGACGGGGCGGGCGGTGCTGGAGGCGGAACCCGGCGCCGGCAAGACCACCCGGGTCCCGCTGTACCTGCTGGAGCAGGACCCCGATCTGCGCATCGTGCTGCTCGAACCGCGCCGGGTCGCCGCACGTGCCGCCGCCGGTCGGCTGGCATCGCAGCTCGGCGAGGAGGTCGGGCGGACGGTCGGGCTGACGACCCGTGATGATCGTCGCGGGTCGGCCGCCACCCGACTGGAGGTCGTGACCGACGGGGTGGTCCTGCGTCGGCTGCAGCGTGACCCGTCACTCAGCTGGGTCGACGTGTTGATCTTCGACGAGTTCCACGAACGGTCGCTGGAGGCGGACCTGTCCCTCGCCTTCGCGCTGGACGCGGGCGCGGCCCTGCGTCCCGACCTGCGGGTCCTGGTGATGTCCGCGACCATCGAGGGGCCACGGGTGGCGCGGCTCCTTGGTGACGTACCGCTGATCACCACCGCCGGGCGGGCCTTCCCCGTCGACGTGGAGCACCGTCCCGCGCCCGTGGGCTTCCGGGGGCTCGCACCGGCGGTCTCGGACGCCGTCGGCGCGTTGCTGTCGGATGGCGACGTGCTGGTGTTCGTGCCGGGCGCCGCGGAGATCCGCGCGGTCACCCGCCACCTCGAGGACGTGGATCTGCCACAGCGCGCGGTGATCCTGCCGCTGCACGGCTCGCTGTCCGGCGCCGACCAGGACGCCGCGCTGCGGTCCGCACCTGCCGGTCACCGCAAGGTGGTGGTCGCGACCGACGTCGCGGAGAGCAGCCTGACCATCGACGGCATCCGGGGCGTCGTCGACGCCGGGCTCTCGCGTGAGCCGCGCTTCGATCCCGCGACCGGCATGACGGGGCTGGTCACGGTGCCCGCGTCGCGGGCATCGGCGGCCCAGCGCGCCGGCCGCGCGGGCCGTCTGGCGCCCGGCCGCTGCATCCGCCTGTGGCCCGAGCGTGAACACGCGGCCCGCGACGCACACCCGCGCCCGGCGATCCTGACCGACGACCTCACCGGCGCCGCGTTGGAGGTGGCGGCCTGGGGGGCGACCATCGGGGAGTTGGCGTTGCTGGACCCGCCACCGGACGCCGCCTGGAACCGCGCTGCCAGCACCCTGGTTGAGCTCGGGGCCGTGGACGCCGGTCGCGTCACCACCCAGGGTCGTGAGCTCAACCGGCTGCCCACCCATCCCCGGCTGGGCCACCTCCTGCTGTGGGGTCGCGAGGAGGGGATCGCACAGTTGGCGTGCGAGATCGCCGCCCTGCTCGCAGATCGTGACCTGTTCGTGACCGACCGCGACCACCCCAGCGCTGACCTGGCCGCGCGGGTCCGGGTCCTGCGCGGCGGTCGCCCGCCAGTGGGTGTGCGGGTGCGCCGCGGTGCCGTCGGCCGGGCGCGCAAGGACGTGGCCCGTCTGGCCCGGCACCTCGAGGCGCTCGATGACGGTGGCTCGCGGGCTGCGCGTTCCGTGCCCGACCCAGATCCCGAACTGGCTGGTCGGCTGGTCGCCCGGGCCTGGCCGGACCGCATCGCGTCCCGCCGTGCCGGCCAACGGGGTCGCTTCCTGCTGGCCGGCGGCCGCGGCGCGACGCTGCTGGATGGCGATGTGCTGGCCGCAGCGGACCACCTCGCCGTCGCCACGGTCGATCGCGGAGACCGTGAGGCACGCATCCACCTCGCGGCCGCCATCGACCTGGATGACCTCCGTCGGGTCGCCGCCGACCGCATCCACGTCGAGGATGAGGTCGTGTGGCGGGACGGTGACGTCGTCGCCGAACGACGTGAGAGGTTGGGCGCCCTGGTGCTCTCGGCCCAGCCGATCGACGGGGACACGGCCGCGACGAGGTACGACGCGCTGCTGCAGGGGATCCGGGAGGAGGGCCTCGATCTGCTGGGGTGGAACGACGCGGCGGTCGACCTGCGGGCGCGGGTCGCGTTCCTGCGCCACCACCGTGGGGAGGACTGGCCGGCCTGGGACGATGCCTCGCTCCTGGATCGACTCGACGAGATCGTCGGGCCCTTCCTGCTGCGCGCACGCCGCCGTGCCGACCTGGCCCAGGTGTCGATGGAGACGGTGCTGCGTGCGCAGCTGACCCACGCCCAGCTGGCGGAGATGGACCGCCTGGCGCCGACGCACCTGGCCGTGCCCTCCGGGTCACGGGTGCGCCTGGACTACGGCGCCGGGGAGGCGCCGGTGCTGGCGGTGCGGGTGCAGGAGATGTTCGGTCGCACCACCACCCCGACCGTGCTCGATGGCTCCGTGCCGGTGCTGCTGCACCTGCTGTCACCGGCGCGCCGACCGGTCCAGGTCACCGACGACCTCGCGGGCTTCTGGGAGCGGGCCTACCCGCAGGTGCGCTCTGAGCTCCGGGGTCGCTACCCGAAGCACGCCTGGCCGGATGATCCGCGCGGCGCGCAACCGCTGCGGGGGACACGGCGCCGGTGACGGCTGCTCCGCGGCGCCGTGCCGCCGCGCCGCCGCGGTTCCCGCCTACCAGCCCAGTTCATCCAACCGGTGCGACACGGCGCCGAGGTAGCCCGCGCCGAACAGCCGGACGTGCACCAGCAGGTGGTAGAGCTGCAGCGCCGGCCGGCGTCGCTCCCAGCCATCGGCACACGGCCACACCTCGTCGTAGCCGGTCTGCAGTGCGGGTGGGACGCCACCGAACAGGTCCAGCATCGCCAGGTCCAGTTCGCGGTCGGCGTGGTGGACCGCCGGATCGATCAGCCACCGACCACCGACGATGTTGCCGCCCCACAGGTCGCCGTGGACCAGGCTCGCCGGCACGTCGTGGTCGAGGACCTCGGGGAGCGGCCCCTCGATCGCGTCGCTGAGACGTGCGGCCAGCTCGGTCGGCAGGTCCGGGAGGTAGGGGGCGAGCCGTTGCTCCGCGTAGAACGTGGGCCAGTCGTCCGTCCAGGGGTTGGCCTGGGGCAGTGACCCGATCACGTTGTCGCGGGTCCAGCCGAAGGCCTTACCGAGTGTCTGATGCGCCGTAGCGAGCGCGCTGCCGAGGGCGTGCAGATCCGGTGGGCCCGTGACGTGCTCGATGACCAGTACCCGCGGATCGACGGCGACGACCCTCGGTGCGGGGGCACCGGCCGACCGCAACGCCTCCAGCCCCTCAGCCTCCAGGGTCGCATCGGTCGCGGCGGACTTGACCACGACGTGCTGATCGTCGGCCAGCACGACCTCCCACACCTGGGCGATGTCGCCGCCCTGCAACGCTCGCGCCGAGACGACCGCCGGGAGTCCGTCGGGAAGCGCCGGCAGGCCAGCGCCGTCGGCGTCGGTCGGGCGTCTCAGGCCGCGTCACCGCCGGTCTCGTCGAGGTGGTCGGCACCGTCGAGGTTGCCGGGGAGCTCGCCGCTGGCCAGCCTCGTGACCACCTCGCGGGCCGTGCGGCGCGCGATGTCGACCACCTCGACGAAGCCGTCGGGACCGCCGTAGTACGGGTCGGGGACGTCCAGGTCAGCGCCCGCCTTCGGGTCGAACTCGCGGAACAGCCGGATGGGGGTGGTCACATCGGCGGCCGCGGCCAGTCGCTGCAGGTCGCGCAGGTTCGACCGGTCCATCGCCAGCACCAGATCGGCGGCCCGCAGCGCCGCCGCGTCGACCTGCTCGGCGGTGCCCGTCACCGCGAGATCTTCGGCTCCTGCTGCCTGGCGCATCCGGCGATCCGGGGGGTTGCCCACATGCCAGCTGCCGGTCCCGCCCGATCGGACCTCGATGTCCAGTCCGGCCTCGTCGGCCGCTTCACGCAGGGCGGCCTCGGCGGTGGGGGAGCGGCAGATGTTGCCGAGGCAGACGGTCAGG
>SLHP01000072.1 GCA_007136095.1 Nitriliruptoraceae bacterium
ATCGGACAGTTCATCCAGCGACCGGAACGCCACCCCGGTGAACTTCCTGATGTTGACGATGAGGTGGGACCCTCGGCCGATGTCACGGTGCACGATGTGCAGGCGGGCCCCTGAGTCCAGCTGCGCATCCTGCAGGCCTTCGGAGGGATCGAGTTTGCGATGGGACCGGGACGCGTCGTCCAGGACCTTCGTCAACGTGCGGATGACGTGCTCGTCGTCATGGAACGCCTCGTCGTGGTAGCCCGAGACGCCCGTGTGGCGCTTCACGAAGATCTGATCGGGCCCGTTGATCATCACCTCCCACACGTCGTCGTCGGCCAGGAGCGGCTCCAACGGGCCGTAGCCGGTCAGGTTCCGTTCCGCACGTTCGACCACCATCGCCGGATCCGGCAGATCGAACGGTCGCAGGCCGTGCTTGAAGTCGAGGCTCCACCGTTCCACCTCGTCCTCGAGCAGGTCACGCAGGCGTGCGTTCGCACCGTCGCTGTCGATGTCGAGGCTCTCGTCCTTCGCACGCTGCAGGACGCGCTCCTCGATCTCGACCAGTGGCGATTCGAACACACTCATGAGCGAGGTGGCTCCTGCGAGGTGAAGCCCGACAGCGACCCCGGCGCGACCGGGACCGGCGATGCAGCGGGCTCCGGGGGCACGTCCCCGGCACGGTCCAGCACAGCCAGCACCACCCCGGCGAGGATGCGGGGACCCGCGCCCGGTAGCGCCACACCATCGCGCAGTGCCGCATCGAGGTCGCGGGTCGGGATGTGGACCGGAGCGACCAATCGGTCCGCGGTCGTCCCCGCGCTCGAGGCCAGGAGGTCGGCAAGGCTGGAGGAGATCTCCGCCCGCTGCCGTGGTGACCGCGGCGATCGCGAGATCACCGGGATCAGCCGATCGACGGGGACGCCCAACCCGAGCAGATCTGACAGCGTGCGGACGAGCGCGAACAGTCCCTTCATGGACGGCTCACCGACGACCATGGCTGCGTCGGCCCGCGTCAGCGTGGCCCGGGACAACAGGTTGCGTTCCTCGACGTCGGTGGAGCCTGCGTCTGCCTCGCCCTCGACGTCCGGATCGACGTCGGCGACCACGATGTCCGCGAGCCGCTGCAACGAGTCCAGGGTCGCGTCCAACGCGCGTGGGCGGATCGCCACCCAGTGGCGGGCCCGGCGCAACCCGAGCACCAGCCGGTAGCCGCGCTGCGGCACCTCGAAGGTCTGGTCGAGGAGCTGCTGATGCAGCGGCGTCGAGGTGCGGTGGGCCTCCACGAGTTCCTGGATGCCGGGGACCACGACCCGCGAGTCGTGGAGCATCGCCTGATCCGCCGTCCGACAGAGGTCCGCGAGCAGCACCGACGGTGGACGCGGAGCCTGCCGACGTCCACGCGGGGACGACAGCCCTTCGCCGGTCGCGAAACCCTGCGCCAGGGCGATCGCCGTCACCGATGCGCCGGTCCCTCCCGGGCCGGTCACGGCGATCAGACGCCCCCGGCTGCGCACGTCACGCAGCTCCGGCTGAGCATCGTCGACGGTCGCGCTTCCCACCATCGCCGAGGTCGCTGCCAGTACCTCCAGGAGTTCGTCGCGTGAGAACGCGGACGCCAGAACAGCGGCGGCACCGAGCTCACGCCAGTCACGCGTTGCATGCCCATCGTCGACGACCAGGACCGCGCAGCCGGCCTCGCTCGCCATCGCGATGAGGTCCCTGTCGACCCCGGGGGTTGCCCCGTCGACGAGTGCCGCCGAGAACGAACGGCCGGAGGTCAGACGCGCCCGGAGTTCTTCGGCCGACACACATCGAACGAACTCGGCCGGAAGAGATGCAGACGTGGACCACTGACTGACCGTGCGGAACCAGTCAGCGCGCGCACGAGCCAGCCCGAGCAGGACGTAACGCTCGCGCATCAGTCGCCGCCTTCCGGATCCTCAGCCTCCGTGCCCTCGTCGGACGGACCGTCCTCGTCGGGAGGGCTCCCCGGGCGCAGGACCGCCGCCGGGTCCGGGAACGGGCCGGGCGCATCCGACGAGGGCACGAAGGCGCCCGGGGCCCGATCCGCATCCTCCGCGGAGGCGGTCGACCGCGTCACGAAGACCGACGCCGTGTTGACCGCGTGCCCGAGGGCCTGGACGTCTTCGAGGCTACTGACGGCCACCGTCAACGTCACCGAGCCGCCACCAGCCCCGGTCCCGCCCTCGACGCCGACCAGTGGCACCCCTCGCACGATGAAGGCCGTGAAGGTCTCGCCGCTGAGCGTGTAGGTGGCGAGCACATCGATGCGTTCACCGGGGATCAGGTCGCCGGCCACCGCATCCGCACGGGCAACGGAGAAGGACATGACCTGGGCGTCGCCGACACCGCCGGCTTCGAGCACCCCACTGCGCTGGAGCAGGTCACCACGTTCCAGCGCCACGATCACGACCTGCCCCACCAGGGCATCGAGCTCCTCGACGAGGAAGACCCGTTGATCGACGGGTGGCAAGAGGTCGATGGGAGCGGCAGAGAACAGCTCGAGAGCGGTCTGGCGGTCCTCGATCATCGTCCCGGGTGGGATGGCTCCGTCGGCGACGACGTACCGGGTCGCGGGCTCCGACGTGGCGTTGAGGTAGGCGGCGAACACGGCGACCGCCGATGCCGAGACCAACAGGGCCCCCACCACGGCCCGTCCACCGGGCAGTCCGCGTTGCCGTCGGATGCGGCGACCGACACCTGCCCGGTCGGAGGCTCTGGAGTCATCCGACGTCGTCGCCGTGCTCACATCGGCCATGCTCGTCCCCCGGGTCGGTGCGATCGATGAAGGACGCCGACGTTCCCCGTGGAGCCAGCGACCGCTCGCGGCAGAGCGGCAAAAGATAGCGAGTCAGGGCGGCTCACCCCGGTGCCGATCCTGCCAGGGCATGGCTGACCGCCGGCCCCGCCGCCAGCCCAGCCGCGTCGGGACGTGGACAATCTGCTCGTATCGAGGTACCGTTGGAGAAGGTCGGAGGTTATGAGATGGCGCGTGAACAGATCAACTGGCTCAGCACCAAAGAGGCAGCTCGGCGTCTGGGGATCACCAGTCGCACGCTGTACCGCCTGATCGACAGCGGTCAGGTTCCTGCTTACAAGTTCGGCCGCGTCATCCGGCTCCAGGAGGACGAGGTCGATGCCTTCATCGATCAGGCGCGGATCGCGCCGGGTGACCTCGAGCACCTCTACGCCGACTCCGGTCCCGAGGAAGCCTGAAGCTCCGGCCCGCTGACGGCCGATCATGGGGCCGGCGTCCACAGGACCTCTTCGACGGCACCGATCGGGATGTAGACCGTTCCACGGTCCCGACCGGCCAGGCGCAGTGTGAGTACGTCCTCGCCGAAGCCCAGGACCTCTCCCTGGAGACCGTCGGCCACATCCGCGAGGTAGATCGCCACCTCGCCTCGTTCCTCCGCGATCCGTGACAACGCTTCGATCAGGGTGCGATCCTGGGCGTGCTCCCGGTCACCGGTGGCTGCGACACCGGGGGCGCCCGGTTCCGAACGCAACAACCGGATGGCCGGTAGGGCCACCAGGACCACCGATCCAGCCGGCTGCCTCATCGCAACGTGATCGACTCCGACCGCGATCAACGATCCACGATGGAGCCGCCCGGATCCGCTGGTGACGGCCACCTGCAGCCGTCGTTCCGCGAGGTCGCGGAGCGTGCCGACCCACGTGGCCACCTCAGCGGCCTGCTCGCGACGGTCACGCTCTTCCTGCCGGGTCCGAACCGCGGCCTGCTGCGCGGCGGCGTCGGCCAGTTCCACCAGCGGATCGCGCTCCGGCGGCTGCCAGGTCGTCATGATCCCTCCCCGCCCGGGTCCGGCATTCCCTCGACCGACGGCATCACGAAGCGCTGCCCGGGGAAGATCAGGTCGGCATCGCCTTCGACCGCGAGCCGGTCCTGGTTCGCGGCCACAAGGGTCCTCCAGTAGCCACGCACCTCAGCCTCGGTCGGCTGACGATCCAGATGCACTGCGACCATCGTCGCCGCGATGGACCAGAATGATTCGCCGGCGCGGACCTCGTGCTCGCGCACCTCACCATCGATCACCTCGCCCTCGGCCACCTCGTCGGTCTCCGAGACGCTCGGGCGCAGGGTGAGAGCGTCCGATGCAGCTGCGGCCGACCCATCGGCGGCCGGGCTACCACCTTCCCCACGCAGGGTGAGTTCCCCACCGTCGGGGCGTGGTCGCGACTGACCTGCCTCCTCGGCGCGGCCATCGTTGACGAGGGTCATCGTGGCCGAGGTGTCGGGATCGTCCCGCTCGACCTCGGCGGCAAGGCTGAGCGATCCACGATCCTCGGCCGGTGCAGCGCCCACGGCCGGCGTCGACGCGCTCACCACAGCGGTCGCCATCGTCAGCCCCACGGCCCCCTGCACCAACCGGCGGACCATCGGAACGCTCAGCGCATCGGCGAGTCGCACGAATCGGGCGGCACGCAACAGCCGTGCGATCAGCCCGATGCTGGTTGCCCCGACGAGGTACCAGGCCAGCCCGAGGACCAGCAGCCGAAGCACGGCGACCGTCGCGATCAGCGGATCCCGGCCATCAGCCCACCCGCTCCACTCCGATGGCGCCAACGGCGGTGGCGCCAGACGCCCGGTCCCGATGGCGTGGAACAGCACGATCCCCAGCCCCAGGCAGACCATCCAGAGGACCAACGGCGCCACGCGGCGTCCAGCGGACCCATCGCCCGGTGCCGGCACCAGGGATCCCCCGGGTCGGCGTTCGGCACGGGTAGCCGAAGCGACATCGGAACGGTGATCGACCACTCGCCACCCCCCTGCTGGGCCGTGCGGCGGATGCTTACACCATAGCTTCCCGTGTCACTTTGTGCATCCTGATGTTTTCCACTGTCTGGGGACGACCACCGACGCGAGGTCGCCGTCGCCGTTGGCGTGAGGGGGATGATCGGATTCCACGGCACGGCCGACAGCTTGACCTCGAGAGCCAGCTACCCGGCCATGGTTGCATCGGACCAGCAGGTCGATCTCGTGCACCTCATCTCTCGCCCGCACCTGGAAGACCGACGCCTCCCGAGGCGGTGCGAACACCCGCACCGACGTCGTCGCCAGCGACTCGAGGCGTTGACCCAGGCACGAACCGTCGCCCCCGAGCAGTCGGCGACGGGACGTTCCGCCACGGCAGGCAGGGACCCCTGCGGAGGATGCCCAGTAGGCTCCGCGCGACGGCACGAGGGGATCGGATGACGACGGGGCAGGACGGGGCCGCCGGTCGACCGCTCCCCGGGTACGTCCTGCGCGATCTCATCGGGCGCGGTGCGACCTCCGAGGTCTGGCGGGGCGAGCCGGAGGGACGACCCGGGCGGGTCGTGGCGATCAAGCGACTGCGGACCGACGCCGACCGGGCAGCGCTCGAGGCCCTGCGTCGCGATGCTGAGGCGTTGGCAAGACTGTCGCATCCGAGCATCCTGCCGATCCTCGACATCGTCGAGGACGACCCGGGTGTCGCGATCATCACGGGCTACGCAGCCGGCGGTTCGCTGGCCGACCGGCTCGGTCGCATCCGCGGCGGACTGGAACCGATCCAGGTCGCGGACCTTGGCGCCCGGATCGGAGCCGCTCTCGCCGCGAGTCACGACGCGGGCATCATCCACGGGGGCCTGAAGCCGGCCAACATCCTGTTCGACGCCGAAGGCCAACCCCTGGTGGCTGATCTCGGGGCGTCCCACCTCCGGGGCACGTCCGGGCCCGTCATCGGCACCGCGGTGCACCTCGATCCGGCCACCATCGTGGATGGGCGCCCGAGCGATGCAACGACGGACGTCTACGGCCTGGCGACGACCCTCTACGAGGCCCTGACCGGCGTGCCGCCGCACGCGGGATCGAGTCCCCGAGAGGCCCTCGCGGTATCAGATCGTGGCGCGCACATCCCGGCAGCCGACCTGGTTGAGGTCCCGTCCGACCTGGCTGCGACCATCGAGCGGGGCCTGCGCCGCGACCCCGCCGAACGCTTCTCGACGATCGCCGAGATGGCGGGCCACCTCGACGAAGCCCGTCGACGACTCGACACCGGTGTTTCGGCTCCTCGCTCGCGCACCCCCGATGCGCCACGCGCGACACCGACCGGTCCGGACCGCCGACTGCTCATCCTCGCAGCCGCCGTGATCATCACGATCCCGGGCGGCATCGTCACCTGGATGTCGTCGAGCGACGCAGTGCAGGCACCGCCCGAGGAGGCCCGGCGCCACAGCACGGAGGACCCGGTACCGGACGGGCCGCCTGACGACGGACCGGATGACACGTCCAGCACCGATCCGGACCCCGCCGAGGAGCCGGAGGAAGCCGCCGAGGAGGAGGCCAGCCAACCACGTGAAGCCCCGCCCGCATGCGCCGTCACCGTCACACCCGCACTGCAGGGACCGACGCAGTTGGCGGACATCGACGGGCAGGGTTGCGGCGTACCTGCGGCCTGGGACGGGCAGACCCTGGAGGTCGCCATCGACGGCGACCTCCAGCGTTTCGATCTACCCGGCGATCAGCAGGACACGCTGCTGTTCGGGGACTTCAGCTGCGATGGACGCGAGACCCCGGCCCTCTACCGGTCCAGCACCGGCGAGGTGTTCGTCTTCCCCACCCTGAACCCGGATGACGAGATCACGGTGCGTGCGGAACCCGACGTGGTCGCGGACGCCATGGCGCGCGTCGTCGTTGATGCACAGGGTTGCGCCCGCGTGGACCTCGATCCCGGGACCGGATGAGCCCGCGGCTCGGGTGTGTCAGACGCCGGCGCCACCGGTGATGCGCTCGTCGAGACCCGTGAACTTCGCGAGGTACTCCGCGCGGTCGGCCTTGAGCGTGGCCACCGCCGCCTCGTACTCATCGCCGCGCCCCTGTCGTTCGTAGAGCTTGCTGGGCTGGAGGAGTTCCTCGTCGTCGAACCCGGGGATGGACCGGGCGACGAAGTAGCCGAAGTCCGGATCCTCCTCCCACTCGATCGTGCCGTCGACGATGCCGTGCTGGACCGCGGCCGAGTGTGGGATCTTGACCTTCTTCGATCGTTCGTCGTCGGCCGACCCACCGACCCGACCCGTGCTCAGCAGGTAGACGTCCAACGAGGAGCTCTCGAGCAGTTCGAGCAGGCGGTTGCCCTGGGAGGAGTCCTCCTCGAACCAGAACGGGTTGGTCCCTGGGACCCGCAGGCTCTTGCCTGCCTCCGCGGCACCGCCGGCTGACGTGCCCTTGGTCTCACCGAGCATGAAGTAGTAGGCGGCCTGCTCCGGCTTGAGCTTGGCGACCGCCGGGATGATGCTCTCGTTGCGGTTCAGGATGAACAGGTAGCGCGCGGCCGGCAGGTCGCGGGGATCACGGTGGCGGATCCCCTCCAGCCCGAAGGTGCAGCGCCCGTTCGCGGTGTAGTTGGTGTCGAAGAAATCGACCTTGCCGTCATCGGACACGGACACCGATTCGAGCCACGCGCCGGACTGGGTCGCACCCGCATAGATGGTGGGCTCGTCGTCGGGGTCGAGGCCGAAGGTCTTCGCGAAGCACCCGTTCTCGGTCGTGTACACCTTGCCGCCGGGCAGCAGACCGATGAAGTCGTCCTGGACGGGCAGCGACCCCTTGACGTTGCGGAAGGTGGTCGTGGTCTTCCCGGTCCCCGACAGACCGATGATCAGGGCGAGTTCCTCCTCGCCACTGGCGGTCTGGTCCGCCGGGAACGTCTTCGCACCCGAGTGCATCGCCAGGCCGTCGCGGTCGTAGACGAGCCTGTTCCACATCCGCAGGCCACCCATCTTCGACTCGCCGAAGTAGTCGGAGCCGAACACGCGGGTGACCCAGTTGTCGAGGTCGACCGTGATCAGACAGTCGTCAGGCTTCCCCGGCGCGGACAGGTGCGGGGTGTAGATGACGGTGAACTCGGGGGTGAAGTCCTCGTCACGATCGAAGAAGAGTTGGTCCTGCATGGCCGGGATGTTGGAGTTGGACCGCTCGATGTAGAGCTGTGATGCGGTCCGGAACTCAGGATCAGGACCGATGTAACCCTGCATGAGGACCATGTCCTGATCCGCGATGTAGGCGTCCTGCTTCGCCGCCCACTCGTCGGCCTCCGCGCGGGAGATGGTCGGCTTGCCTGCCGGCTCGTCGGAGACGAAGTAGGTCGAGCCGGCGAGCCGCGACTTGATCCGCGCCCGGTAGTTGATGTTGCCGAACTCGGTCTCCACCACGTTCGGCATCAACTCCAGCACCCAGCCGCGGAGTTCCTCCTGGGTCGGGTTGATCGCGACGGACCTGGCGGACGGCAGCTCGATGGTCACCGGACGGTCTCCTTCGCGCCAGCTTCGGGGGCGCATCGTGCTCGGCGGGATGGCCGGGCGTTCTTGACGCTAGCCAGGATCACGATCCGAAACCAAGCCCGCCAGGGCCGTCCGGCCCGAGGAACCTGGACCTTCGCTTCCGGCCCGATCTCGGGTCGCTCAGATCGGTTGAGATCCAGACTAATGACTTTACGTGCTTCTGCCGATACTCACAGTGACAGACCGGCATCGGTCGGTCTGGGCCCCATGGCTTGCCCCCCGAACAAGGAGCCATCATGACGCACGTCACCGACACCCGGATCCGCATCGCCGCCCTGATCGCACTCGGCACGTCGCTGCTGGCAGCGGCCGTTCCCGCGATGGCCTCCTCGCCCTTCGTCGCCGGCTGGATCTGGATCCGCTGACCGAGAGAGCTCGCCCCCGGTCAGGTCCTGTCGCATGGCCTAGAGTCAGCCAGGACCGACGACGAGGACCGGTGACCACGAAGCGATCCACGGCGACGTACCTGAGGGGGCTGACCCTCGGCGCTCTTGGCGCTGTCGCCGTGACCGTTGTCCTGTTCGACGATCCCCCGTTCGACGTCCGAACCGCACTCAGCCTGATCGCGGTCATCACGGTTGCCGAACTGGTCATCGTCTCCGTCGACTTCGAACGGACCAGGGCAGCCTTCACGCTGGGTGAAGCCGGCATCGTCGCCGGTTTGCTCATCGTCGCTCCCGCCTACGTCATCCTCGGCGCGGCCGTCGCCATGGTCGTGGCGCATCTCCCGCAGCGTCCTGGACTCTCGAACATCCTGTTCAACGTTTCACAGGTCGTGGTGTCAACCACGGCTGGCAGCGTCGCGATCATGCTCGTCCCTTCGTTCGGACCGGTCGTCGGACGGAGGACGCTCGTCCCGGTGGTCGTGGGCATGGCCGTCTATGCCAGCGTGAACACGCTGGCGTTCCGCGGCCTGATCACGCGAGTTGCAGGTCCGGATGGACGCAGATCCTTCCGGGACCAGATGCCGTTGACGCTCGCCTCCATGTTCGGGACCGTGGCGGTCGGGATCGTCGCCGCCCACCTGTGGGTCACCCAGCCCCTCCTGATCGTCCTGCTGCTGGCTCCCCTGCTCGCCATCCAGATCGCTG
>SLHP01000233.1 GCA_007136095.1 Nitriliruptoraceae bacterium
CCGTTCGTGACCGCGGAGGACGGCGCGACCGCCTGAGGGTCGGGACGCTCAGGCGGCCTGGTGGTCGTCAGCGATGACCACCTGGCCGCCACCGGCATGCTTCGCGGCGTACATGGCCGCGTCGGTGGTGCCGAGGTCGAGCTGATCAGGCCGGAGTTCACCGATGCCCGCGGAAGCGCCCAACACGGCATCCTGTGCGGGCAGTGGCAGCGAACCGTCGCGGCGCGTCATCGCCCGCAGCGTGCCCGAACGTGTCGTTGACGGACTTGAAGTCGTCGAAGTCGAAGGCTATCGCGGCGATGCGCGGTGCCCGTGGTCCGATCCGTTGGAGGAAGTGGTCCAGGAACCGGCGGTTGTGGGCCCCCGTCAGATGGTCGGTGTTGGCGAGGTATTCCGCCTTCTGCAGGGATGGCGTGTCCTCGAGGTAGCGCTGCCATTCGCTCAGGAGTTGGTCGCGCAGCAGCTGTTCGGGGATCGCGGCGCCCCGGTCGGCGGCGACGTCCGCGGCCGTGAGCAGTGGAGCGGCGAGTTCGATGTCGAGCAGTTCGTCGGCGAGGCCCACGATCCGCTGCACCTCGGCGGCGACCCAGGCCGGCGTGGTGGACAGGCTCGGACGGAACAGGCGCCCCCGCTCGAGCGACGGTGCGGCGATCACCTGGTCGAGGTCACGTGCGACCAGCCCGGCGCACCCGGCGGGCGAGACCGCCAGCACGGTCCAGTCGTCCGCCAGTTCGTGCTCATCAGGCAGGTGCAGGACGTGGATCCCATCGGGCACGGTCGTGGTTCCGGTGAATCCAACGACCACCGGTGCGTGCTCCGCGAGCTTCGCATACCGCTCGGCTTCGAAGGCGAAGTAGGTTGCGTCCTCGAACAGCGCGATGATCGTCAGGGGCGCGCCGATCCGCCTGGTGCGCTCCGCGAGCGCCTCGATCGGACGGCTCACGGCCAGCAGCGACCGCTTGGTCGAGCTGTGGCGGCCGTCGCCTCGACGTCGGTCCGACGTCGTGGACAGGGTTGTCACCGTGATCATCGATCACACCACCCGTGACGGGGATATGGGTGCCAGGATCACCCCGGTGGCCCGTCACCACGCTATCGACGCAGATCGCCCGGACCTGAAGCGCCCGGGACGGACCGTGCGCGTGGATTAGTCTCGGACGCCTGGACGACGCCGCCAGCCCTCAGCCCGGATCGGAACCCCGTGTCTGCCCTTCCCAACGCCTCATATTCGGTGACCCTGCGCCTGCACCTCGACCCGGAGGACTCACGCGCCGTGGGCCGCGTCACGACCGCGATCGGCGAGGCCGCCGGCGCCGTGGTGGCGATGGATTTCGTCGACACAGCCGGCGAGGTTGTCGTGGTCGACGTGACTGCCAACGCGGGCGATGCGGACCATGCGGAACGCATCCAGGCCGCGGTCGAGGCGCTCCACGGCGTGCACGTCCACCGCGCCAGCGACCGCACCTTCCTCCTGCACCTCAAGGGCAAGCTCGAGGTGCGATCCACGGTGCCGCTGAAGACCCGAGATGATCTCTCGATGGCCTACACCCCCGGTGTCGCACGGGTCTGTCGTGCCATCGTGAAGGATCCGGAAGATGCGCGACGTCTGACCATCAAGGGCAACACCGTCGCGATCGTGACCGACGGCTCCGCGGTGCTGGGGCTCGGTGATATCGGCCCGGAAGCCTCCATGCCCGTGATGGAGGGCAAGGCGGTGCTGTTCAAGCGCTTCGCCGATATCGACGCCTGGCCGGTCTGTCTGGATGCGACCGATGCGGACCAGATCGTGGAGATCGTCAAGGCCATCGCCCCGGTCTACGGCGGCATCAACCTCGAGGACATCGCCGCGCCCAAGTGCTTCGAGATCGAGGAGCGCCTCAAGGAGGCGTTGGACATCCCGGTGTTCCACGACGATCAGCACGGCACCGCGATCGTCGTCCTCGCCGCGCTGCACAACGCGTTGCGACTGGTCGGCAAGGAACTCGGGGACCTCACGGTGGCGATGTCGGGGGCCGGCGCTGCCGGCGTGGCGATCATCAAGCTGCTCCTCCAGGAGGGCGTCGGTGACGTGATCGTCGCCGATCGCAACGGCATCCTGGATGCGCAGGCGCGTGAACTCAACGGGTCGAAGGCCTGGTTGGCCGACAACACCAACCGTGGCGGGACGCGCGGCAGCCTGCGGGACGCCGTTCGCGACGCGGACGTGTTCATCGGCGTCTCGGGCCCCAACGTCCTGGACCCGGCGGACATCGCCACGATGGCTGCAGACGCGATCGTGTTCGCCCTGGCCAACCCCGATCCGGAGGTCGACCCGGTCGGTGCGGGGGAGCACGCCGCGGTGGTGGCCACCGGACGTAGCGACTACCCGAACCAGATCAACAACGTGCTGGCGTTCCCGGGCGTGTTCCGCGGCGCGCTCGATGCCCGCGCCCGGTTCATCACCGAGGCGATGAAGGTCGCTGCGGCCCGGGCCCTGGCCGACGTCATCGGACCGGATGAGCTGCGCGCCTCCTACATCATCCCGAGCCCGTTCGACGAACGGGTCGCACCGGCCGTTGCGGCAGCCGTCCGGGATGAGGCCAAGCGCTCCACCTGATCCCGGGTCAGCGCGACCCGACGTCGACGTAGTCGCGTGCACCGTGTCCGACGAACAGCTGGCGGGGTCGCACGATGGCCTGCTCGTCATCGAGCAGGTTCTCCTGCCAGTGGGCGAGCCAGCCGGGGATGCGGCCCATCGCGAACAGGACCGGGAACATCGAGGTCGGGAAGCCCATCGCCTGGTAGATGATCCCGGAGTAGAAGTCGACGTTCGGGTAGAGCTTGCGTTCGACGAAGTAGTCGTCATCCAGCGCGATCTTCTCCAGCTCGACCGCGATGTCCAGCAGCGGGTTCTTGCCCGTGACCTCGAAGACGTCGTGAGCCAGACCCTGGATGACCTTCGCCCGGGGGTCGTAGTTCTTGTAGACGCGGTGGCCGAAGCCCATCAGCCGGAAGTTGCCTTCCTTGGCCAGCTTGACGTACTCCGGTACCTGATCGACCGAGCCGATCTCCTCGAGCATGCGCAGCACGGCCTCGTTGGCGCCGCCGTGTTTGGGTCCGTACAGCGCAGCTGACGCCCCGGCCGCCGCGGAGTACGGGTCGGCGTCGGAGGAGCCGATCGCGCGCATCGTGGTCGTCGAACAGTTCTGCTCGTGATCCGCGTGCAGGATCAGCAGCGTGTCCAAGGCCTTCTCGAGGATGGGGTCCGGCTCGTACTTCAACTCCGTGGTCTTCCACATCATGCTCAGGAAGTTCCCGGGGAACGACAGGTCGTTGTCGGGGTAGGCGTATCGCATCCCGATCGAGTGCCGGTAGGCGAACGCGGCCAGGGTCGGGAACTTGGCGATCAACCGGATGTTCTGGATGTTGCGGTTGGCGGCGTCGTTGATCTCCTTGGCTTCCGGATAGAAGGTCGACAGGCCACCGACCGTCGAAACCAGCATCCCCATCGGGTGCGCATCGTGGTGGAAACCGTCGATGAAGGTCTTGATGTTCTCGTGGACGAAGGTGTGGTGGGTGATGTGGTGCACCCACTCATCCGATTGCTGCTGGGTCGGCAGTTCGCCGTGGATCAGCAGGTAGGCGACCTCGAGGAAGGTCGACTTCTCGGCCAACTGCTCGATGGGGTAGCCGCGGTAGCGCAGGATCCCCTTGTCGCCGTCGATGTAGGTGATCTCGCTGCGCACGTTCGCGGTGTTCTTGAACGCCGGGTCATAGGCGAGCAGGCCGAAATCGTCCTCCGAGGTCTTGATCTGACGCAGGTCCATCGCCTGGATGGCGCCGTCCTGGACCGGGATCTCGTAGGTTTCGCCGGTACGGTTGTCGGTGATCGTCAGTGAGTCCGTGGCCGCGCTCATCGGGCATCTCCTGGTTGTTCGATCCGGTTCGTCCCCACGCTAGCGGCGCCGGTCCGCTGCCGCGTAGTTGGGAGCCCACCACCGTCCACGACCGATGGCGTCATCAGGCCGCCCGGCGGTCAGTCGATGTCGGCCATCGTGGCGGCGTCGGCGATCCGGCCGAGCAGCTCGGTCAGGATCGCCGCTTCCTCGTCGTCGAGGAGTTCGGCGAAGTGCTCCCGGACCCCCCGCAGGTGGGTCGGTGCCGCCTTGCGCAGCATCGCGAGACCCTCGGGCGTCAGTTCGGCGAACGTGCCCCGTCGGTCGGAGGGGCAAGCGCTGCGGTGCACCAGGTCATGGCGTTCCATCCGGTCGATCAGCCGGGTGAGGCCGCTCTTGGACAACAGGACCCGCTCGGCGAGTTCCTGCATCCGGAGGCGGTGGCCGTCCGCCTCGGAGAGCTGGACGAGCACGTCGTACCAGGTCAGGGCGATGCCCTCGGCCTCCTTGAGTTCCCGGGCGAGCAGGTCCGTGGTCCTGGCATGGGCTTCGAGGAAGCTGCGCCACGCGGTCAGCTGGGCCTGCGGAACACTGGAGATCTGGCGTGGTCGGTCGGCGTCGCGGGCGGTGCCCGGGGAGGAAGTTGTCATGCGAACAGTATAGGTGGCCGGGCCACCCACTGGCGCGGCCACTAACTGGCCGGCCTCGCGGTGAGCGGGTCGTGAAGGCCGGTCAGGCGCCCGGTGGCTGGCAGGTCGGGCAGCGGTAGACGACCCGTGCCTGGACACCGAGGTGGTCCCGCTCGATCGGCGTCGAACACCGGCGGCAGGGCTCGCTACGGCGGGCGTAGACCCACAGGCTCCCGGGTTCCTGCCCGCTCACCGTCGTGCGTTCGCCCCCGGTCAGGTTGTCCTGCAGCAGTTCGGTCGCGGTGGTGAGCAGACCTCTGCGTGTGTGCTGATCGACGTCCCGGAGGGCCGTGGCCGGATCGAGTCCGTGGAGGAAGGCGACCTCGCTGCGGTAGACGTTGCCCACCCCGCACGCGACACGCTGATCGAGCAGGACCTCACCGATGGTGCACTCCGGCGGACAGAAGCGATCCATCCGGGCGGTCGCCGCATCGATATCGGCGTCCGGATCGCAGAGATCCGGACCGAGCAGGCGCAGCTGCGGGTGCCGCGCGATGTCGCGGTCGGTGAGCACCTCGACGATGGGGGAGGCGAAGCACACGGCCACGACGTCGGGAACGCCGAGGATGACCCGGGCGGCTCGTGGCGACTTCCGCCACCGCTCCCGCGGTCGGTACAGGTGCCACGAGCCGGTCATCCTCTGGTGGGTGTGGATCGTCAGGCCATCCGAGGTGGCGACCAACAGGTGTTTGCCGCGAGCCTCGACCCGGTCGATGGTCGCCCCCACGCCGGGCCACGGGGCAGGGAGTCGGGGCAGATCCACGCGTGTCAGCGCGCGGCCGGTGAGCGAGCGCCGAAGGGCGGCCGCCGTGCGATGGATCGTGTCTCCCTCGGGCATGCGCCGCAGGGTAGAACCGGCGGAGGGCCCGACGGTCGCGTGGCGATCGAGCAGCCCCGACGATTAGGAACGACGATCGGGCCGCCCGTGTGGGCGGCCCGATCGGTGCTGCGAGATCTGTACGGGTGGTGCCTACAGGTCGTAGGGACGCAGGGTGCTGCGGCCGTTCTCCTTGGCACGCTTGGCAGCGTCCGCCAGGATCGCTGCGATCTTCGCGTTCAGCGCGTCGGGCAGCGCCGAGTCGGTGCGCAGGCCCTGGGCCTTCACGGCTTCCTTGACCTTGCTCTGTACGACGAGTGATTCCGCCATGGTGTTGTCTCCTTGAGTGGAACGGACGGGAACGGACGTCTTCCGTCCAGATGCACCCTAGGGGGCCTTGCGACACAGATGCGAGCATCCTGGACCGTTCCATCGGCCGGGCTGCGCGCGCCACGCACAGCAGGAGACGTGACGTCGAGCGTTTCATCAGCCACGCAACGTGAGGCCGCGGTGTCCGGCGGTGAAGCCCGCCGCCACCAATGCGGTGGCGATGGGCGTGTCGTGGACCGCGACACCGTCGACCTTGAGGATCTCGAGCTTGCGCATCCGACCCTCGGTGACCAGGCCCTGGAGCGCGCCGATCCAGGTGCCCACCGGCGCGTCGTGCGTGAAGGTGGTCAGGCTCCGGCCACCTCGTTCGAGGTAGACGGCAGGCGCCCCGTCGACGAGCACGACGCTGGCACCGGCCGCCCGTGCCGGACGTCCGGCGTTGGCCGGCCAGGGCAGGGCGGCGCCGTAGGGCTGCGCGGGATCGGTGGCCGCCAACCGGACCACGACGGGCTCGCGGTCGTCGGTGTCGCGTCCGCCGCGGAGCCGGTCGATCGCGCCCGCAGCCGCGAACTGGGCCGCTCCGAGCCCCGCAACGGCGTATCCGCGACGGACCTGCCCGGACTCCTCCAGGGCCTTGAGGACCGGGTAGACGGCGCTGTAGCCCCCGCGCACGCCTTCAGCTCGCATCGCCTCGCGTGTGAGCACCCCGTGCCGTTCGAGCAGCTGGTGGGCCAGGGCGTGGGCGCGTTCGGTGTCCGTCGGGACCGGTTCCAGCAGGGTGTCGGTCAGCGACCAGCGCCCCTGGGCGGACGGCGGGCCGAAGCGGCTGAGGCGGCCCGGGCGGGGCCGGCGACCGGCGCCGCTCCCGGCTCGCCGGCGCCCGGTGATGAGCGCCCGTACCGGCGCGTAGGTGTCATTGGTGACCTCGCGGGCCCACACCAGGTCCCACAGGGCGGCCAGCACCGTGTCCTGGTCCGCGACACCGGTGGCGGCCTGCAGGTCGGGCCAGAACGACGCGCCGCGGGCGGCCAGGTGCTCGCGCAGCGCCGCGTGGATCTCGCCGTCGGGCGGGTCGCCGGCAGGGTGCGGGGCCAGCAGGCCGACCTGGTCGCGGAAGCACAGCACGACCCGGCCGTCCGACGCACCGAGCGGTTCGACGCCCAACCACACGACCTCGCCGGCGGCGATGAGCTGATCGAGATCGGCCGGCCGGTAGCCGTCCAGCCGTGCCGGCAGCACGTCCTGCTCCAGGACCGACGCGGGGAGCGGTGCGCCCTGCAGCTGGCCGATCGACTCCACGAGCGCATCCAGGCCACGTCGTCGCTGCGCGCCCGTCGCGGCACGGACCTGCTGCCACATCGGCAGGAACCGGCCTAGTGCCGCGGCGTCGACCGGTTCGACCTCGGAGCGCAGCACGGCCAGCGACCGGCGCTTGAGCCGGCGCAGCACCTCGGTGTCGACCCATTCGCGGGTGGTGCCGTCGGGTCGGAACTCGCCCTCCAGCACCCGGTCCTGCCGGGCGAGCCAGCCGAGGGTCGCGGCGACGCGCTCGCGGGGAACCCCGAGCCGCGCGGCGCAGGCGGCGACCGTGAAGGGGCCGTGGGTGCGGGCGTACCGGGCGACCAGGTCACCGAGCGGATCATCGACCGGTTCGGTGAACGCCTGCGGGAGACCCGGGGGCAGCGCCACACCGATCGCGTCGCGCAGCCGGGCGGCGTCCTCCGCCGCGGCGATCCGGTCCTCGTCGGCGACGCGGATCTCGATGGCCCGGCGTTCGTCGATGAGCGTGGTGATCCACGCGGACGGGTCGGCCGTGCTCCGGTCCGCGAGCTCCGCGCGGGTGAGGTCGCCCAGCCGCCGCAGCACGTCGTGGAGTTCATCGGCATCGCGGGCCCGCCGGTCGGGTGCTGCCTCGACGTTGTTGGGGTGCGTGGCGTCGTCGTCGGGTGAGGGGTGTGGTGCGAGCAGCTGCAGGTCGCGTTCGAGCTCGGCCAGGACGTCGGCGTCCAGCAGGTCGCGCAGTTCGTCGCCGCCGAGCAGTTCGCGCAGCAGGTCCCGGTCGAGCGACAGCGCGGCGGCGCGGCGTTCGGCCAGCGGCGCGTCGTACTCGTACATGTACTGCCCGACCCAGCCGAACAGCAGGGACTGCGCGAAGGGCGAGGCGGACGCGGTCTCGACCGGGACGAGGCGCACCTTGCGGGAGCGCAGGTCGGTCAGCAGCGTGCGCAGCGCCGGGAGGTCGAAGACGTCCTGGAGGCACTCGCGGGTCGCCTCGAGCAGGATCGGGAAGGTGGGGTGGCGCGAGGCGACCTGCAGGAGGTTGGCGGCGCGTTGGCGCTGCTGCCACAGCGCGGTGCGCTTGCCGGGCATGCGGCGGGGCAGCAGCAGCGCGCGGCCGGCGGCCTCGCGGAAGACGGTGGTGAACAGGGCGGTGCCGGCGAGCTGCTCGACGACCAGGGCTTCGACCTCGTCGGGGTCGATGATGAGTTCCTGCAGCAGCGAGATGTCGGACGGGCCGGGGCCGGCCCAGCTGCTGGCGTCGTGACCGGCGCCGCGGGTGGCCGCAGCGGCGCCGTTCCAGCCGAGGTCGCCCTCCGCCTCCTGCAGGCGCAGCACGATCCCGTCGTCGGTCCACATGATCTCCGGATCGAACCCGGCGGTCTGCAGGCGGCGTTCGATCGCCATCGCCCAGGGGGCGTTGACCTGCGCGCCGAACGGGGTGAGCAGGCACACGCGCCAGTCGCCGAGTTCATCGCGGAACCGCTCGACGATGATGGTGCGGTCGTCGGGGAGGGCGCCCGCGATCTCGTGCTGTTCCTCGAGGTAGGTGACGAGGTTGTCCGCCGCCCAGGCATCGAGGTCGTGGTCGGCGGACAGCCGTGCGAGTTCGGTGTCGCGATCCTCGGTGGCGTGGGCCAGGACCTCGCGGTGGAAGGCGCCGATCGCCCGACCGAGCTCAAAGGGGCGGCCGGGTCCATCGCCGTGCCAGAACGGCAGCTTGCCGGGCTCGCCGGGGGCGGGGGTGACGACCACGCGTTCGTGGGTGATGTCCTCGATGCGCCAGGTCGACGCGCCGAGCACGAACGTCTCGCCCGGGCGGGACTCGTGGACCATCTCCTCGTCCAGTTCGCCGACCCGTGCGCCGTCGGGTAGGAACACCCCGAACAACCCGCGGTCGGGGATCGTGCCGGCGTTGGTGACCGCCAGGCGCTGCGCCCCGGCGCGGCCCCGGATCGTGCCCTGCACCCGGTCCCACACGATCCGAGGTCGCAGCTCGCTGAACTCGTCCGACGGGTAACGGCCGGACAGCAGGTCGAGCACGGCGTACAGCACCTCGTCGGTCAGCTCCGTGAACGGGGCTGCGCGCCGGACGAGCGCCGCCAGCGCGTCCACCTCCCACTCGTCCATCGCGGCCATGGCCACCACGATCTGCGCCAGGACATCCAGCGGGTTGCGGGGGTAGCGGGTCGCCTCGATGTCGCCGTCGTGCATGCGGCGCGTGACCACGGCGGTCTCCACGAGGTCGCCGCGGTACTTCGGGATCAGCACCCCGCGGGATGGTTGGCCGACCTGGTGGCCGGACCGCCCGATGCGCTGCAGGCCGCGGCTGACGGCGCCGGGGGAGGCGACCTGGACGACCAGGTCGACCGCACCCATGTCGATGCCCAGTTCCAGCGACGAGGTGGCGACCAGACCCCGGAGCTTGCCGGACTTGAGCTCGTCCTCGATCTGCAGCCGGCGTTCGCGCGACAGCGAGCCGTGATGGGCTTTGACCAGTTCAGCGGGGGGCTGGTCCGGCGGGTCGGCCAGGGCGAGGTCGAGCTCCTCCTCGGACAGCCCCTGCTGGCGCAGCTCGGCCTCCCGCTCCCGGTCGGCGTGCAGTTCGTTGAGCTTGTTCGCGAGCCGTTCCGCGAGTCGTCTCGCGTTGACGAAGATCAACGTCGACCGGTTCTCCAGCACCAGGTCCAGCAGCTTCGGGTGGACCGCCGGCCAGATCGACCGGCGGGTCGGCCCGGCAGCGGCCGGCCCGGAGGCGAGGTCCAGGTCGTCGCCGCGGGGGACCTCCTGACCGAGCTCGCGCAGGTCCTCGACGGGCACAACGACCTGAAGCTGCAGCTCCTTGCGCATGCCCGCGTCGACGATCGTGACCGGGCGGGACCGCATCGCCGGCGCCTGCTCCGGGTCGCCGCAGTCCCTGTCGCGGGTCGCCGGCGCAGATCCGCCGTCGCCGCCGGCGTCAGCCGCCGGCGCAGATCCGCCGTCGCCGCCGGCGTCAGCCGCCGGTGCAGATCCGCCGTCGCCGCCGGCGTCAGCCGCCGGCGCAGATCCGCCGTCGCCGCCGGCGTCAGCCGCCGGCGCAGATCCACCCAGGAACCGCGCGATCTCCTCGAGCGGCCGCTGGGTGGCGGACAGGGCGATGCGTTGCGGCGCCCTCCGGGCAGCGCCGTCGGCATCGCCGCTGCGGTCTCCGTGCAGCACCTCGTGTTCCAGGCGTTCCAGGGTGAGCGCGAGGTGGCTGCCACGTTTGGTCGGTGCCATCGCGTGGATCTCGTCGATGATGACCGCCTCGACGTAGCGCAGCGTCTCGCGCGCCTTGGAGGTCAGCAGCAGGTGCAGCGACTCCGGGGTGGTGATGAGGATGTCGGGCGGGGTGCGGGCCAGGCGGGCGCGCTCGTTGGCCGGGGTGTCGCCGGTGCGCATGCCGACCTCGGGTCGGTGGACGGTCGTGCCGAGCCGTTCGGCCGCCAGCCGGATGCCCTCCAACGGGGCACGGAGGTTGCGGTCGACGTCCACCGCCAGCGCCCGCAGCGGCGAGATGTAGAGCACCCGCAGCCGCTGCTCCTTCGGCGGGACCGGGGCCGCGGTCAGCCGGTCGATCGCCCAGAGGAACGCGGTCAGGGTCTTGCCGGACCCGGTCGGGGCGAGGATCAGGGTGTGGTCGCCGTCCGCGATCGCCGGCCAGCCCTGCGCCTGGGCGGCGGTCGGCTCCGCGAACGTGGTGGTGAACCACGTGCGGACCGGTTCGCTGAACCGCTGGAGGAGCTCGTCGCTGGCCATCGCCGCCGACGGTACCCCGGCTATGTGACCGTCCCGGCCGGCTGCAACCGGGAACGACCGGCGTCAGCCGGCGAGGAAGCTCAGGCGTAGGGTGCGGCGGGGATTGTCGGCGTTGGTGTCGACCACCACGACCGACTGCCAGGTCCCGAGCGCCATGCGACCGTCGTCCACCGGCACGCTCAGGCTCGGGCTGATCAGGCCGGGGAGCACGTGGTCCGCGCCGTGGCCCGGGCTGCCGTGCCGGTGACGCCACCGGTCGTCGCGCGGCAGCAGCGTGTCCAGGTGATCCGCCAGGTCCGTGTCCGACCCCGCGCCGGTCTCCAGGAGTGCCAGCCCCGCGGTCGCATGCGGCAGGAAGACGTGCAACAGGCCGTCGCCGCCGACCTCGGCCACGAACGTGGCGCACTCGGCGGTGACGTCGGTGATGCGCTGGTCACCGGTGGTGAGCTCGATCTCGCGTCGCTGCATCGTCGCCATCCTCTCCGACATCCACCACCGGCCCCTGCCCGCCGCGGGTCGCCGGGTGTCCACCACCGGTGTCACCCCGAGACTACGAGCCAGCCCGACCGCCCGGCGTCCACACACGGCCGCGGCAACGTATGTTCGATCGACGACCGCACCGCCGAACACCCTGCTGAACCCCGACGCCCTCCCGATGACAGGCCCGCTCCGATGACCACCGCCGTGGTGCTGTTCACCCGCGACCTGCGGGTCCACGACCATCCCGCGCTCACCGCCGCGTGCCGGCGGGCCGACCGCGTCGTGCCGCTGTTCGTACTCCACGACCGCATCCTCGGCTCGCGCTACGCAGCCCCCAACCGCGTCGCCTACCTGCTGGACGCGCTCCACGACCTGCGCCGCAACCTCGAGGCAGTTGGGGCGACCCTGGTCGTGCGCCACGGCACGCTCACCGAGGAGCTCGCCGCTATCTGCACCGAGGTGGCAGCGGACGAGCTCCACCTGAGCGCGGACGTCTCCGGGTTCGCCACGCGGCGCGAAGGGGCGATCCGGCGGCTGGCGGGCGACCTGCAGATGGACGTGCACCGCCACCCGGGCGTCACGCTCGTCGAACCGGGCGCCGTCACCCCGGCCTCCAGCGACCACTTCCGGGTGTTCACTCCGTACTGGCGCAGGTGGGTCGAGCACGACCACCGCACCCCCGAACCCGCACCCGCCAACGTGCCGATGGGCGACCTCGCCACGACCCTCGACCGCGGCACGATCCCGCCGCTCCACGCGCTGGTCGACGGCGATCCGGCACCCGAGCTGGCCCCCGCCGGCGAGACCGCGGCCCGAGAGCGGCTCGACGCCTGGTTCGACGGCGCCATCGGGGACTACGAGGACGGCCGCAACACCATGGCGATCGACGGGACCTCGCGGCTGTCGGCCCACCTGCACTTCGGCACGCTCTCGGCCGCCGAGGTCGCGTCGCGGGTCGACCGCCGCCGGGGCGGCCACGAGACCTTCCTCCAGGAACTGTGCTGGCGCGACTACAACCACCAACTGCTGGCCGCCCGCCCGGACCTGCCCGTCGAGGACTTCCGGTCCCAGGGCGACGAGTGGCGCGACGAGGCCGACGCGATCCAGGCGTGGAAGGACGGCCGGACCGGCTACCCGATCGTCGATGCCGGGATGCGCCAGCTGGTGCGCGAGGGCTTCATGCACAACCGGGCGCGGATGATCGTTGCGTCGTTCCTGACCAAGCACCTGCGCATCGATTGGCGTATCGGTGCGTGGCACTTCATGGACCACCTGCAGGACGGGGACCTGGCCAACAACTTCGCGCAATGGCAGTGGACGGCCGGTACCGGCACCGACTCACGCCCCAACCGGATGTTCAACCCCGTCACGCAGTCGCAGCGCTACGACCCGGACGGCACCTACATCCGCCGGTACGTGCCGGAGCTGGCCGACCTGGACGACAAGGCCGTGCACGCGCCCTGGGAGGCTGGCGCGTCGCTGTTCGGCCAGGCCGTCACGGACTACCCGCCACCGATCGTCGACCACGCCGAGGCGCGCGACCGCTTCCTCAGCGACCGCGGCCGCTGACCGACGGGACCGTTGGCAGCTGACCGCCGGGACCGCCGACACCGCTGGCCGCTGACCGGCCGCGACACCGACCGCCTCAGCGGTCCAGCCCGACCACCTCGACGTGCTCGATGTCGTCGGCGATGGCCAATCCGAACAGCTGCGCGTAGAAGCTCAGCTCGGCCTCCAGCGCGCGGATCACGTTCTCGGCCTTGCGGAACCCGTGGTCCTCGTCGTCGAAGGTGACGTAGGCGTAGGGGATGCCGCGCTCGGTCATCGCGGCGATCATGTCCTCGGCCTGCGCGGGGGGCACCACCTTGTCGAGCATCCCCTGCAGCAGGATGATCGGACACGACAATTGTTCGGCGTGGTGGACGGGGGAACGCTCGCGGTACAGGGCCTCGGCGTCCGGGTACGGGCCGACGAGCCCGTCGAGGTACCGCGACTCGAACTTGTGGGTCTCCTCGGCCAACGCGCCCAGGTCACCGACCCCGTAGTAGCTGGCACCACCGGCGAAGGTGTCGCGGAACGTCAGCGCCGCGAGGGTCGTGAACCCGCCGGCCGACCCGCCACGGATGACCGCGCGCGCCGGGTCGATCTCGTCCTGCTCGGCCAACGCGGCAACGACCGCGACGCAGTCGTCGACGTCGTACACACCCCAGGTGCCACGCAACGCGTTGCGGTAGGCCCGCCCGAAGCTCGTCGAGCCGCGGTAGTTCACGTCGACGACGGCGAACCCGCGGCTGGTCCAGTACGCGATCCCGAGCTCGACCCGCGGTGCCACGTGACCCGTCGGCCCACCGTGGGTCGTGACGATCAGCGGGGGGCGTTCGTCGGCGGGCCCGCCGACCTCAGGATTGCGGGGTCGGTGCAGCCACGCGTGCGCGACCATGCCGTCGGATGTCGGGAAGCTGATCGCCTCCGGTTCGGACAGCCAGGTGGCGTCGACCGGGAGCTCGCGACTGACGTACAGCTCCTCCCAGGCCTCGCCGTCCCCCTCGGCCCCGGCACCAGCATCGGCCGCGGCAGCAACGTCGAGGTGGATGAGCGCATCGGGATGCGTGGGGGAGCCACCGAGGTACAGGACGGCGTTGCCCCGGGTCGCGAGGGTCCGCACCGAGGTGTGCGGCACCGGCAGCGGTGCGACGGTGCCCGCGACCGGGTCCAGGACGCTCGGCCGGGACACCGCCTGTTCGGTCGCGATGACCACGATCCGGCCATCGTCCAGGAACCCGTACAGCGATGCGCCGAACTGCCAGTGCGGGGCGCCGAGCTCCACCGCAACCTCGGCGAGGTTGTGCAGGCCGTCATCATCGACCCGGTGGAGGTTCCACCACCCGCTCCGGTCGCTGATGACGTGCAGGACCCCGTCCGGTGACCAGGCCGGCGCGAGCAGGCTCTCACCGGCGCCGGACCCGCCGGCGATCGACCGTGGCTCGCTCGCCTGCAACAGCCCGTCACCGTCCTCGCGGACATCGCAGACCACCAGTTCGGTGTCGTCCCACGGCATGTTCGGGTGATCCCAGGCGATGAACGCCAGCGACGTACCGTCGGGATGCAGGCGGGGAGCGGCGTAGAAGTCACGGCCGCGGCACAGCACCCGGACCTCGTCGTCGCCCGCACCATCGGCGGGCAGGACGACGATCTCGTTGTGGACGTCGTCAGCCGTCGGCCCGTCGTGGCGCTCCCGCACGCACACGATCCAGCGCCCGTCCGGGCTCAACTGCAGCTCGGTGTAGCGCAGCGCCGCCGGCTCGCTCGGTACGGGGGAGATCGCCCGGGCCGGTCCGGGATCGCCGTCTCCGGTCACCGGCTCCAGGCGGTAGATGCGCTGGTCCGCGTGGTCGGTGAACCAGACCACCCCAGCTGCGGCGAGGTAGCTCCCACCGCCGTACTCGTGGACCCGGGTCCTGGCGTTGGCATCCGGCGGGGTGAGCTCCGTGATCCGGCCGGCGGCGTCCCGCTGCATGATGGCCTGGCGACCGGCCTCGGACGGGCGGGACTCGAGCCAGCACACCCGGTCCCCGTCGATCTGTAGCTCGCTGAGGCCCTTCGCGCCGGCGACCAGCAGCTCCGGCGTGAGTTGGGACGGCCAGGTGCCGTACGGGGCGGTGCGTGACATCAGCGGCTCCTGCATCGGGTCGGCGTCGGGCGACGCTAACGGGTCGGCAATCCCGGTGGCCACACGTGTGTGTGGGCTGTTCCGAAGGGGCCGACGGACGACCGGCACAGGGCCGGGACTACGCTTCGGCGCACCACACCTCGGGAGCTACGCATGCAGCTGACCTCATCCCATGTCGCCGTGATCACCGGCGGTGCCTCAGGCCTCGGCGCCGCGACCGCCCGGCGCCTGCACGCAGCCGGCGCGAACGTCGCCCTGCTGGACCTACCGACCGCGGACGGCGGCGCGCTGGTCGACGATCTGGGCGAACGGGCCGTGTTCGTCCCCGCCGACGTCACCGACCCGGACGCGGTGACCGAGGCGATCGCACAGGCCCGCGAACTGGGTGAGTTGCGCGTCGCTGTCAACTGCGCCGGCGTGGGGTGGGCGGCACGGGTCCTCGGCCGCGACGGGCCGCACGACCTCGACCTGTTCCGGACCGTCATCGGCATCAACCTCATCGGTAGTTTCAACGTGCTGCGCCTGGCGGCCGCGGCCATGGCCGACAACGAACCGGTCGATGGTGACCGTGGCGTCATCGTCAACACCGCGTCGATCGCCGCCTATGACGGGCAGGTCGGCCAGATCGCCTACAGCGCGTCCAAGGGCGGCGTGGTCGGCATGACGCTGCCGGCCGCACGCGACCTGGCCCGCCACCAGATCCGGGTGCTGACGATCGCGCCGGGCACCTTCGACACGCCGATGCTCGCCGGTCTGCCCGACGAGGCCCGTGACGCGCTGGCCGAGGACATCCCCCACCCGCACCGCCTGGGGCAGCCGGATGAGTACGGCCTGCTCGTCCACCAACTCGTCGAGAACCCCTACCTCAACGGCGAGGTGGTTCGCCTCGACGGTTCGCTGCGCATGAAGGCGCGATGACCCGCTCGGAGCGGGATCCGCTGAGCCACTCGTGGGCGGCCCCACGGGCCCATCGCTGGTGGAACCCCGCTGAGCCGCTGGATGCGGCCGCTACGCTCGGTAGCCGGACGGGAGGTACGGCGGGTGGCCGAACCACAGACAGAGGGTCAGACCGACGGTGGTGACGGTGGTACGGCTGCGGCACCGGCGGACGATGGCGTGAGGCAACGCCACGGGGACCGACTGGCGGGGATCGACGCCGCGTTCCTGGAGATGGAATCACTGACGGTGCACATGCACGTCGGGGCGTTGTTCATCTTCGAACCGCCGGAGGACCGCACCAACTTCACGTTCTCGCGGCTCCTCGAGGTCGTCCGATCGCGGTTGCACCTGGTGCCGCGCTACCGCCAGCGCCTGGCCTACCCGCCGATGAAGGTGGGGAACCCGGTCTGGGTCGATGACCGGCACTTCGACCTGTCTTACCACGTCCGCCATGCGGCGCTGCCGGCGCCCGGCAGTACCCAGCAGCTCACCGAGTACTGCATGCGGATCCTGTCGCGACAACTCGACCGCGACCGCCCGCTGTGGGAGCTGTACGTGATCGAGGGGCTCGAGGAAGACCGCATCGCGATCCTCGGCAAGAGTCACCACGCGATGGTCGATGGGATGGGCGGGATCGACATCGCCACGGTGATGCTCGACGTCACGCCCGACCAGTCCGACGAGATCCCACCGCCGCAGCCGTGGGAACCCGCCGCGACGCCCTCGCCGACCGAGTTGGCGACCGATCAGGCGGTCCGCCTCGCGACCAGTCCCACCGAGCTGATCGAGTCCGCCCAACGCGTGGCGCGCACGCCCGCCAAGACGGCCAAGAAGGTGGCGGTGGTCGGGCGCGGCGTGGCCAATGTCGTGCGCTCGAACCTCACCAAGCCGGCGCCACGGTCGCTGTTGAACCAGCCGCCGGGGACCCACCGCCGGTTCGCGATCCAGCGGGTCGCGCTCGAGGACGTCAAGACGATCAAGAACGCGTTCGGCACGACCGTCAACGACGTGGTCCTGGCCGTCGTCGCGGACGCGGTGGGACGGTTCCTGCGCGATCGCACCGCCCGCACCGATGGGTTGTGGCTGCGGGCGATGGTGCCGGTGAGTACCCGGACGGACTCCGAGTCGCACCAGCTCGGCAACCGGGTCGTGACCTCGTTCGTCGACCTGCCGATGTGGGAGATGGACCCGATCGAGCGACTGCGCATCTGCCACGACGCGATGAGCGAGGTCAAGTCCAGCCATGCGGCGGTCGGAGCCGGCTTCCTCATCGGGCTGGGCGACTTCGCGCCGCCGACGATCCATGCGATGGCCTCGCGTGTGGCGGTCAACAGCCGGCTGTTCAACTTCCTGGTGACCAACGTTCCTGGACCGCAGATCCCGATCTACTGCCTGGGAGCCCGCCTGATCGGGGCGTTCCCGTTCACCCCGTTGGCTGCCAACCACTCGTTCGGCGTCGGGGTGATGTCGATCGACGGGTGGATGAACTTCGGCTTCACCGCCGATTACGACGCGCTGCCCGACATCGAGAGGATCACCGGGCACCTGGTGGTCTCGGTCACCGAACTGCTGCGCTGCGCACAGGCTGCGACCGAGCACAGGGATCGCTGCTCGCCCCGCACGGGCTCGGATGCCGACGTCATCACCCCGCACTCGGCTGTCGCCGATGGGTCCGAGGATGCCTGACCGCTCCACCGACCGCCCCGGGGTGGACGATCAGGATCACGGTGACCGGGACGGCACGGTGGCTGCGGACCTGCACCTCGAGGTCGTCCGCCTGGATCCGTCGGTGCCGCTGCCGGCCTACGCCCACGACGGTGACGCGGGGATGGACCTGACCGCTGCCGCTGAGGTGACCCTCGCGCCCATGGGTCGGGCCGCGGTTCCGACCGGCCTGGCCGTCGCCATCCCGCCGGGATGGGTGGGGCTCGTGCATCCACGGTCCGGCCTGGCACGCAGACACGGGATCACGGTCGCCAACGCACCCGGGACGATCGACGCCGGGTACCGGGGTGAGCTGATGGTCCTGCTGATCAACCTCGGGACGGAGGCGGTGACCCTGGAACGCGGCGATCGGATCGCGCAACTGCTGCTTCAACCGGTGGGGCGCGCCACCGTCGTCGAGGTGGCACGGCTCGATGACACCACACGTGGCCACGGCGGGTTCGGCTCGACCGGTCTGCACGGGGTGACGGGCCCCGGGGGAGACGCGGCACCGGCCTGACCGCCCCCTTGCTCTGTCGAACACACGTTCGATACGCTCAGGGTATGGAGACGGCGCCGTGGCAGGGATCGCTGCTGGCCGCCGCCGAGGTGGCCACGTTCGATCCGACCTGCCCGGGCCTCGTCCGTCACGACCTCGCCCATGACGCGTGGCTGGATCATCTGCCCGGCTGGCTGGAGGGTGCGGACGGACTGTTCGACGAGGTCGTCGACGCGGTGCCCTGGCACCAGGGCACCGAGCTGATCCAGGGCGATGAGGTCCTGCGACCGCGGCTGACCGCGAGCGTGCCCGTCGACGAACTGTCCGGGGCGCTGGACGTGCTCCGGCGGGTCGGCACGTGCCTGTCGGAGCGGTACGCCGTCGAGTTCGAACGTGTCGGTGTCAACCTCTACCGGGATGGCCGGGACTCGGTCGCCTGGCACGGTGACCGCATCGCGCGCGACCGGCAGACCGCGACCATCGCGATCGTGTCGCTCGGGCAGGCGCGACCGTTCCGGGCCAGGCCCGCCGACGGTGGCGCCTCGTTGCGGTTCGATCTGGGGCACGGCGATCTGCTGGTCATGGGAGGCACGTTCCAGCGCACCTGGAAACACGCGGTGCCCAAGGTCGCGCGGGCCGGGCCCCGGATCAGCGTGACCTACCGCCACGCCTACTCGGTCCCGGCGACCTGACCCGGCGCAGGCGTCTGCAGGTCAGTCCTCGGGCAGGGCCTCCTCGAGGTCGCCGATCTGCCGGCGGGCCAACTCCTCGGGTGGGGCGCCGAGCGCCTTCTGCCCCGCGCGCAGCAGGATGAACCCACCGATGAACGCCCCCGCGCCGGCGTAGAACATGCCCTGGTTGCCGAACAGGTCCATCGCCGAGCCCAGGACGAACGGCCCCAGCATCTGCCCGAACATCGTGAACAGGTAGTACATCCCCACGTAGAAGCCGATGCGGTCCCGGCCACCGAGGTCCGCGACCAGCGGCATCGCCTGGACGTTGACCAGGCCCCACGCGAACCCGCCGACGATGAACAGCCCACCGATCACGGCTGCGGAGCGCACGGGGGTCGCCGCCAGGAACAGCACGGGCAGGATCGCCAGACCCGCCAGCATCGTCGGGATCTTGCCGAAGCGCGTGCCGAGCATCCCGGCGACCAGCGCGAACACCAGGAACGACCCGGCGAAGAACGTCAGGATGAACGCGGCCCGCCCCTCGGTGAGACCCAACTCCTCGACCCCGTAGATCGGGAACATCGCATCCAGCCCGGCGAAGCCGATGAAGTAGGTCAGCATCGCGGCGAGCACCAGGAACTGTCCCCGGTTCGGCCGGCTCAGCAGCACCTTGAACCCGGCGATCGCGTCACCGATCGGCCGTGCACCCTCGTCGGTCTCGTCGTCGACGTAGGGCGGGTGGCGCTCCGCCGCGAGGTAGACGACCCCGAGTGTGGCCAGCAGGATCACCGCGCCGATCCCGAACGGCAGACGGGGATCGATGTCGTAGAGCAGGCTCAGGCCCCCGAACGCGATCAGGACGCCGGCGCCGCCCATCAGGTTGATGATGCCGTTGCCGGTCGACCGGCGCTCCGGCGGGACGTGATCGGGCATCAGCGAGATGACCGGTCCCCGGTAGCTGTGCATGGCCGCCGTGAAGATGATCTCCAGCAGGATCAGCGCCCACAGAACGTTCGCGGCGTACGGGATGCCGGCGAAGGTGAGCGCGGCGATCGGCACCGCGACCAGCATGAAGGGCAGGCGACGGCCGAGTCGCGAGTTGATCCGGTCGGACCAGGCGCCGACGATCGGGATCAGCAGCAGGCCGACGAGGTTGTCCGTGCCCATCAGCAACCCGATGGCGGCCGTCGAGTCGAAGAACTCGCGGTACATCAGCGGCAGGAACGCGTTGTAGAGCGTGAAGGCGACCTGGACGCCGAGGAACCCCGCGCCGATCAACCAGATGCGTCCGTAGGCGAAGCCCTCTGCCGCCGGTTCCGTCGCCTGCGTGTCCGCCATGGCCACCCCGCACGTCGAGCGTCCGCGCCGGCTCGGTGAGACACAACCGGTGCGCTCCACCGCGCACGATAACCGGCGCCGGCCGATGTCGGCGGGTTCAGCCCGAGAGGGCCGGCTGCCGGCGCGTCGTCAGCACCGTGATCAGGACGGCGACCCCGACGAAGGCGGCCGGCAGTCCGACGGCCTCGGCCGTGACCCCGACCAGCACCGGACCGATGATGAAGGCGAGGTAGCCGATCGTGGCGACCGCGGCGACCCCCGCGCCGGGCGCATCGCTGACCTTGCCGGCGGCAGCAAACGCCAGCGGCACGGTGACCCCCATGCCGAGGCCGATCAGCACGAACCCGATCAGCGCGACCGGCAGGGCGGGAGCGACGGCGACCACGATGAAGCCGATCCCTCCGCTGATCCCACCCGCGACCACCGTCCGTCCCGGACCGGCGCGGCGGACCACCGCGTCACCGAGCAGGCGCACCACGGTCATCGCCGCGGTGTAGGCCACGAACCCCCAGCCGACCCGGCCGGCAGCAACCTCGAGGTTGTCGGCCAGATGGATACCGCTCCAGTCGGTCGCGGTGCTCTCACCGACCGCGGCAGCGAACGCGACCAGGGCCAACGGGAACAACGGACCGCGGGGCAGCGCGAGGCGGGGTCGCGTGCCGGGGTCCAGTCGATCGGCGACGCGCAGTCCCGGGGTGGCCACGACCATGCACAACAGGATGAACAGCGTGACGAGGACCAGGTGCGGACCCACGCCCAGTCCCAGGCCCATCGCGATCGAGCCGCCGAGGGCGCCGAGCAACGTGCCGACGCTCCACGCGCCATGCAGGCCCAGCATGATGGAGCGTCCGAACCCGCGCTCGACGCCGACGCCCTGGGCGTTCATACCGACGTCCATCATGGATGACCCGGCACCCAGCAGCGCCAGCACGATGACCAGGGCGATCCGGTTCGGCGCGAACCCGGCCAGGGGGAGCAGCACGATGATCGACGCGCCGCCACCGAGGGTCAGCGCCCGGCTGCCGACGCGCCCGACGATGCGGCCCGCCAGCAGGAGCCCGAAGACGACACCCACGGCCAGCCCGGAGAGCAGCAGACCGATCGTCGCCTCGCGCAGGCTCAGTTGGTCCCGCACGTCCGGGATGCGGACGAGGAAGGAGGCCACCGCGATCCCGTTGGCCAGGAACGCCAGGGTGACCGCGCGTCTGGCGGTGCGGTCCGGGGCGTCGACCGGCGTGTCCACGGGCGGGCCTCCGGACGGGTGGTACCGAGCGATCGGGGTCGAGCCTCCGGGGACGCCGAGGACCCGAGACAGCAGCAGACAACGTAGGGCTTCGCTCGATCTGTGCCCGACAACAGCCCCGTTCGGACGGCCGGTCCGTCCGGTGGTTTGCCGCCCCCGCTCCCAGCGGTTACCTTGCGACGTTGCGCGCGGATGTAGCTCAGTTGGCTAGAGCGCCACCTTGCCAAGGTGGAGGTCGCGAGTTCGAATCTCGTCATCCGCTCTGCGTCATCCTCACGACGATCCGGCCCTGGTGGCCGGATCGTCGTCTTTGTGCGGAGTCCGGCCGGTCGGCCACGGCTGGACGCACCCTGCGACATCTGGGCCTCACGCGACCGGTCTCGCTGCCCGGATGTTCAGGTAGGTTCGGCGACGAGCTGACGGCGTCGAACGGGCGGAGATCGGATGGCAGGTGTGCGGCTCCCGCCTTGCGCGGACTGCGGCGATCCGGATGCCCGCACCCGCCTCGATGACACGCAGCTGTGCGACCGATGCCTCAACGTTCGCATCAGCGCGAGCACCGGCTGGCCGCCGCTGCCCGACCCGCCACCTGTCGAGGTGGTCAGTGCGGCGGACGGCCGCGAGGTGCGGTTCCGGTACCGGTTGACGTGGGCCCCGTCGGGGGGCATCAGCGCTCAGGCGGAGGAGGCCGACCAGCCTCCCGGTGACGGGTTCCGGTTCGAGGTGTACGGCGAGCACGATCGCGACCCGGATGCGGTCCTCACACAGCTCCGCCGGATCGTGCAGCGTGAGGTCGGACGGACCTACCTCCAGCCGAACGAGTTCGGTGAGGAGGTCGGCGGGAGCGTGTGGACCATCACCGGCGACGAGGTCGCGGGCCGGGTCGACTGGTCCGGCGACGACACGGTGCGGGAGCCGTCGGTGGTGATCGACGGCCGCCGCTTGGACTGGGACGAGTTCGGCCGGATGGTGGCGAGCTTCGAGGGATGGGAGTTTCGGCTGTTGCTCGGTGACAGCTCGGAGGCCGTCGACGCAGGTGCCGGTGGCGAGGGAGACGGATCCGAGGGGGGCGAGGACGGCCAAGTGATCCCGCTCTTCGGGGACCGCAGCTCGGACGGTGGCGGCGCGACCGGGGTGCCGTCGATCGACATGGCGCTCGAGGGGTTCCTCGCCGCCCAACGTGAGCGGCTCGCGGCGTCGACCTACGCCCGCTACCAGGACATCGTCGACCTCCTCCGCCACTGCCTCAACGGCTACGGCTATCAGTCGTTGACCGGTGCCGAGGAGCAGACGTGGCAGGCGGCGTTCGACGCCGGCGACGAGGAGGCGTTCACCCGCCTGTGCGGCCCGGAACGGATCGTGGAGAACTACGACGAGTTCCTCGGTTACTTCATGATCCGCAAGGTGGCCGCGTCCAAGCAGCAGCTCAAGGATGCGGGCACGGTGACCAAGCGGCTCGCCCGCTGGCTGGCCGAGCAGGGCTACCTGGACAGCGACGACGCAGAGCTTGCGCGAGACCGTGCAGCGGACGCCGGCCGGGAACTGCCGCGGGCCGACGAGCTCAGCCATCTGCTGTTCCTGCACACGGAGCACACCCGACTCCCGGTGCACCCGAACGACATCGCCGACGAGGACTGGATCGAGGACCACCTGCCGATCACCCGGGTCGAGGACGGACGGCTGTGGTTCGGCGACGTCGGTCCGGTCGAGGTCCCGGCTGCGGCCAGCGATGTCGCCGAGGTCGGCTGGGAGGTCACCGTCGTGCTCGCACGGCGCGACGACGCGTGGCGGCTGGTGCAGGTCGGCGCGGTCTACCCGTGACCCTCCACGTGCGCCTGCCGGCGACGAGCGACGTGCCGTGTGTGTCGACGGCGTTGAGCGCGGCGTTGCTGGAGGAGCAGGCGGGCTGGCTGATCTTCGAGCGCGGGGTGGACTACGCCGACCACGGGCACGTCACCGGTCTGGAGGTGACGGATGCCGAGGTCGTGGCGGTGGTCCTGGGCTCAAGCCCCTATCGGGTGGCGATCCGGCTCGCCGACCAGCCCGTCGAGCGCCTCCGGGAGCTGCTCACCGACCGCGCCACGCGGGATCCCGACCTGCGCCGCCACCTCGCGCGGCTGGCGGCGGCCGACGGACAGGGTCGGCTCGAACTGGCTCCCTACCGAGCTGCCATCAACGACGCGTTCGCGTTCGCCACCTTCGACGACGCAGGCTACGTGCACTACCGCGACGCCTGGGCGTGGCGCGACGACGTCGAAGCCGTCCTGGACGATCTCGACGCACTGCTCGGGTCCGGGTTCGCGGCCGAGGTCGTCGAGCTGGCGGAGTTGGCTCTGGTCGAACTGAACGACAGCGTCGGCCACGTCGACGACTCCGACGGGCACCTCTACGACCTGTTCGAACGCACCATGGCGCTGCACCTCGCCGCCTGCCGGCAGGCACCCCCGGACCCGGACGTCCTCGCCGAGAAGCTGTTCCACTGGGCGCTTCACTTCGAGCTCGACCGCTACCTCGGCGCGGTCGGTGACTACGCACCGGTGCTCGGTGACGACGGGCTGGTCACCTACCGGACCCTGGCCGAGGAGCACTGGGCGGACGTGCCGACGCTGAGCGCCGGCAACCACCCGCGGGACGGGTTCACCGATCGGTTCCGGATCCGCACCATCATGGAGCACCTCGCCGCCGCCACCGGCGGGCTCGACGAACTGCTGGAGGTCATGGCCCGCGACCAGTCGTCGGGCTATGCCTTCCTGCGCATCTTCGAGGCGTGCCGGGCCCACGGCCGCGACGATCTTGCGCTGGTCTGGGCCGCGCGCGGCCGCGCCGCCTTCCCGGCAGAGCTGCGGCTCCTGGAGCTGCTCGTCGACCTCCACACGGCCGCAGGCCGGCCCCCCGAGGCCCTGGACGCCGCAAGGGAACTGTTCAGCCGGGCTCCGTCGCTGGAGACCTACCGGCGGCTTCGTGCCTGTGCCGAGTCGTGCGGCGCCTGGCCGGACGAACGCGAACCCGCCCTGACGGGGCTGCGGGACGCGATCGAACGCCAGCGATCGCAGATGGCGACGAGCCGGTCGCCCTGGCAGCGGGCCGACGGCGGCATCCTGGTCGAGATCCTGCTGTTCGAGGACGACGTCGACGCCGCCTGGACGACCGCCGAGGCCTACGGGTGCCGCCCCGACCTCGAGCTCCAGCTCGCCAAACGCCGGGCCGACCAGCATCCCGCTGACGCGCTCGCGCTCTACCGCGACCACCTCGATCGGGCGCTGGGGCCTGCCAAGGATCATGCCTACGCCGAGGTGGTGCGCCTGCTCACGCTGATGCGGCCGCTCCATCAACGGCTCGACCAGGACGCCGACTTCGACCGCCTCGTGACCGAGATCCGCACCGGCCACAAGCGGCGCCGCAACCTCATCAAGCGTCTCGACCGTGCCCGGCTGTGACCGTCATCAGGGCATCGCAACCCTCATCCGCTTCCGCCAACGTCGTTCCTCGGGGCTCCGGTCGATCATCCGGGAAGACCGCCTGGAGATCGCCATGCGTCGAGGATCTCCGCGACCTCGCCGCGAACGGTGACGCGAGCGGTGTGCCGATCGGCGCCCGTCATCAGCAGTTCGTCGTACCGCGTGTCGCGATGGCGGACCGCCGCGGCGACGGCGAGGTCGATCGCCGCCGGGTCCAGCGCGCGTCCGGCGGCCGTGCGTCCGACACGGCCGCTGCCGCGCACGGCCGTGTGACTCGCGATCTCCGCAGCGCGGTCCGGAGGACATGCGGGGTAGGCGACGCGGATGGCCGCGGCGAGTTGCTCGACGAACGCGTTGTCGGTCGTAGCGCGGCGTTGGGCCTCTCGCTCTCGACGGCGAGCCCGAGCATCGGCGTCGGCGAGGCAGCGCCCTTCGGCGTCGGCGAGCGCATCTTCCTCCACCAGCACGCCGCGCCGTTCGTAGCGCTTGCGGGTGCGGCTGAACCGCACGACGACCGCGGACAGCGTGCTCGCCTTCCTCGCGCGGCGGGTGAGCGCCGCGTTGCCGGCCGGCAGGAAGATCAGGTGGTCGAGGTCGGCGCACGCGAGGCAGACAGGGCCCGGTTCCTCCATGATCAGCAGGTCGCCGGTGCCCCCGCACGAGGTGCACGACCACGGGTTGAGCGGCTGGATCACGACCAGGTCGGGCGGTTTCGCGGACTGCTCAGCGAGTCGCTGACGCTTGCGTTCCGATAGCTCCGGTGAGACCCAGTGGGTCCGGTAGGCCTTCTCGATCGCGGGATCGCCGCTGACCGAGAAGCGCAAGTCCCGCCGGTCGCGGGTCCGTGCCACGTACGCCGTCTCGCTCGGCTTCAGGTCGTGTTCCTGAGCCCACCGCCGCAGGATGCGCAGGGCGGTCGAGACCTTGCCGAGCCCGGCATCGACCGCCGACTCGAGCGACTCGATGCGTCCCTGCCGCCAGCGGTCGAGGGAACTCGGCGCGAGCCACCCGAGACCGATGAGGACATCGACCGCGGTGACGTACCGCTGCTTCGCGAGTACCTGCTCGGCGACCGCCACGACGCGCCGTTCGAGCTTCTGCCGACCGGACGAGGTCCCCATGCGTCCTTCCCCTGAACGGTGCGTCGTTTCGCTGGTGGAGCCTCGCTCCTGCCGCGACAGGGTACGAGGGCGCTGAGCCTCGGCGAGTTCGTTCGGGACGCCCCTGCCCCGAGGGTCCTCGACCGTGCCGTCCGCCGATGTCCGGTAGCGGACGCCGCTCACGAACGGAGCACCGACCGACCGCATCGCAGGCCGTGGGGCCGTCGGCGTGAGGACGACGTGTTCGAGGTCGCGGTGGTGCACGAGCTAGCCCGCGAGCAGCGGTGCGCTCGCCGCCAAGGCCGCACGCTGCAGGCGACGAAGACGGGTGCTGTGGGCACGGCCGACGACGTCGGGGCGTAGCGGGCGCCACGAGCTGCTGCGGGTGCGGGCGACCGGACCTCAGCACCGGCTGCTGGACTGAACGAACCCCCGATGGCGGCACGCACCGCGGCGATCTATGGCCCCGGGCTGTGGACCGAACGGCACGGGCCGGTGTGGTCGCACCGGGACCGCTGGTTCGCACTGGTCGCCGTCGCCGAGGCCGCCGAACGAGCGGACGACTCGTACGGCGAGATCGGCCAGCTGGGTCTGGAGACCTGGCAGGCAAACGTCGTCAGGCCGACGAGGTCCGTCAGGCCGTCCTGTATGTGTTGCTTGCGAGCCGCCGGCCCACCTCGCCGACGAGCGGGAGCAGCTGTGGGTACTGCGAACGGATGGCCCTGGCCCACGGTTGGGTGCGCTCGTGCGGTGTGGTCGGGGTTGAAGGGTGCGCGGCCGGACAGGTGTTGAACCGTGCGATCCGTGGACAGCCACGACACGCTGGCGGTCCCAGACGCGGCCGAGCTGATAACAAAGGATGTCAGACTTCGTTATCGACGGTAGACTGAGGGTGGAAGCAGGGAGAAGAGGTGCGCCGTGAACGTGTCACTGACGCCGGAACTGGAGGAACTCATCCAGGAGCGTGTCCGCAGCGGTCGGTACACGTCGGCGAGTGAGGTCGTCCGTGAGGCGTTGCGGCTCCTGCACGACCGCGATGAGTTGCGACGGTTACGCATCGCTGAGTTGCGCACGAAGGTGGCGGCTGGGCTGGATTCTCTCGACGACGGCCGGTCCCACGACGGCGATGCAGTGATCGATGAGATCCTCGATGATGCAACTGGCGTGAACCGGGACTGAGCGTGTCGCGGTATGTCCTCTCCCAGGAGGCCGCCGATGACCTGCGCGAGATCCACGGATACATCGCCGCCGACGATCCCGCGGCAGCCAGAGGGGTCCTGGAGGACCTACGAACGGCCATGCATCGGCTCGCGGACCATCCCGGGCTCGGTCATCTCCGCGACGACCTCGCTGACGAAGCCCTGCGGGTATGGACCGTCCACTCCTAACCTGGTGATCTACCGGGCCGATGCACGACCGCTGCAGGTCGTTCGGGTCCTGAGCGGCTACCGCGACATCGGCGCGCTCTTCAGTTGAATGTGACGTTGTCCACGAGGTGCACGCCTTTCTCCAGGGTCTTGTGGACGGGGCAGCCGGCCGCGACCTCGGCCAGTCGCTCACGTTGCTGCTCGTCGAGGTCACCGGTGATCGTCACCTGGCTGACGATGCGGTCGATGAAGCCGCGCTGGTGGTCCTGGCAATCCTCGCAGTCCTTGACGTGGACGCGATCGTGTTCGTAGCTGATCTCCACGCCCTGCAGGTCCCAGCCCTTACGCTGCGCGTACATCGACAACGTGATGCTGGTGCACGCGGCCAGCGCGCCCAACAGCAGCTCGTAGGGGTTCGGCCCGGTGTCGGTGCCGCCGACCTCGGTCGGCTCGTCGGCGGCCCACTGGTGGCCCGATGACGTCGCGAGGTCGACGGCGAAGCCGTCGGTGAGGGTGCCGGTGACGGTGGTCATGATGTGGCGGTCTCCTTCTCGAGGTCGTGCAGGTGGGCGGCGATCCCGCGTTCTCCGGGTGCCAGGTGGTCGTGCAGGACGAGGTCGTCGTTGTGATCGCCGTCGTTCTGCGCGCGACGTGCGGTTCTGGCCGAGCAGCCCACCACGGCGCGGTTCATGCCTGTGGCGTGGCCAGGACCTCCGCGAACCATCCCCGGTCATCGGTGACGACCTGGTCGACGGACAGGCCGA
>SLHP01000269.1 GCA_007136095.1 Nitriliruptoraceae bacterium
CGCCTCCGCCATCATTGCCGTTGCTGTCTGTGGCGATCCTGACGGACCCAGTGACCTCGGACGGATCGCTCGGACCGCGATCGTTGATCGCGGTCACGGTGAAGGTGTATTCGGAACCTTGCGTCAGCCCGGTGACGATGCAGCTCAGCCCAGGCGCGTGCACGTCGCAGGTCCGGCCGCCTGGGTCGGAGGTCGCACGGTAGGACAGGATCGGGGACCCGCCGTCGTCCTCTGGAGCGGTCCAGGACACCTCGGCTTCCCCCGGGTCGGCGGCGATCGCCGCGACGTTGGTCGGTGGCTCCGGCACCGCTGCCGGCACCACTTCAGGTGTGGGGTCCGACGCTGGCCCGGAACCCGCGCTGTTCATGGCGGTCACCGTGAAGGTGTAGATCTGGCCGTTCGTCAGTTCCAGCACGGTGCAGGCGGTCTCCTCACCGCCTGTCGTACACGTTCCGCTCGGCGCTCCATCAACCTTGTAGCCGGTCATGTCTGATCCGCCGTCGGATGCGGGAGGTTCCCAGGACACGTGCACGCTGCCGGCGTCGCGTTGGGCGGTGACGCCCGTGGGCGGACCCGGTTCCGTTCGTGGGGTGACGGCGTTCGACGCCGTCGAGTTCGGTCCAGGGCCCTGCTCGTTCGTGGCTCGGACGCTGAACGTGTAGGCCTGACCGTTCTCAAGTCCGTCGATGATGCATGAGAACTCGTCCGCCGCCGCCGCGCAGCTGTCGTCACTATCCGTCGACGTGGCCACATAGCTCTTGATGTCTGTGTCGCCAGTCACATCCGGCGGTGACCAGGACACGGTCGCCTCGCCGTTGCCGGCGACGGCGGAGACGTTCAACGGTGGTCCCGGTGAGCCTGCCGTGACGGCCGGGGACGCAGGAGCCGACGGAACCGAGGCGCTGCTCGACCCGGCGTCGTTCGTCGCCCGGACGGTGAAGGTGTAGTTGACGCCGCGGGTCAACCCGCTGACGTCGCAGAACAGGGCCGGGGCGTCTGGTGAGTCTGCGGAGGAGGTGCAGCCCAAGCCCTCAGGGCTCGAGAGGACGTCGTATCGATGTGGCGTTCCCGATGATGCGTCCCAGGAGATCGTCAAGGTTTCTTCGACCTCGTTGTCCGTCGCGACGACGGACGACGGCGCTGCCGGGGCACCGGGTGGCCCAGGCACGTCCAGCAGCGCATCGGGAACGTTCAGCATCGGAACGGTGATGCCATCGCCACGAGTGTCTTCGACCATGGTCGACGACGCGGCGAGTGCTGCGCGCAGGTGCGATGGTGTGGCGTGGGGCGCGGCCTCACGCAACAGTGCGGCGGCCCCGGCGACATGCGGGGCTGCCATCGAGGTGCCGGACTTCGTGCTGTAGGCGTTGTTGAGGGTTGCCGAGCGGATCCCGGAGCCGGGGGCCACTACATCGGTCGCCTCGCTGAGGTTGCTGTACGCAGCGATGTTGCCGTCGAGGGTGGTGGCCCCGACCGCCAACACGTTGCTCATGCAGGCCGGTGCGGACATCTGTCCCGGGTCGCTTTCGTTCCCGGCTGCGGCGATCGTGGCGATGCCTGCATCGAGCGCTGCGTCGACGGCTGCAGACATCACGCTGACCGTGCACCCGTCTGCGTAGGTCGCGGTCGTCCCGAGGCTGATGTTGACCGCAGCGATGTTGGCTTCGGCACCCTGCTGCTCGGCGATCCAGGTCAGTCCGGCGGCGAGGTCGGAGAAGCGACCTCCCGACCGCTTGCCGTCAGCGTCCGTCTTGAAGATCTGCACGGCGATGAGGTTGGCCGCCGGCGCAACCCCCCGCTCCGGGTCGCCGCCCTCATCCTGGCTTCCGACGGCGATCCCGGCGACGTGCGTCCCGTGGTCACCCGCCGGGGCCGCGGTGTCGACGCCGTTGGACTGGTCGAGGTCATGGTCCTCACCGTCGGAGCATCCGGCATCGGTGAAGCACGCTTCCTTGATGTCGATCATGTCGAAGAACGGGTGGTGCCGATCTATGCCGGTGTCGATGACACCGACGGTCTGACCTGCCCCCGTCAGCCCCGTGTCGAGGAACGGTGGCGCTTCGGGGCCGGCGTCGATGGCTGGAACGCTGAGATCCAGCAGCGGCACGACGCTTGCATCGGCTTCCACGGCACGGACCCCGGGGGTGCCCAGGAGTTCATCGAGATCGGTCGGCGCGACGGCGACGGCTAGGAAGGGCAGCGTCTCGAAGCTCCGCCCAACGACCGCATCCAGACGCTCGGTGTCCGCGGCGACACTGCTGGCTTCGCTCGCGATCGCACTGCGCTGGTGCGAACGCGCAAGCGAAGCCTTCAGCCAACCCGGGGGCGGCGCGACATCCAGTTCGACGATCACCCGCAGGCGTCCGTTCTCATCGAGGATGTCCTCGAGCAGGGCTTGGCCATCACCCGAACCCAAGAGTTGGGCGACGTCAGCGTCGATGGAAGGTGCGTCGCTGTCCGGAGAGGCGGCAGCGGGGAGGCCGACCAGCAGCAGTGAGGCTGCGACCAGCAGGGCGGCTGTGCGGGCGGCCCGACGGGGGCGCGAGGTCTGGGTTCGAGCCACGAACGGTCGTCTTCCTGCCGAGGGCCGCGCGAGGGCTGTGGCCCCGGCGGGTGCACCGGCGGTTGGTCCGGAGCCAGGAAACCGTCACCCGACCCCGTTGAGGTCGCCCCATCTCCATCGGCCGAAGGGTGTCGGAGGTTAATCCTTCGGGGCCTCGTGGTGCGGGGTTGTCCGTTCCATCGGGAGCGGCAACCGGAAGCTGAAGCCATCGACCGCAGGACGCGCGCAGCACCTTCAGCGCCTCCGCACCCTGGCCGATAGGGAGGTTGGCGACGCTTGCCTTCGGGCCCCGTCCAACTAGCATCAGCGCCGATGGCGCGGTGTGGGGGTGATCGGAAGGTTCTCCCTGGAAGCCGAGGGGGATCGACCCCAGATGCCGTCGTGACGCCGCCGCATCCTCGACCCCAATCGACCCCCCAACCTCGAATCGGACTCTGCCGCGGCACCGCGCCCGCTGGCAGCAGGGCCGCAGGAACCGCCCGGGAGCCCTCAGGCCGCCCACTCCGCCGACCGACGCACGATCTGCCCGGACCGGGCAGGACGACGAAGGGGCCACGGTGTTCGGTGAAGGCTTCGATCGGTTGCTCCGCGCGGCCCGTCGTGGCGACGAATCGGCGTGGACGAAGTTGTATCTGGACCTCGCCCCGGTCCTGACCGGTTACCTCACGGGACGTGGATGCCGGTCGGCGGAGGATGTCACCGCGGAGACGTTGTTGCAGGTCGTACGGGACCTGCGCCGGTTCGAAGGCGACGAGTCGTCGTTCCGCTCATGGGTGTTCACCATCGCCCATCACCGGATGATCGATGCCGACCGGCGGTCGCAGGCGCGCCCGGCTGACGCCACCGAGACCGACGTCATCGAGCGGCAGGCGCCGACCAGCACCTTCGAGGACCACACGATCGCCCACCTGGGCCCGGCCGAACTCGAGCACCTGCTGTGTGCGACGACGCCCGACCAGCGTGATGTGCTGCTCCTGCGCTACGTCGCGGACCTGAGCCTCCACGAGGTCGCCGAGGTCGTCGGCAAGGAGTACAACGCCACCAAGGCACTGCATCGGCGGGGCCTGGACGCGCTCAGGGCGCACGTTGCGTCCGACGAGTACCGAGAGCCGGGGTCCGGCACGCTCACGACCTCAGGATGACCACACCAGACGACCCGCGCCGTGAAGAGCGCACGGAGGCCGTAGACGGCCTCGTGCGCTCTGTTCTGTGGCGTCTCCGGGCCCGGCTGGTCACGCCGCCGAACGCCGAGCGGGCGCAGCACGACCTCGACCAGATCCTGGCTGCGGCCAAGCATCATGCGCACGAACCGCCGGGCGGTGAACTCGCCGAGTTCCGCGATCGCATCACCCCGGTCGCGGCGCCCATCGATGACGCCGACGCCGATGCGGGCCAGGGTGGGGACGCGGGCGGGTACGACGCACCGACGCCGATCCGTCCGCTGAAGCTCGCGCCGACCGCGGCCGCCCATGAGGGCAATCGCGGGGTGCGGATCTCGCAGCAGGTCAGCCGAGTGGCGGCGGTCGTCGTGCTGGTCGTGGGTGTCGGCGGCGGCTTGGCCGCGGCCGTGGACCGCGAGGGTACGTTCATCGCGCTGTTCGCCTCGGGGGCGGCCAACTCGGATGCGCCGGCCGACGACTCGATCGCGGCCACGCCGTCCGAGTCGCTCGAGCTCGATGGTGGCGCTCGGGACGTCCAGGCCGATGACGCCACTGGGGCGCCGGAACCCGACGACGGCGTCGAGGTCGACACGTCGCCGCCGGCGGACGATGGCGACGGCAACGGCGCTGAGGTAGCGGACGACACGGACAGCGACGCGACCGACACCTCCGACGGTTCGACCGGGTCGGATGGGGGAGCGGCGGAGTCGCGCGATGGGTCCTCCTCGAACGGTGGCAACGGCAACGGCTCGGGCAGCTCCACCGACCCCGCGCCCACACCCCCCGCCGACGAGTCGGACGACGAGCCCACGGACGACGGCCGTGACGATGCGCCGTCCGACGGCGACGACACCGTCATCGCCCTGCCCGAGGAGCCGGTGGACCCGGGCGACCTCGATGGGTTCGGTGGCTCGCGCGACTGCCCAGAGGGCGATCTGCGCTCCTGCTTGCCGGATGATGGGTCGGACGATGTCGTCGCCGAGGCTGAGGAGCCGACCGACGGGGAGTCTGTGGACGACGACGAGGGCGACAGCGACGACGGGTCCGAAGAGCGCAAGAAGAAGGACCCGCTCGAGGGACTCGCCGAGCGTCGCTTCGGCGGCTGACGCCTCCCACGCACTCGAAGGACGCGTGGCGGGAAGTAGGCTCGGCGGTCGTCCGTGTCCCTGGAGGCCGTCCTGACTGGTGAGCCCGGCGATCCGTCGCGCGCGGAGGAGCCCACCACCCCCGACGAGCACGCTTCCACGGAAGCGCCTCATGGGGAGGCGGGGCCCCCTGACGCCGCACCAACCAGCGCGCTGGCCGGTGCGGGACGGGTGGGGCGGATCCTGCAGCGGGTGCAGCGGATGCGCCAGTTGCCGCGCCGTGCGCGGGGGGTCGTGCTGCTCGTCGCGACGATCGCCACCGCCGTGGCGGTGGTGTTCGCGGTTCGGGCGCTCGAGCTCAGCCTCGAGCAGGTTGTGTGGGGGCCGCTCATCCTCGCCGCGGTGGTGGTCACGCCGCTGACCATCGCGCTCAACGCCGCGGAACTGCGTGCGATGGCCGTCGGGGTCGCCACCGAGCCTGACACGGTGAGCTGGCCGGTGTCTATCCGCACCGTCGTGCTCGCGACCGCGGCGAACCTGCTGCCGATCCCCGCCGGCGCGGTGATCCGAGTGCAGGTGCTGCGCAAGGCCGGCTCGACGACGACCGGGGCGGCCACGGTGACCCTGGCGGCGGCCGCGATCTGGGTCGGGGTCAGCCTCGTGCTCGCCGGGGGTGTGCTGGCGGCGGGGGCCGGAGCCGGCGGCGCGGGGGGTACAGCCAGCGCTGCAGGGCTGGGGTCCGCGGGTGTGGGCGGGGCGCCGGTCGTGGGATGGCTCGGGGTGGCGCTGGGGGTCGCCGCGGTGGTGCTGGGGGTCGGCGCCGTGCGGGTGGTCGGGAGAACGACGTGGGTGGCCGCCACCACCTCTCTGGGGGTTGTCGAGGTGGCGACCGCGCTGCTGCATGCGGCGCGACTGTGGCTGGTGCTGCTGGGGTTGGGGGTCGGCTCGACGCTGTGGCAGGCGGTGGTCATCGGCGCGGCGTCACCGTTGGCCGCGGCGGCCGGGTTCTTCCCCGGCGGGATCGGGCTGGCGGAGCTGTTGGGGGCGTTGTTGGCGCCGTTGGCGGGGCTCGCGGCGGCTGCGGCGCTGCTGGCGGTTGCGGTCGGGCGGCTGCTCGGTCTGGCGGTGACGATGCCGGTGGCGCTGGCGCTCGGGCTGAAGGACCTGGCCACCCCCGACCCGGACGTCGACGAACTCACCGGCCTGGATCCGTAGACCGTCGGATCACAGGGCGAAGGTGGCGGGACCCAGGCAACGGATCGCGACATCGGCTGGGAGCTGCGGGTGAGGCTCCCACAGGATCGCCCAGAGGTCCTGATCCGTCGGGACGACCATGCACCACAGGCCGTTCGAGAACCGTTTCCGTCGGGCAGCGCGGTGACCAGGATCCGACGCCAGCAGATCGAGGGCCCCGTCGACCGCTTCCCAGATGCTGCGACGTGAGGTATTCACCTCGAGTTCCTGCAGCACACGCATGGGTTGCGGGTCGAGGTAGAGGTCAGCCACGAGGGGTGGGGCGGCGCTCGAGCTTCATCAGTCGTTCCGGATGGGCGCGGTTGTCCTGGATCTGTTCGACGAGCTCCGGGTTCGACAGCAGTCGGTGTTCCAACTCGCTGATCACCACGGCGGGCGACAGCGTGACCGTTCCATCGGGGTCGGTCCGCGCGAGGTAGCGGCTCCGCGGCTCCGCCCCGAGGCGCGCGAGGCTCACCCGGCCACGATCGTCGGTTTCGACGAGGATCTCAGGGGTTTCGTGCGTGTCATCCATGGTGCCAACGTAGGGTGGTGGTTCCCGACCCACAAGGGGTAGTGCCCCGCTGGGGAGCACGAGGCCGATGCGCCGTCAGGAAGGGCGCCCCCGTTGGATCAGCGCTGCACGGACCTCGGCATGGGTCGACCCCCCGCCGGTCCGTCGGTCCACCGATCATGGCGACAGCTGGTGGCGGCGCTGCTCTAGGCCCCGCCGGTACTTGCCGCTGGCCTGTGGCCATCCGGTCGATAGCTGCTCGGGCACGTCCTGCGTGCGCGTCAGCAGCCGGTCGATGACTCGCTCCAGCGCTGCGGCTCGAAGGCCGCAGCTCGTCGCGGCCTCGCTGAAGGTTGCCCGACCGATCTTGGCGACCCTCGACTCACCGCAGACCGGTAGGGCCACGGTGTCGGTGTCGCCATACGGGTGCGTGAACGTCACGTCGTACACCGGCGACGGTTCCAGGCCGTTTCCGCGGTCGAGCACCGACAGGTTCTTTGCGTGCAGGTCACCGTTGCCGATGAGGAAGGAGGCGGCGACCTGTTCGAGCAGCCGTAGCGCTGCCACGGTGGGGTTCGAGCACAGGCCAGACAGTGCGGTCACGACCTCGACCGTGTCGAGTTCGTACTTGTCGGCTGGGTAGCGGCCTGCGGCCTGGCAGCCGTCGAGTTGCCGGAGGGCCGTGACGGTGCCATCGATCTCCTGCCGGTCGAATCGGGTGACGAGCAGGGCCTGCTCGCCGGTCACGTCGGCGACCACCTGTGGCTGGTTGACCTGCAGACGAGCGTCGGCGAGCGCCTTCAGGCAGGTGTGTTCGTTGGCGATCAGCCGGGGAAGCCCCTGCTGGCCGAACTTCAGCAGATGGGTGGACAGGGTGCTGTCGCGGACCGGCAGCGACATCCGATCGGAGATCTTGACCTTGTCCTGCACGCCGGGAACGCCCGACACGGGCAGGCCCCGGAGCTTGGCGAACTCGACCGAGTCGAGGTGGTCGAGGTCGACCTGTGTGGCCGACGACGCAGCCGGGCGGGTGCCGTCGGGCACGAACTGCAGGTCGCCGACCAGGTCGCTGCCGATGGCCAGCAGGAGCGCCACCTCGTTGTCCAGGGACGTCTTGACCTGCTGCCGCAGCGCTTCGAGACGGCGTCCCTCGGGCAGCAGGTTCGACAGGAGCGGCGGGAGCGCTCCAGCCGGCCACGTGGTTTGGCCGATCGGTACGTGCGGGACCAGCGCGGGCCCGTCGTAGCCCGCGATGTAGGTGAACGTGGTCAAGTCGGGTCGCCGGGTGACGTGCCCGACGAGGCGACCAGCTGCGTCGACGTCGGCGTTCATCGCGGGTGGACCTGCAGCGTCAGGCCAAGAGCGTCCAGCACCTGCAGGACCTCTTTGAGCCGGACCGTTGGCTTGCCGTGCTCGAGGTCGCGAAGGAACCGGTCGGACACGCCCGCGAGGTCGCCCAGTAGGAGTTGGTCGAGCCCCTGCTGCTTGCGTGTGCTTCGGACCGTCTCGCCGAGCTCCTGCACCGTCAAGGCCACGGTCGCACTCCAGTCGGATCGTTCGTTCCGATACGAAGGAGTACGCCGGACGTCGCCCCACAGCACAAGCAGGTTCGGAACGAACGCGCCGACCTTTGCGAGGATCTGCCAGCCAAGCCGACGCCCGTGCTGTCGTCGGAACGAACGCACCGACTCCCACAGGATCGACTGGGTACGGGGAGCGAGTTCGTTCGGTTGGGTGCTCTCGGTGCGTCATCGAGCGCCTCTCGACCTCAGGGAGCAGTCGGAAGCGTGCGCAGCCCCTCGGCCTGTGCGCCGCGGAGGAGCCGCGCATCCCAGGTCGCGATGATCGGGGCAGCCTCCACAAGGGTGAGTGCGCTCGCCAGGTGGATGGCGTCGAACCCGCTCAGCGCGTGCTGTCCGGTCAACTCGCCGGCATGCTGCTCGACCGCTCCCGTCAACTCGATCATCCGCAGACTGGGGCGCAGCGCCGTCCAGCTCTGGGTCGTGCGGCGCAGGCCCGTATCGTCGAGCCGCCCGGCCCGATGGGCAGCGGCCACGGCGGCGCGCACCTCCGCAGGGGCGACGCGGCTGCTGAAGACCCCGTCTGCCCCGTCCCAGAGGGCAGCCGCCAGGTCGCTGCCCGCCTCCTCGACCACGAGCTTCACGAGAGCGCTCGCGTCGAAGTAGGCGAGGCTCACCGCTTCGCGTCCCGCTCGGCGGTGACGAGCGCCGAGACGTCGCCGGACGTCGCCACCCGCTGGATACCGCGAGCGCTGGGACGGGGCTGGTCAGGAGCCGGGCTGATCTGCCCGTCCTGCGTGAGGCGGTCGAGCAGCGGAGCGATGTCGATGCCGGTGAGGCGGGCGATGGGTCGTCCGCGCTCGGTGATCACGACCTCATCGCCGGAACCGGCGCGGTCCAGCCAGTCCTTGAGCTCTCGCCGCAGCTGCGCGACGCCGACCTCGACCATATCCGTTCCTGTACTTCCGACTTGTTCATGAATGTACATCAAAGGTGTCCCCCGCGTGGCGCCAGGTTCCCGGGGTGTACGCACGTCGTTGCTCGCCCTTCTGCCACATCCCGGTCAGGTGCACCAGTCTGCGCGATCCTGCGGCCATGCGGCAAAGCGATGTGGAACCTGTGGATGGAACCCCGAAGTAGTCTCGCGGCCGTGTGTCGGGTGCGACGTCGGTCGGTGGTCACGTGTTGCAGGAGGTTGGATGCGGGTCCTGGTGGCGGGGTGGA
>SLHP01000067.1 GCA_007136095.1 Nitriliruptoraceae bacterium
AAGTGGGCCTACTACGCCCCGGGCAACCTCGGGGTCGAGGTGGCGTTCGGCAGCCTGCGCGCATGCGTCGCAGCCGCCGTGGCGGGAGAGGTGGTGTGGGATGACGACCTCTGGTGAGGTGCGGGTGCTGGTCGCCGGGCACGCCTCGGGACCCGTCCTGGTCCTCGACGAGCCGTTGAGCTTCTGGGGCGGCATGGACCCGAACAGCGGCACGGTCATCGATACGCGCCATCCACAGCAGGGGCGGGTGCTGACCGGGGCGGTGGTGGTGATGCCGGCCGGTCGTGGATCGAGCAGCAGTTCCAGCGTGCTCGCCGAAGCGGTCCGCCTGGGGACGGCGCCGGCGGCGATCGTGCTGGCCTCGGTCGACGTGATCATCGCGCTCGGGGCGATGATCCCCGCCGAGATCTACGACCTCCACTGCCCGATCGTGGTCTGTGACGGGCCGCTCTACGAGCGGGTGGCTGCTGCCGGCCACCTCGAGGTCGCTGCCACCGAGGTCCCACCGGTCATCCGCCTGACCTGACGGCGACCCGGTCAGTCAGCGGCCAGTTCCTGGTAGCGCTCGATGACGCGGACGACGTAGAGCTGGGTCTCGACGATCGTGGGGATGCCGGGGCCGGCGCGCTGCACCCGGTTCGGGCCGGCGTTGTAGGCCGCCAGCGCGAGGTCGATCCGCCCGAAACGTTCCAGCTGCGTCCGCAGGTAGCGGGTCCCGCCGTCGAGGTTGTGGACGGGGTCCCACGGGTCGACGCCCAGCCCCGCGGCGGTCCCCGGCATCAGTTGCGCCAACCCGATCGCGCCCGCATGCGAGACCACGCCGGGGTGGAAGTTCGATTCGGTCCACACGAGGGCGGCCATCAGGCGTCCGTCCACGCCTCGGCTGGCCGCGACCGCGTCGATCTGTCCCGCCCATGGTCGACCGGAGGCCGGGAGCCGGGCGGCCCATGGCGGTGGGGGGCCGTTGAGGTCCACGTTGGGTGCGATGGGGACCAGGACGGTGCTCGACGCCAGCTGCAGCCTGGCCACCTCCGACGCCAGCCTGCGCACCAGCGCCGCGCGGAGTTCGGCGTCGGCCTCGAGGTCCTCGAGGAGCGCGGTCAGCTCGGCCTGCTCGTCGCTGAGCGCCGCGAACGCACGTTGCTGCCGCTCGACGAGTTGGGCCACCCGGCGTGCCTCACGGATCGTGTGCTGGGCGGTGCGGATCGCCTCCTGGCGGGTCTCGACGACACTGGTCCGGCTCGCTGCGAGGTCGCGCGTCTGCACGCCCGTCGTCTCGATGAGGCGGCGGTCACGGTCGATGATGCGCGACACCGTTTCCATGGTGATCGCGACCTCGTGCCAGTCGGAGGACCCGGCGATCCCGCGGAGCAGGGTCGCCTCCGGGATCACGGGCCCGTGCTTGTAGACGTGCACGGCGCGGCGCTCCAGGTGCGACCTCGACGTCGAATGGTCGTGGACCAGCTGCTCGAGCTGGTCGTTCGCCGCAGCGATCTCCCGGGCGGCGTCACGTTCGGCATCCGCTGCCGCGGCCTCGGCGACCCGGGCCTCGGCGAGCTCCGTCTCGACCGACGCCAGCGCACTCGCGGCTGCCTGGACCTTCGAACGTGCCGCTTCGAGCGACGCGTCGGCCCGTGCGATCGCGGCATCGGTCGCGGCCAGGTCCGCTTCCGCCTGCGAGAGCTGCTCCTCGACCTCGGGGAGGTCCGCCGCCGGGGTCGGAGCTGCAGCTGCCGGGGATCCCCCCACGAGGGCACCGACCGTCACCAGGACAGCCAGGGTTCTCCGGCGGGAGCGGCGGGGCACGATGGTCCGGGATCGTTCGGGGCTGACCGGTCGGGCTGGTCGGTCGGCACGGTGGAGCACGTCGGGCGGGGGACCGGATCGTAGACTCAACCGACGCCGGTTTCGACGCTGAGTTCCAGCCAGCAGTCCTCGGTGCTGCTCAGTTCTTCTTCGACCTCCTGCAGTTCGGCCTGTAGGGCCAACAGTCGGTCGGGTTCGGTGGCAGCGTCGGCCATCGTCGCGTGGAGCTCCCGTCGACGGCGATCGAGCTGCTGCACCCGCTTCTCCAGGGACCGGACCTGTTTGCGGGCGGCCTGTCGTGCCTGGTTGTCCACCGCGGACCCCGGTGTTGCCTGCGTGCCGTCCGCGGCGTCCTGACCCGCGGTCGGGGAGACCATGCGCGTCACCTCGCCGCTCCGCGTCGCCCGGTAGGCATCGAGGTCCAGGTGCTCGGTCAGCCGGCCGTGTTCGACGGCGATCGTGCGGTCGGTCAGGCGGTCCAGCACGTACCGGTCGTGCGAGGCGACCACCAGTGTGCCCTTGAAGCCGTCAAGATGGTCCTCCAGCACCGCCAGGGTGTCGAGGTCCAGGTCGTTGGTCGGCTCATCGAGCAGCAGGACGTTGGGCGCGGCGACCAGCAGGTGCAGCAGGGCCACGCGCCGCCGCTCACCGCCGGAGAGCAACCCGATCGGCGTGCGCTGCAGCGCACCGTCGAAGCCGAACCGTTCGGCAAGTCGGGCTGCGGGCAGCGTCTCGCCGTTGGCCAACGGGATGTGTGGGGCGATCTCCAGGACCGAGTCCAGCACGCTCTGCTTCAGGTCCATGCCCTCACCGGCCTGCTGTTCGTAGACCCCCAGCTCCACCGTGCGTCCGACCGTCCGCTCGCCGGCGTCGATCGGCAGGCGCCCGGACAGCACGTGCAGCAGGGTGGTCTTGCCTGCGCCGTTCGGACCGACGATGCCGACCCGCTCGCCCGGCCCGATCCCGAGATCGACCCGGTCGAGCACGGTGGTCTGCCCGCGGACGACCGTGACACCCTCGAGTTCGAACACCTCGCTACCGAGGCGGCGCCGTCCCGTACCGAGGTCCAGGGACCGCGATGCCGCGTCGCCGGTGGCGGCCTCGCGCAGCACCTCGGCCTGCTCGATGCGGAACTTGGGTTTGGAGGTGCGGGCCTTCGGGGCGCGCTTGAGCCAGGCGACCTCCTTGCGCAGGAGGTTGGCGGCGCGGGAGGTCGCGCGGTCGCGGCTGGCGGCGCGCTCCGCACGGGCCTCCAGGAGGGAGGAGTACGAGCCCTCGTGCCAGATCACCTCGGCCGGCTTGCCCGGGCCGAGCGGCGCGATGTCGAGCATCCGGTTGGTCAGGCGCTCCAGCACGTAACGGTCGTGGGTGACGAGCACCAGCCCGGTGGATCGGCGCCGCAGATCCTGTTCCAACCAGTCGATCGTCTCCACGTCGAGGTGGTTGGTGGGCTCGTCCAGGATCAGCAGGTCGGCGGGGGACAGCAGGGTGCGTGCGAGCGCGACCCGGCGGCGCTGGCCACCCGACATCGCGTCGGTGGGATGACCCGGGTCGATACCCACGTGGTCGAGCAGGGCGGCGGCCTCGTGCTCCTGCGCCATCGGATCGGAGGCCAGGACCACCTCGATGGCCGAGGAGGCGCCGAGATCCGGGTCCTGGGCCAGGACCGCGATCCGCAGGCCCGACCGGGTCACGACCTCGCCGCTGTCCGGCTCCCGATCCCCGCTGATGATCCGCAGCAGGGTCGTCTTGCCCGATCCGTTCGGCCCAACGACCGCGACGCGGTCGTTGGAGGTCAGGCCGAAGGACACGTCGGAGAAGAGGGTTCGACCCTCGACCTCGGCGGTCACGCGATCAACAGAAAGGAGGTGCATGGGCGGCAGGGTAGGGCGGTGGCGCCGGTAGCATCGCGTCATGATCTCCGTCAACCAGGCATCCGTCGCGTTCGGCACGCAACCGCTGTTCAGCGATGCCACCTTCAAGGTCTCGACCGGGCAGCGCGTCGCGCTGGTCGGGGGCAACGGCGCGGGGAAATCCACCCTGTTGCAGCTGGTGCTGGGTCTGCGGGAGCCGGACGTCGGCACGGTCAGCCGCCCGCGGGACATGCGGATCGGCTGGTTGCCCCAGGACGTGGTCGACGCCGTCGGTGAGTCCGCCACGGTCCTCGAACACGTCCTCGAAGGCGCTTCGCACGTCCAGGAGCTGGAGGCGAAGCTCCGGCGCCTGGAGCAGGAACTCGAAACGGCACCGGAGAGCGAGCACGAGCGGCTGTTGAACGCCTACTCGTCGACCCAGGACGCCTTCGAACAGTTCGGCGGGTACGAACTCGAGAGCGAGGCGCAGCGGGTCCTCGCCGGGCTCGGTTTCGCACCCGACGACGGGGCACGCCCAACCTCGGAGCTGTCGGGTGGCTGGCGTGTGCGGGTCGCGCTGGCGCGCCTGCTGCTGGCCAAGCCCGATCTGCTGGTGCTCGACGAGCCGACCAACCACCTGGACCTCGGCACGATCGCCTGGTTGGAGCAGACGCTGAAGGAACTGCCCGGATCGCTGCTGTTCGTCAGCCACGACCGTGACTTCATCGACGCCGTCGCCGACATCATCGTCGAGGTTGCGGCGGGCACCACCACCTCCTACGACGTCCGGCGCGGCACCGTCGCGGCGGAACTCGGCGGCTTCCAGGCCTTCATCGAGCAGCGCGAGACCCGCCTGACGCAACTGCGCGCCGCCCGGGCCCAGCAGGACCGGGTCATCGCCCAGCAGGAACGCTTCATCGAGCGCTTCCGCTACAAGGCCTCCAAGGCCAAGCAGGTCCAGTCGCGCATCAAGAAACTGGACAAGGTCGACCGCATCGAGGTGCCGGACCACAAGGCACTTGTCGCGAGGTTCGGGTTCCCCGAGCCGGCCCGCGCCGGACGCGTCGTCGCCAAGGTCGAGGGCCTCACGGTCCGCTACGGCGACCTCACGGTGCTGGAGGACGTCGATCTTGCCGTCGAACGAGGCCGCAAGGTGGCCCTGATCGGTCCCAACGGTGCCGGCAAGACCACGCTGCTCCGGGCGCTGGTCGACGAGGTCCCGATCGCCGCCGGAACCGTCGAGCTCGGTGCCAACGTCGAGGTCGGCCTGGTCGATCAGCACCAGGCCGAGGTCATGGACCTCACCAAGACGGTCCTGGCCGAGTTCCAGACGGTCCTGACGGACAAGCACCGCACCCAGAACCACCGCACGATGCTGGGCGCCTTCGGGTTCCCCGGCGACCTCGCGGAACGTCGGGTGTCGGAACTGTCCGGGGGCGAGCGCACCCGGCTTGGGCTGGCCAAGGTCATGGCCTCGCCCGTCAACCTGCTGCTGCTCGACGAGCCGACCAACCACCTCGACCTGGCCTCCCGTGACGTGCTGGAGGACGCCCTGCAGGCCTACCCCGGCACCGTGATCCTCATCACGCACGACCGCCACGTGATCCGGTCGGTCGCCGACGCGATCGTGGAGGTCGGGCACGGCACCGCCACGTGGTACGACGGCAGCTACGAGGAACTGCAGGAGCGGCGCGGTGACGTGCCCGGGACGGCTGCCGGTGCCGCCCCGCAGCGACCCGCCGACCAGCGATCCGGGAGCCGGCCGGTCGGGGCCGACGGTTCCGCGCGTGGAGGCAAGGGTGGCAAGCGCGCTGACGCGGAGCAGCGCAACGCCCGCTACCAGGCCACCAAGGACCTCCGCCGCGAGGTCAGCCGCCTGGAGACCGAGCTCGGCAAGGTCGAGAAGGACGTCGCGTACCTCAACCACCAACTGGCCGATCCGGGCATCTACGAGGACGGGCAGAAGGTCAAGGGTCTCGTCGAGCGGCATGGCGCCGCGAAGGACCGGTCGGCTGAACTCCTGGCCGCCTGGGAGTCCGCGCAGTCGCGACTGGATGAAGCCGAGGCCGGCCTCGAGGTCGGCTGACCGGCCGCCGGCACCCGTGTCCACGGGTTCCGTGGGACGGTGGGGTCCTGCCGGGCCCGTGTGCTGGCGGTGGGAAGGGGTCGGCGGGCGGTGCCGCAGCGACGGGCATCGTCAGCTGGCCGCCTGTGTCACCGTGCCAGACGGCTCCGCCGTCGCCGTCGCCTCCCAGGTGGGTCGCAGCGGCATGCCGGAGCAGCCCGCAGCGTCGGTCCGCACGGCGAGTACCTGATGGAGTTGGATCTCGTTGCGATCGAACGCGAGCCGTGAGCCCGGCATGTACAGCCGCCACACGCGTGCCCGACGTTCGCCGGCCTCTCTGACGCACTCGTCCCAGTTCGCCTCCAGGTTGGCGCTCCAGTCGGCCAGCGTCTTGGCGTAATGCTCGCGCAGGTTCTCTTCGTGGCGCACCTCGAAGCCGCCACGGTCCTGCAGGATGCTGACGATGTGACCGAGACCCTCGAGCTCGCCGTCGGGGAACACGTACCGGTTGATGAACCCCCGCTTCTTGAGCGTCGGCGAGGTGTTGCCCGGCCACATGATGCAGTGGTTCAGGAGCCGTCCGCCGGGTCGGAGCTTGCCGTAGAGGAAGGACGCGTAGTCGGGCAGGTTCGCCTTACCGATGTGCTCGGTGAGCCCGATCGAGCTGATCGCGTCGAAACCCGACTCGGGCACGTCGCGGTAGTCGAGGTGGCGCACCTCGGCGAGGTCCGAGAGCCCCGCTTCCGCGATCCGCTCCTGCGCCCAGGTGGCCTGTGACCGCGACAGCGTGACGCCGAGCGCCCGTACCCCGTAGTGCTGTGCGGCGTGGATGACCATCCCGCCCCAGCCGCAGCCGACGTCGAGCAGCCGCATGCCGGGTTGGAGGTCGAGCTTGCGGGCGACGAGGTCGTACTTGAAGTGCTGTGCCTGCTCGAGGGTGGCGTCCTCGCTCGGGTAGGCGGCGCACGTGTAGGTCATCGACGGGCCGAGCACCAGCCGGTAGAAGCGGTTGGACACGTCGTAGTGGTGCGCGATCGCCTCCTCATCGCGTTGCTTGGAGTGCCGCGATCCCCGCAACCGGGTCTCCTCCGGCGGTCGGCGCACCCGCTGGGTGGCGTTGCGGGTCATCTCGGCCGTCAGCCGCGCCAGCTTGGCCGCGGAGAGGTTGCGCACCTGCGGTTCCCAGAGGGCACGCAGGGCGGCGTGGACGTCGCCGTCGACGTCGATCTCGCCGTCGACGTAGGCGCGCGCGAAGCCGAGCTGCCCGGGAGCACGCACGACATGCGCCCACGCCCGGGGCGAGACCACCGCCAGGTGCGCGGGCGCGTCCGGTGGCCCGGCGCTGCTCCCGTCATAGGCGCTGAAGCGGATCTCCCCGTTGCCCGCGAACAGGTCGTGGAACACCTCTGCAAGCTTCACGTTCCTGCCTCCCTTGCCTCACCGTCGCTGCACACACTTCTCGTAGAGGTCGCGTAGCCGTGCATCGGGGTCGTAGCGGCGCTTGACCTCCCGGTAGCGCTCCCCGCCGTACAACTGCCAGAACTCCTCCGGCCCGTAGTAGGCGGTGGAATACAGCGACTTCCGCCCGTCGTGGGCGGCCACGGCCCGTTCGATCCGTCGGTCGCGGTCGCCCTCCGTTTCGCCCGGCCCGACGGGAACGCCTCCCCAGAACCCGACATTGACGTACAGCGCGCCAGGGTCGAGCGGATAGAGGTCCCAGCGCGCCTCGGTGCGTTGGCGGAGCGGGCACAGCCACACCGGCCACAGGTCCACGTCACGGTCCAGGTAGTCGAGGAACGCCGTGGCCCGGCCGACGGGCACCTCGATGTCCTGCACGATCAACTCGACGGTCGGACGCCGCAGCAGCCGGTCGACCCGACGCTTGAACCCGACACGGCTCTCGAGCGCCACGAGCTTGTGGTAGACGTCGCTGCGCAACCAGCGCTTGGGCCACAGCCGCCGGATCAGGCGGTGCTGGGCGCCGAAGGCGCGCGAGCACCAGAACCAGTCGGTGTCCCACCGCCACAGGTAGTCGCCGACCGTGAGGTGGTCCCGCTCCCGCTCACGGATGGACCGGTAGTAGATGTTGCTGCCCGTGTAGTCGCTCGACGAGGGCGCGGTGTCGGTGAACGTGCCGACCGTCAGGTACAGCTCGTCGGGTGCGAACGCGGTCCCGTCGAGGAAGTCGACCCGCTCGCCGTCGACCTCCCGCTCGGCGCAGATGCGCTCGAGGTCGGCGAAGCACGCCTCGGCCGAGTCGTAGGGCAGGTGGCGCAGTGCGACGAAGGGGCGCACCGGCTCGACCTCGATCTGCAGCCGAAGCGCGTAGCCGAGCGTCCCGTAGGAGTTCGGAAAGGCCCAGAACAACGCGGCGTGCTCGTTGTCGGGCCGGGCCACGACGACCTCACCCGTCCCGGTGAGGATCTCCATCTCGAGCACGGACTCGTGCGGGAGCCCGTTGCGGAACGAGGTCGACTCGATGCCGAGGCCCGCGACCGCGCCACCGATCGTGATCGTCTTCAGCTGCGGGACGACCAGGGGCATGACGCCGTGCTCCAGTGTCGCCTCCACGAGCTGCCCGTAGGTCGTCATACCGAGCACGTCTGCCGTGCCGGCCTCGGCATCCACGTCGAGGACACCGGAGAACGCGTCGACGTTCAGCCGGCGGCCACAGTCGTCGCGGGACCGGAACAGGTTGGAGGTGCGCTTGTCGAGCCGTACCGGTTCCGCAGAACCGGCCAACTGCCTCTGGAGCGAACCGCGCGCATCCTCGTAGTCGACCGCTGCCTGGGCGGTCGGTCCGTTCTGCCGCTTCGAACCCGTCCGTTGGAACACTCGCCCCCTGCCCGTCTCCCCCGAGACGCCGCAACTCAACGATGTGATTCGAACTCCATCGTAGAGCTCCCGCACGGTTTCGCACCTGGCCTTTCGCCCTGACCCGCCACCCAGCTCGCCCCGACCCGCCACCCAGCTCGCCCCCACCGACCATCCCAGCGGTGATCGCTGGCAGTCCACCCCCGCATAATCCGGACACTATTAACCCGGATATAAGCAACCTATCACGCGGCTATTGACTGGTCAATATAGGCCTCATGAACTTCCTGCGGCGTTCGATATCCCAGCCCGGAATGGATACGACGACTGGTGTATCGAAACTCGATGTACCGGGCGATATCACGTCGGGCATGTTCACGAGTCGGATACTGCGTGCGATGCACACGCTCAACCTTCAACACTCCGAAGAATGACTCCGCCATCGCATTATCGAAACAGATACCAGTCCGCCCGACAGACTGGACGATCTTCAACGACTCGAGCGTGTCAGCGAACTCCTGGGACGTGTAGTTACTGCCACGGTCCGAATGGAATATCGCCCCAGCAGGCAGCGCCATGTTCGCCGCCGCCCGCACAATCGCCTCGCTGATCAACGGGGTCTTGTAGTTATCGTCCATCGCGTAGCCGATCACCTTCTTGGTCGCGCAGTCGATCACCGTCGCGAGAAACAGCCAGCCCTCCCACGTGTCGATGTAGGTGATGTC
>SLHP01000246.1 GCA_007136095.1 Nitriliruptoraceae bacterium
GGCAGGACCGCGGCGCCGTCCGCCCACGCGCGGCGCAGTGCCTCCCCGAACCGCGCAGGGGGGAGTCGGACAGCGATCAGGCGTGTGGTCACAGCGGACCTCGGTGGCTCGGCTCGGACGGTGGCCGGCGCGCGCTAGCGTAGGCCCGCCCTCGAGGAGCTTACGAAGGGATCACGGGTGGCCACGTCACAGGTGTCCGAACTGTTCGATCCGACGCGTTGGCGTGCGGTCGACGGTTTCGCCGACCTCACCGATCTGACCTACCACCGGGCCATCGATCCCGGGGCGGGAACGGATCTCGCGACCGTCCGTGTCGCGTTCGACCGGCCGGAGGTCCGCAACGCGTTCCGGCCCCACACGGTCGATGAGCTGTCCCGTGTGCTCGACCATGCCCGGGCCACCTCGACCGTCGGGTGTGTGTTGTTGACCGGGAACGGTCCCTCACCCAAGGACGGCGGCTGGGCCTTCTGCTCCGGAGGGGACCAGCGGATCCGCGGGAAGGACGGCTACCGCTACACCGAGGGTGACGGCGTCGACGCCGCGGCCATCGATCCGGCGAGGTCTGGACGACTCCACATCCTCGAGGTCCAGCGGCTGATCCGCACGATGCCCAAGGTCGTGGTGTGCGTCGTGCCCGGATGGGCCGCGGGTGGGGGACACTCCCTGCACGTGGTGTCGGACCTGACCATCGCCAGCCGGGAGCACGCCCGCTTCAAACAGACCGACCTGGACGTCGCGTCGTTCGACGGTGGGTTCGGCTCCGCCTACCTCGCCAAGCAGGTCGGTCAGAAGTTCGCCCGCGAGATCTTCTTCCTCGGCGATGAGTACTCCGCGGACGACGCCCACCGGATGGGCATGGTCAACGCGGTCGTCGACCACGACCAGCTGGAGGAGGTCGCGTTGGCGTGGGCGGCGAAGGTCACCGCCAAGTCGCCGACCGCGATGCGGATGCTGAAGTTCGCCATGAACCTGACCGACGATGGACTGGTCGGCCAACAGGTGTTCGCCGGCGAGGCCACCCGTCTGGCCTACATGACCGACGAGGCCGAGGAGGGGCGTGACGCCTTCCTGCAGAAGCGGGACCCGGACTGGTCGACGTTCCCGTACCACTACTGACTCGATGACAACCCCCCATCGGCCTCGCACGTGAACCGCTTCGTCGAGGCGGCGCGGCCGCGGACCCTGCCGGCGGCGGTGACCCCCGTGATCGTGGGCACGGCAGCGGCGCTCCGACCGATCGGTGACATCCACCTCGACCGTGCGGTGCTGGCCCTGGTGGTCGCCCTGTCGCTGCAGGTCGCCGTCAACTACGCGAATGATCTCTTCGACGGCATCAGCGGGGTGGACACCGCGGATCGCACCGGCCCGCGTCGCGCGGTGGCCAGCGGGCTCGTCACCCCACGTGAGATGAAGATCGCCACGGCGGCCGCCCTGGGCGTCGCGGCCGCGGCGGGTCTGGTCCTGGCCGTGCTTGTCGGCTGGGAGCTCCTGCTCGTCGGCGCACTGGCGATCCTGGCCACGCTCGGGTACTCGGGCGGCAAGCGCCCCTACGCGTCCCGGGGTTTCGGCGAGGTGAGCGTCTTCGTGTTCTTCGGCGTGGTCGCCACCGTCGGGTCCGCCTACGTCCAGGACGGTGTGCTGCACGCGGTCGCCCTGCTCGCATCCTTCCCGGTGGGGTTCCTCGCGGTGTCGCTGCTGGTCATCAACAACCTGCGCGACATCCCCACCGACGCGGTCGCCGGCAAACGGACCCTGGCGGTCCGCCTCGGTGAGGCCGGCACCCGCCGGCTCTACCAGGGACTGGTCGTCGCGTCCCTGGTCGGTGTCGTCGTGGTCGCGGCGGTGGTCCCCGGCTGGTGGCCGCTGCTCGGGTTGCTGGCGGCGCCGCTCGCGCTGTCGCCGCTGTGGCTCGCGGCGACGGCGCCGCTCGGGCGCGAGCTGATCCCGGTCCTGGAGGCAACCGGGCGGGTGCAACTGCTGCTCGGCATCGGCCTGGCTGTCGGTCTGGCGCTGACGCCCCTACTGGGTCCCGATGGTGGCGTGCTGCTCGGTTGGCTGGCTGCGCCACCTGCCGCCGGGCTGGCCTCGCTGTCCGTCGTGGTCTCCGCCGGGCCGGTGGGCTGAGTGATGGCGTCGATGTCGGCTTCGATCGAGGATCTGCGGATCTACCGCATCCCGATGCGCGTGCGCTTCCGTGGTCTGGACATGCGGACGGGGATGCTGCTGCGGGGATCGGCCGGCTGGGGTGAGTTCTCGCCGTTCGCGGAGTACGGACCCGCGTACGCCTCCCGGTGGTTGGCCGCCGCTCGCGATGCGGCCACACGACCGTTCCCGCCACCGGTGCGTGACGACGTCCCGATCAACACGACGATCCCAGCGGTCGGTCCGACGCAGGCCCACGACCTGGCGTCGGCCTCCGGCTGCTCGACCGCCAAGGTGAAGGTCGCCGAGTCCGGTGAGGACCTGGCCACCGACGTCGAGCGGGTCGCCGCCGTCCGCGATGCACTTGGTCCCACGGGTCACATCCGGATCGACGCGAACGGGGCCTGGGACGTCGCGACCGCCGTGCTCGCCATCGCCCGGCTGGACAGCGCGGCTGGCGGCCTGGAGTACGTCGAACAACCCTGCGTGACCCTTGCCGAGTTACGCGAGGTCCGCGGGCGCGTCACGGTCCCCATCGCCGCCGACGAGTCGATCCGTACCGCCGAGGATCCGTTGCGCGTGGCCGCGACCGACGCTGCCGACGTGCTCGTGCTCAAGGTCCAGCCGCTCGGTGGTGTCCACCGGGCGTTGGAGGTCGCCGCTGCCTCGGGGCTCCCGGTCGTGGTGTCGTCCGCGCTGGAGACGTCGGTCGGGCTGGCCGCCGGGGTCGCCTTCGCGGCAGCTCTCCCCGAGCTACCGTTCGCGTGCGGACTGGGCACGGCGTCGCTCCTCGGCTCGGATGTGACCGATCAGCCGTTGCTCCCGGTCGACGGGAGGTTGCGCGTGCGACGTGTCGCGCCGGACGCGGCCTCGCTCGACCACTGCGCGCCCGGCCCGGACGAGTCACTCGCCTGGCTCGAACGTCTGCAGGCCGCCAGCGCCGTGCTCGACGGCGCGGCGAGCGGCAACCCGTACGGCAACCCGAGCGGAGATCCGAGCGGCAACCCGTACGGTCCGATCGACGAGGAGTCGTAGGTGCGCGCCGAGAACCCCTCCCATGCCTGTGCGCTGGTCGTGGTCGATGAACTCGCCCGCTGCGGCATCACCGATGCCGTGCTCGCGCCGGGCTCCCGGTCGGCGGCGCTGGCCATCGCCCTGCACGACGACCCCCGGATCCGCCTCCACGTCGAGGTGGATGAGCGTTCCGCCGGCTTCCTCGCGATCGGCATCGCCCGGCTCACCGGCCGACCCGCGCCGGTGGTGGTCACGTCCGGCTCGGCGGTCGCCAACCTGCACCCCGCGGTCATCGAGGCGGACACGGGCCTGGTCCCGCTGGTGCTCCTGACCGCAGACCGGCCACCGGAGCTCCGGGCGACCGGCGCCAACCAGGCGATCGACCAGGTGAACCTGTTCGGCCGTGCCGCCCGGTGGTCGGTGGACATCGGGGTGCCGGAGGATCGCGCAGACTTCGTGGCGCTGTGGCGCTCGACGGTCGATCGCGCGGTCGCGGAGGCGACCGGCCTGAGCGGACCGGCGGGGCCGGTCCAGGTCAACCTTCCCTTCCGTGAACCCACGGTGCCCCTGACCGATGATGGGCGCAGCGCACCCGCGAGCTGGTCCCATCCGCTGGATGGCCGCCCCGACCGTCGGCCGTGGCTGCAGGTCGACCGCGCCGTGCGGTCCGTCCCACCGGCGGAACTGGGCGCGTTCGCCGGCCGGATGCTCTCGACGGAGCGCGGCCTGATCGTCGTCGGTTCGACCACGGCGCGCCCGGGTCCGGTCCACGACCTGTCCCGCGCCGCCGGCTGGCCGATCGTGGCCGAGGCGACCTCCGGGGTCCGGACCGGTGACCGTGCCATCGCGACCGCCCACCACCTGCTCGCACATCCCGGGTTCGCTCGCCGTCACACGCCCGACCTGGTCCTGCGGATCGGCCGCACCGGGCTGTCACGATCCGTGGCCGGACTGCTGGGTCCCGAGGTGCCGCAGGTCCTGCTCGATCCCGATGGTGCGTGGCACGACCCGGACCGGACGGTCAGCGACCTGCTGGTGGCCGATGTGGGGCTGACCTGCGCCGCGCTCACCGAGCAGCTGGCGATGACGACCAGTTCGGAATGGACCGACAGCTGGCAGCGCGCGGACACCGTTGCGCGCGAGGTCATCGCCGGGATCCTGGATGCGGATGACGTCCCGAGCGAACCCCGGACCGCCCGGGACGTCGCTGCCGCGGTCCCCGACGGAACCGCGCTGGTCGTCGCCTCCTCGATGCCGGTGCGGGACCTGGATCAGTTCATGTTGCCGCGCGAGGGCGTGCGGATGATCGCCAACCGCGGCGCATCGGGGATCGACGGGTTCGTCTCCACCGCGCTCGGTGTCGCCCTGGTCCACGACGGACCGACGGTCGCCCTGTGTGGTGACCTGTCCCTGCTGCACGACGCCAACGGGTTCCTGCTGGCGCCGGACGCCCCGCAGGTGGACGTGACCTTCGTGGTCGTGGACAACGACGGTGGCGGGATCTTCTCGTTCCTCCCGCAGGCGAGCTTCCCGGGCTCCTTCGAGCGCGTGTTCGGGACCCCGCACGGGCGCGATCTGCAGCGCCTGGCCGCGTTCCACGACCTCGGCTGCACCGAGGTGGTGGCGGCCGGCGGGGTGACCGGCGCCGTCCGGGATGTCATCGGCGCCGGTGGCATCCAGATCGTGCACCTGCGCACGGACCGCCGGGCCAACGTCGAGCTCCACCGCCGCATCACCGCCGAGGTCGGTGCCGCGCTCGACCGCGCGGCGACCGCCACCCCCTGACCGTCTCACGACCACCCCCTGACCGTCTCACGAGCGGAGTGGGTGCTGGGAGGTGCAGTCGTGCACCCCTCAGCACCCGCTTGGGGCTCGGTCCAGCGATGGTGTCTCGAACGTGATCGTTGGTGTGGGGTGCAGGACTGCACCCCACACCAACCACTGCACCTGCCATCGACCATCATCGACGTCAGCCAGCACGTCGGTCAGCACGTCGGTCAGGACGGGTCGAGGACCGCCTGCATGGCCAACAGCTTCAGGCGGGTCTCCTCGAGCTCGTCCTCGGGCAGCGACGCCGCGACGACGCCGACGCCGGCGAACAGTCGGGCGCGTGCCCCCGCCAGCTGCGCGCACCGCAGTGCGATGCCCCACCGACCATCCCCGTCGGGCGTGGTCCAGCCGACCGGCGCCGCGTAGCGTCCGCGCTCCATGCCCTCCAGCTCCCGGATCATCGCGAGCGCGGCTCCCCGCGGGGTACCACCGACCGCCGCGGTGGGGTGCAACGCCGCCACGAGTTCCAGCGCCGTGGCCGGTGCACGGAGCCGTCCGCTGAACGTGGTCGCCAGATGCTGCACGTTGTCGAGACGCAACAACCGGGGTGACGGGTCGTGGGTCAGCTCCTCGCAGAGCGGTGCCAGCACCTCCCGGACCGACGCCGCAGCCAGCTCGTGCTCCCAGCGGTCCTTCTCGGACCGCAGCAGTCCATCCCCGAGTGCCGCGTCCTCGACCTCGTCCTCGGAGCGGCCGACGGTCCCGGCCAGGACCCGGGACTCCACCACCTCGCCCAGGCGTGACAGCAGCAGTTCCGGGGTCGCGCCGACCAGCCCGTCCACGATGAAGGTGTGGCAGTGGGGGAACCGGGCCGTCAACCGCCGGGCCAGGTCGACCTGGTCGAACAGTTCGTGCGACCACACCGCGACGTCGCGGGCGAGCACGACCTTCTCCGCCTCGCCGGCGTCGATGCGATCGATCGCTGCGGCAACAGCTTCGAGCCAGTGGACATCGGGCTTGGAGGACCCCGCGTACCGGGGACGGTCACGGGGCGGGTCGGTGGGGGGAGCGGCGCGGACGCCCGCGACGGGCTCGGCGCCGTCGGGATCGATCGTGGTCCGCCAGGTCACGCCGTCGCGACGTCCGACCACGACCCGGGGCACGATCAGCGCCGAGCCGGCCACGTCGGCGTCGAAGGTGAACGAGCCCACACCGATCAGTCCGGTGCCGGGCAGGTCAACGGCATCCTCGATGTCGCTGTCGTGGGCGAGGTCACGAAGCGCCTGATCGGCCCGCACGAAGCGGCGCTCGTCCGGACCCGGCTCGATCCGGAGCGCGGTGCCCCAACCGATCAGGCCCTGTCCATCGCGGATCCAGGCGACCGGGTCGGACACGGGGCTGAGGTCGAGCAGCGGCCGGTCGTCCTCCAGCGGTTCCGTTCGGACGGTCAGCTTCACCCGGGCGCCCCAGGCCGGCCGGGGTCGGTGTCGATGTCGTTGCCGGGGTCCCTGCCGCGGTCGAGGTCCGCGTCGTTGCGGTTGGCCGCGTCATCGGTGTGGCCCGGTCCCTCCGCGACCCGGGAGGCGGCCGTGGCCAGGAGTCGCCGTCGCAGGTGGTGGGCGACGAGCGTCTCCGTCGCCGGCAACATCCGCTGGTAGGCGGTGACGAGCCGCTCGGCAGCTTCATCATCCGAGCCCGCGGTGCCACGGACGGGGTCGCGCACGAAGCGCAGGAACGCATCGACCGCAGGGGTCGCGATGTCGCCGACCGCGGCGTCGGTGCGGCGGGCCAACTCGAGCAGTTCGCCCAGCGGCAGCCCAGCGTCGAGCAGGGTCATCCCCGCCCGGATCGCCCGAGCGTCAGCGGAGGAGTACCGCGCGACACCGTCGGCGTCGACATGGTGCGGCAGCAGCAGACCGGCCCGTTCGAGGGCATCCAGCAGGGTCCGGGTCGCTCCCACCTCGACGGCGAGCCCGTCGAGATCGAACGGAGCCGATCCGTCGTCCGCCACGGCAGCGGCCAGAGCGGCGTCGGGTGCGTCCAGCGACGGGTCTCCGACCACAGCAGACGTGGCCGTCGTCGCCTCCGGCGGCTCATCGCGGTCACGGGTCATCGGGCGGCAGCCTCGGTGTCGGGCATCGGTCGAACGCGGCCGCTCGGATCCCGACCGCGCTCGCATGGAGGTGACGACCAGGCTACGCGGTCGCCACCGTCCGGTGGCTCCGGGCGCCACAGATCAGCGGCCGAAGCGGCGCTTCCTGCCCTTGGACGTGAAGTTCGACCAGTCGAGCGACCCGCCGCCCGCGGCCTGGTCGGCCTTCGCAGTGGGCGCCTCGTCCTGCGGCGTGGATGGCGGCGATGGAGGAGGTGGAGGCGGCGCCTGGTCGGTCTCGGACGGGTGTGGGCGGACAGGAAGCTGGGACACGGTGGCCAGGTGATCGCGGGAGGTGTCCCGCTTGGTGGATCCGTCGGCCGTGGTCTCGTCTGCGGCGGGCGGCTGTCGGCCTGGCGGCTGCGGCGCGGGCGGGCGTGATGGGTCCGACGGGATCGCGGCCGTGGGGTCGGGAGTTCGCGGAGAGGCGGGAGCCGGCGCTGGCCCATCGTCGTTGAGGAGGGCGGCGAGCTCTGCCATGGCGCTCAGGCTCTCCTCCGACCGCACCGTCGGAGCGCGTCGCGGTAGCGGCGCGGGATCGGTGTCCCCGGTTGCGCCCTCGGTGTCGTCTTCAGCGCGGCCCCCGGCGTGGGCGGCGACCGCATCCTGTTCGCTGGCGGGGTTCCAGGGGTCATCGGCGTCGTGCTGGATGTCGGCGCTTCCGCTTCCTCCACCGGCCGGTGCGCCGTCGATGTCGCCCACCTGCTGGTGCGTGGAGGTGTCGGCCCCCTCCTCGGTGGTCCAGCTGTTCCAATCTTCCCAGTCCTCCCATGGCCCTGACGCTGCGGGGGAGTCGGGCGTGGCCGGCGTGGTCGCCGCCGCCGACGGGTCGTGCTCGGTTGCCGCGGTCCCGTCCGCGGTTGGGTCAGCGATCGACAGACCGCGTGCCCGCTCAGCGGGGCGGCTGTCGTCCGGGTCGTTCAGGGCGTGCAACTCCTGCAGGAGCCCGTCGGCCGTGCCGCCGTTGAGTTCCGCTTCGGACGGCTCCGGACCGACCGAGATGGGCCGCGGCGCGCGTGGTGTCCGGGTCTCCTGCTCCGGCGCCACCTCATCCGCATCCAGGACGGCGACCCAGGGCTGCGGTTCGTCAGGGTGGGGTTCGGCCCGTCCGAGCGATTGCTCGATCCGTTCGCCGACCGGTCCCAGGTCGTGGCCTTCGGGGCAGCGCCCGTTGGGGTCGACCACCACCGGCATGTCGCAATCGAAACACTGGACGCGGGCCACGCGAGGTCTCCTCTTCGACAGATCGGGTCGGTGGGCGGGGACCCACCGTTGTGACGGCGAGGGGCGCGACAGGCTAACCGCGGACCGCGGTAGCCTGCGCCCCCATGCGCCGGTTCTGTTGACGTATCGGCATCGCAACCTGGGATGTTGAGAGTGTCAGGCGAATCGGGACCCAGGACCTAGGGTCCGGGCGGCAGGTGTGCGCTCGTCGCACCCACCAGGCATCCTGATCAGCGCACCGCTCAGTACATCACCCAGTACATCTGACCCACCCGATGAGACGAGATGCCGTGATGGTGGCCCCGAGCGGCCGTGTCGACCCGGGCCGCGCATCACTGCCGGCTGCGGGTCGCGATGGTAAGGATGCGGCGCTCGTCCAGGCGATGTTCGACCGTGTGGCGCCCCGCTACGACCTCGCGAACGCGGCGCTCTCGCTCGGCCAGGACGCCCATTGGCGTCGGGTGACCGCCATCGCGGCCCGTCCGGCTGGCGCGGCCTGCCTCGACGTGGCTGCGGGTCCGGGCAACGTCGCCGTCGAGCTCGCGGCTCGCGGCGCGGCTCGTGTCACGGCGCTGGACCTGTCGTACAACATGCTCGCCGAGGGCGCCCGACAGGGCTACCCGGACATCGCCTTCGTCAACGGCGACGCGCTGGCGCTGCCGTTCCCGGATGCGACGTTCGATGTCGTGACGATCTCCTTCGGGCTGCGCAACGTGCCGGACCCGGAACGGGCCCTGGCGGAGTTCGCACGCGTCAGTCGGCCCGGCGCCCGGCTGGTCGTATGTGAGTTCGCCGCCCCGACCTGGGCGCCGTTCCGCGAGGTCTACCGGCGCTACCTGGTGGGGCTCTTGCCCGCCGCCGCCCACGTCGTGTCCTCATCGGCGACCGCCTACCGCTACCTCGCCGACTCCATCCTTGCGTGGCCGGACCGCCGTGCGGTGGCGGACTGGATGGCGAC
>SLHP01000103.1 GCA_007136095.1 Nitriliruptoraceae bacterium
GATCTGACGTGTGCCCGCTCCATGGAGCAGATCATCCTGGCGGAGGGTCCCGATCAGATCGCCGCCATCTTCGTCGAGCCCGTGCAGAACGCCGGCGGCTGCTTCACGCCGCCGGAGGGCTACCTCGACGAGGTGCGTCGACTGTGTGACAAGTACGGGATCCTGATGGTCTCCGACGAGGTCATCTGCGCGTTCGGGCGGTTGGGGTACTGGACCGGCGCGGAGGCGTACGACTTCCTGCCAGACATCCTGACCTTCGCCAAGGGCGTGACCTCCGCCTACCAGCCGCTGGGGGGCCTGGCGTTCCGATCGCACATCAAGGACGTCCTAGCCGTCGACACCACCTCGATGTTCCTGCACGGATCCACCTGGGGTGGGCACCCGGTCGCCGCCGCCGTGGCGCTGGCCAACCTCGAGGTGTTCGACAAGGAGGACATCCTCGGCAACGTCCGCGCGAACGGTGCGTGGTTCGGGCAGCAGCTGCGCGAACTGTATGACCGGCACGAGATCGTGGGGGATGTGCGTGGCACCGGGTACTTCTGGGCCCTGGAGCTGGTCAAGGACCGCGACCTGAAGATCGGGTTCGACGATGCCGAGACCGAACGCCTGCTGCGTGGATTCCTGTCCAAGCGACTGATGGAACTCGGTCTGATCTGCCGTGCGGACGACCGCGACGAACCCGTCATCCAGCTGTCACCCCCGTTGATCGCCACCCGCAAGGAACTGGGGGAGATCATCGGGATCCTCGATCAGGTCCTGGGTGAAGCCACCAAGCAGATGGAGGCATGACCGTGGTCACGATCGGGCTGCCCACGGAGACCAAGGACAAGGAACGCCGGGTGGCGCTGACGCCATCCGCCGTGGCTCTGGCCATCGACCGTGGTCACCGGGTCCTCGTCCAGGCCGGTGCGGGGGAGGGCGCCGGCATCCCCGACCAGGCCTACGAGTCCATCGGGGCCAAGATGGTCGTCGACGCGGCCGAGGTCTGGGGTGCCGATGTCGTGGTCAAGGTCAAGGAGCCGCAGGCCGCGGAGCAGGCCCACTTCCGGTCGGACCTGACCCTGTTCGCCTACCTGCACCTGGCTGCTGAACCGGACCTGACGGCCGCGCTGCTGGCTTCGGGCACCGCGGGCTACGCGTTCGAGACCCTGACCGACCGTCACGGCCTGCCGCTGCTGGCACCGATGTCGGAGATCGCCGGTCGCGCGGCGACGATCATGGGCGCCGCGGCGCTGTCCTCCGCCAACGGAGGCTCGGGCACGTTGATGGGCGGTGCCGCCGGGGTTCCACCCGCGAAGGTGGTCGTGCTCGGCATGGGGGTGGCGGGCACGATGGCGGCTCGCGGTGCCCGTGGACTGGATGCCCACGTGACGGGGGTCGATATCGATCTGCAGCGGCTGTACGACCACCATCTCGCCGGCACGGTCGATGCCACGCAGATCAGTGAGCCGCAGCTGGTGGGCGACCACGTGTCTGAAGCGGACCTGGTGGTCGGGGCCGCGCTCGTCCCCGGTGCCCGCGCCCCGGTCGTGGTCACCGAGGACCAGGTCGCTGCGATGCGGCCGGGGTCGGTCATCGTCGACCTCGCCATCGACCAGGGGGGGTGCATCGCCACTGCCCGCCCGACGACACTTTCGGATCCCACCTTCGTCGAACACGGCGTCGTCCACTACTGCGTGACCAACGTGCCGGGCCAGTTCCCCCGGACCGCGTCCGCCGCCCTGTCCGCCGCGGTGACCCCCAGGCTCCTGCGGTTGGCTGACGACCTCGCGGCGGGCCGCGCCGGCACCTCGGACGAGTCCCCGCAGCTGGCCGGAGCGCTGAACGTGGCGGACGGCAAGCTCGTCCATCCGGCGGTCGCCGACGCGTTCCCGGACCGGCCGAGGATCGGTGCGCTGTGACCGGGCGCGCGCTCACGACGTGGCTCGACGGTGGACCGCCGTCGCAGGCTCCGCTGCGCGGTGACCGCCGCGCGGACATCGTCATCATCGGCGCCGGGTTCACGGGCCTGTGGACCGCGCTCGCGTTGACCGAACGGGACCCCTCGCTCGACGTGGTCGTGCTGGAGGCCAGAACGGTGGGGTACGGCGCGTCCGGGCGCAACGGAGGTTTCGTCGACTCGTCCTTGACCCACGGGCTGCACAACGGTCTCTCGCACTTCCCGGGCGAGATCGATGACCTCGTCCGCCTGGGCAACGAGAACTACGCCGAGTTGGTCGCTTTCGTCCACGAGCACGGTATCGACGCCCACCTTCACAGCGTCGGTGAGTTGCACGTGGCCACCGAACCGTGGCAGGTCGACGACCTGGCTGAGGCGGTTGGGATCTACGGGGCGGCGGGCGAGCGCGTCGAACTCCTGGATGCCGAGGACACCCGCAAACAGGTGGACTCGCCGACGTACCTGGCCGGGCTGCATCGTCCCGATGCCGGCGGGACCGTCGACCCGGGAGCGTTGGTGCGTGGGTTGGCGCGGGTTGCCATGGAGCGTGGCGTCGTGATCCACGAGGACAGCCCCGTCACGGGTATGAGGCCTGATGGCCCGGGGGTGACGGTGGCGACCGCCGATGGCGTCGTGCGGGCCGACCGCGCCGTGCTGGCCACCAACGCCTACAGCCACCGGGTGCTCCGACGGACGCGTCACTGGTTCGTCCCGGTGCACGACTACGTGCTGGTCACCGCGCCGTTGACCCCCGAACAGCTCGGCCGGATCGGGTGGCAGGGACGCCAGGGGCTCGCGGACAGCACGAATCAGTTCCACTACTACCGGCTCACCCCCGAGAACCGCATCCTGTGGGGCGGGTACGACGCGATCTACCGTTTCGGCAGCCGCGTCGGCCCGACCGACGACCATCGCCGGGCGACCTACGACCTGCTCGCCGGGCACTTCCGCACCACCTTCCCCCAGCTCGACGACGTCCCGTTCGAGCGCTGGTGGGGTGGCCCGATCGCCACCACCTCGAGGTTCACCGTCACGTTCGGTGAGGAGTTCGGCGGCCGGGTGGTGTGGGCCCTCGGCTACACGGGTCTGGGGGTTGCGACGACACGGTTCGCGGGGCGGGTGCTCACCGACAAGCTGCTGGCGCCGAACTCCGGGCTGCTGGACCTGGCCCTGACCTCCACCAAACCCGTGCCGTTCCCCCCCGAACCCCTGCGGTGGGCCGGCGTGATGATGACGCGGCGGGCGATCGCGCGCGCCGACCGCCGCGAGGGGCGGCGCGGCCTCTGGCTGACCGCCCTGGACCGTGTCGGGATCGGATTCGACTCATGAGCACGCACGCAGAGCTCCTGGCCCGCCACCGCGAGGTGCTGCCGTCCTGGCTGGCGCTCTACTACGACGAGCCGATCGCGCTCGACCGCGGCGAGGGTCGCTACGTCTGGGACGCCGAGGGCACCCGCTACCTGGACCTCTTCGGCGGCATCCTGACCACGATGACCGCGCACGCGCTGCCGGAGGTGGTCAAGGCTGTCCAGGAGCAGGCCGGCAAGATCCTGCACTCCTCGACGCTCTACCTGATCGAGCAGCAGATCGAGTTGGCCGAACGCATCGCCGAGCTCGCGCCGATGCCCGACGCGAAGGTCTTCTTCACGACCTCCGGGACCGAGGCGAACGAGGCGGCACTGCTGCTGGCCTGCACGGCCCGTCGGTCGCAGCAGGTCCTGGCGCTGCGCAACAGCTACCACGGACGGTCGTTCGCCACGATGGCGATCACGGGCAACCGGGGCTGGTCCGCGTCCGCGCTGTCCCCGGTCGACGTCAAGTACGTCCACGGCGGTTACCGGCTGCGTTCGCCCTACCGCGACCTCGACGATGCCGCCTACATCGAGGCGTGCGTCGAGGACCTCCGTGACGTGCTCGTGACCCAGACCGCCGGGGACGTCGCGTGTCTGATCGCGGAGCCGATCCAGGGCGTCGGGGGGTTCGCCACACCCCCCGACGGGCTGTTCGGCGCCTTCAAGGAGGTCTGCGAGGAGTACGGCATCCTCTACATCACCGACGAGGTGCAGACCGGGTGGGGCCGGACCGGTGGGCACTTCTGGGGGATCGACGCCCACGGGGTCACGCCGGACATCCTGACGTTCGCCAAGGGCCTGGGCAACGGGCTGTCGATGGCGGGGGTCGTTGCCCGGGCCGACCTGATGGACTCGATCACCGCGAACTCGGTGTCGACCTTCGGGGGGAACCCCCTGGTCTGCGCCGGCGCCAACGCGAACCTCAGCTACCTGTTGGACAACGATCTGCAGGGCAACGCCGCCCGCGTCGGTGGCCACCTGTTCGAGCAACTGCACGCGCGCTCGCCCAACTGGCCCGCGGTGGCCGAGGTCCGGGGCAAGGGACTGATGGCCGGTATCGAACTGGTCCATCCCGGCACGCGTGATCCCTCCCCGGCCGCGGCGTCGGCGGTGCTGGAGGCGACCCGTGAACGTGGCGTGCTGGTCGGCAAGGGCGGCCTGCACGGCAACGTGCTGCGGATCGCCCCGCCGCTGTCGATCACGGTGGACGAGATGGACGAGGGCATCGCGGCGCTGGATGTGGCGCTGTCCGGATCGACGGCATGATCGAGGAGCGTGACGTGACGGACCTGCAGACGGCGGTGGAGCCGACGGCACCGGCCACGACCGATGCGGCCGTGTCGTTGCATGGCGTGACCAAGCGGTTCCCGGGAGGGAAGGGCTCGGAACCCGTGGTGGCGGTCGACGCGATCGACCTGAACATCGCGGACGGCGAGTTCTTCTCGCTCCTGGGTCCCTCGGGCTGCGGCAAGACCACGACCCTCCGGATGATCGCCGGGTTCGAGTACCCGAGCGCCGGGTCGATCCGCATCTTCGACGAGGAGGTGGGTCTCAAGCCGCCGAACAAGCGGCCGGTGAACACCGTCTTCCAGTCCTACGCGTTGTTCCCACACATGACCGTGGCGCAGAACATCGCCTTCGGGCTCGAGATGAAGGATGTCGGGCGCGACGAGACCGCCCGCCGTGTCGCCGAGGTGATCGAGCTGGTGCAACTGGAGGGCCGGGAGAACCGCAAGCCCAAGCAGCTCTCCGGGGGCCAGCAGCAACGCGTGGCGCTCGCCCGCGCGCTGGTCAACCGCCCGAAGGTGCTGCTGCTCGACGAGCCGCTCGGTGCCCTGGACCTCAAGCTGCGCCAGACCATGCAGATCGAGCTCAAGCAGATGCAGGAGAAGGTCGGTATCACCTTCGTGTACGTGACCCACGATCAGGAGGAGGCGCTGACGATGTCCGACCGCATCGCGGTCATGGAGAGCGGGCACCTCCTGCAGGTTGGACCCCCGGAGGAGATCTACGACCGGCCCCGCACCCGCTTCGTAGCGGACTTCATCGGTGAGACCAACCTGCTCGACGCCACGATCCGCGACCATGGGATCGCGGAACTGCGGGACGGCACGCAGGTACGGCTCGACAGCCACGAGCCCGCGGGCACGGCCGTCACGCTCGCGGTCCGGCCCGAGAAGCTGGGCCTCGTGCGGGCCGACGCCGACCGGAACCACGACCTCGACGCGGTCCATGGGACCGTTGCCCGCGCGACCTTCATGGGCAACGCCATCGCCTACGAGGTGCGGATCGACGGGGGTTCCGAGCCCTTCCCCGTGGAGATCCGCCAGGGCAACGCGCCGGGGATCGAGCACTTCGCCGTCGGTGAGCAGGTCCGTGTCCGCTGGTCACCGTCCAGCGCGTCGGTCCTGGAGGACTGACGTGGCGACCACCCTCACCCCGCCGGACAGCGACCAGACGTCGGTACCCCCGGCCAAGCTGCCACCCGGACTGGAGACCAACGCGGAGAAGGCCGAGTCGCGTCGGGGGTTCCTGATCGGGCTGCCGGCCTACGCCTACCTGGTGCTGTTCTTCGCCCTGCCGCTGGCGATCGTGGTCGTCTACTCCTTCGCGACCCGGTCGACGACCGGCCTGACCGTGCTGGCTGATTGGAACCTGCAGTCCTATGCGCGCCTGACCGACTCGCTGGTGGTCGCGATCACCTGGCGATCGTTGTGGATCGCGACCCTCACGACCGTGGTGTCCCTGGTGGTCGCCTACCCGTTCGCGTACTACATCGCCACCCGGACGCCGCGGGTCCGAGCCGCGTTGCTCGTGCTGGTGATGATCCCCTTCTGGTCGAACTTCCTTGTGCGGACCTTCGCGTGGCGGCTGCTGCTGTCGTCGGATGGCCCGGTGACCCGGATCCTCGAGACGCTCGGCTTCGCCAACCCGCGACTGCTGTTCACGCCGAGCGCGGTGATCATCGGGCTGGTGTACGGCTACCTGCCGTTCATGATCCTGCCGTTGTACGCGTCCCTGGAGCGGATGGATCACTCGCTGGTCGAGGCTGCCCGTGACTTGTATGCCACCGGGTGGGAGGCGTTCCGTAAGGTCACCTGGCCGCTGTCCAAGCCCGGAGTGATCGCCGGATCGATCCTGGTGTTCATCCCCTCATTCGGGGCGTTCGTGACGCCTGAGGTGCTGGGCGGTACCGGCACCACGATGTTGGGCAGCTACATCGGCCGTCAGTTCGTCGGCACGGCCAGCGACTGGCCGTTCGGTGCGGCCTTGTCGGTCGCGATCCTGTTCGTGATGATGCTCGCGGCGATGTTCTACTTCCGGTCGGGGGGCAAGGACCTATGAGCATCGTCGACACGGGAGACAGCACCGCCGCGGTCGTACAGGACTCGGTCGCCCGGCCGCGTCGGACCGTGGACCGGGTCCTGGCCGGCAACGCCTGGCTGGTCTTCTTGTTCCTGTACCTGCCGATCCTGGTGTTGATCGTCCTGTCTTTCAACGACAACGACCGGGTCGGTGTCTGGACCGAGTTCTCGGTGCGCTGGTACGGCGAGATGTTCGAGAACTCGCGGATCATGGGTGCCCTGCGCACCTCCATCCTGGTGGCGGTCCTGTCGACCGCCGTGTCGACGGTGCTCGGCACCGCGGCGGCACTGTCGTTGGAGCGGTTCCGCTATCGCAGTCAGCGCGCCTTCGACGGGCTGCTGTACCTGCCGGTGATCATCCCGGACATCACGATGGCGGTGATGCTGCTGCTGTTCTTCGTCCAGGCGTTCGACATCGTGCTGCTGGTGACCGGCGTGGGCCTGAGTCGAGGTCTCGGAACGATCACGTTGGCGCACATCGCGTTCAACATCTCTTTCGTCGCGCTGGTGGTCCGGGCACGGTTGTCCGGCCTGGACGCGAGCCTGGAGGAAGCGGCAGCGGACCTGTACGCCAGCCGGTGGCAGGCTTTCCGCCGTGTGACGCTGCCGCTGATCGCGCCAGGTGTTGCGGGTGGGGCATTGTTGGCGCTGACGTTGTCGCTGGATGACGTCGTGATCGCAGAGTTCGTGAGCGGCGCGGGGACGACGACCCTGCCCGTGTACGTCTTCGGTGCGCTGCGGCGGGGTGTCTCGCCGCTGATCAACGCCGTGTCGGTGTTGATGCTGGTCGGGTCGATCCTGCTGGTGGTGGGATCGCTGGCCATCTCGCGTCGTCGGACCGGTGGATGACGGATGGCGGAGGGCGGCAGATCGTCGTCCCCGAGCGGAGAGGGCACAACGCACGTGTGGAACAACCCCAACAAGTGACCCGATGAGGTGGAGCGTGAAGGAGATGCGGAACATGAGGAACAGACGATGGATCGTGGCGATGGTGGCCTTGGCCCTGACGGTCAGCGCCTGCGGACGGGAGGTCGGGGGCGACCCCGAACCAGACGCGACCGATGATGGTGCGGAGGTCGAGCCGGATGGCACTGGCGACATGGCCAGTGGATGTGAGGTCGACGAGGTGGACGGCGACCTGCTGTTCGGCAACTGGTCGGAGTACATGAACCCCGAACTGATCGACCTGTTCGAGGAGACCTACGACGTCAGCGTCACCGAGGACTTCTACACCTCCAACGAGGCCCTGCTCGCCCAGATCCGTGCTGGTGGGGCGGACTTCGACGTCATCGTGCCGTCGGACTACATGGTCGAGATCATGATCGACGAGGACATCCTGCTGGCACTCGACCACGACGTCATCCCGAACATGTCCAACATCGCGGGCGAGTTCGACGACCCGCCGTACGACCCGGGTCTGGTCTACTCGATGCCCTACCAGTGGGGCACCACCGGGATCGGCATCAACGTGGCCGAGGTGGGCGACGTGACGCCGTCCTGGGACCTGCTGTTCGATCCGGACGTCGCCGGTGCCCTGCCAGGTGAGATCTCGATCCTGGACGACCCGCGCGAGGGCATGGCCGCAGCGCTGTTCTGGCTCGGCTACGACCCGAACACGACCGACGAAGGTGAACTCGAGGAGGCGGCGGCCGCGATCGAGACGGCCCGTGACTGGACCGTGACCTACACCTCGGACCAGTACGCCGAACTCCTGCTGACCGGCGAGACCGTCGCCGGCCACGGCTACAGCGGTGGGTTCCTCGACAGCTTCTTCGGGGTGGACAACCCCGAGGACTACGACTACCTGATCCCGGAGGAGGGGGCGGTCATCTGGACCGACAACATGGCGATCCTGGCCGACGCGTCCAGCGTGTGCACCGCGCACACCTTCATCAACTTCATCCTCGATGCCGAGAACGGCGCTGAACTGACGAACTGGACGTACTACGCGTCCCCGAATGCGGGGTCGGCGGAGTTCATCGAGGAGGAGATCACGACGGACCCGACGATCTACCCACCGGATGACGTGCGCGAGAAGCTCGTGTTCCTGGAGAACACCGGGGATGCCGAGATCCTGTTCACGGATCTGTTCACGGGCGCGCAGGGCTGATCCTCCCCACCTGACACACCCGGCCGGTCCACGGGTCGCTGCGGCGGCCCGTGGACCGGCCGGTGGGCACGACGAGCACACCGACGGGAGGGCACGTGCAGGAGTACCCGCGCACGGGCGCTGACGGTGGCCCCGTGGGTCCGGTGGATGCCACGGTCGTGCCGCGCTACGCCGGTCCGGCCACGTTCGCCCGTCTGCCCCGGATCGATGAGGTCGGCACGGCGGACGTGGCGATCGTCGGCGTGCCGTTCGACACCGGGGTGTCCTACCGGCCGGGCGCGCGCTTCGGGCCGATGCACGTCCGGGCGAGCTCGCGGCTGCTGCGCCCGTACCACCCGGCCCTGGACACCGAACCGTTCGGTGAGCAGCAGGTGGTCGATGCCGGGGACATCGCCGTCAACCCGTTCGACATCGACGAGGCCATCGCCGCGATCGAGGCCGGTGCGCGCGGGCTGGCCGCCACCGGCGCGAC
>SLHP01000243.1 GCA_007136095.1 Nitriliruptoraceae bacterium
ACTCCGGCCCGGGATCGGCTCTCCATCGGTCGGGAACCCCGTCTGCCCGGGTTCTCCACAGGTCGCAGATCGGGCAGCCAGATGTCACAGCACGGTGCGACAATGCATCATGCTCACCATCGACGACCGCACCGACGACCGTGTTGCCGACCACGCTCCCGACCGGGAGCGTGGCGGCACTGCTGGTCCGTCCGTCACCACGGATCCGATCGACCTGCCGATGCTGGATGAGGTGCCGCTGCTCGGTGCGGCCATGGCCGCCGCGCGGCGCATCGACCGCGACGTCGCGACCCTGCTCGATGCGCTGATCACGCTCCAGGACCACGATGTCGCGGAGGCCGCCACCGGGATCTCACTCGAGCAGTGGCTGTCGATCGCCGGCCGTCGGACCGCATCCGACCGCCGCATGCTGTTGACCGCCTGCGACGCGCTGCGCCGGCTGCCGAGTCTGCGCTCTTCGTTCGTCCACTCGGCCGACGTGTCGTGGGCGCAGGTCCGCGCGGTCGCGCTGATGATCGAGCGCGTCCCACGTCGGTTGGACGACCTCATCGACGGGGAGCTGGCACGCACCATCGACGCCTGCCGCGGCGATGAACCGGATGTCCTGACGCAGGCCGTCTCCCGGGCGGTCCGGTCCCTGGACCCGGAACCGACCCGGGCGACGCAGGACGCCGCCGAGCGCGAACAGTTCGTCGCCCTCCAGCCTCGACTCGACGGCAGCGGCGGACGCCTCTTCGGTGAACTCGGACCGCTCGGGTTCGCGACCGTGGATGCCGCGCTCACCCCGGCCCGCGGCACCCCGGCTGACCCCGCGACGGCAGAAGACGATGGGTCTGACCGCTCCACGGACGGATCGGACGATGCGTCCCCGAGCTTCGGAACAGCGGGGCGCCAGCGCGCACGCCGCCTCATCGCCCTGTGCGACGGCGTTCTCGGCGACGGTCCGGGATCGCCCGGAGCGAACAGAGACGGGACGTCCGGGAACGGGGCGGCCCCGCAGGGCTCACGCCCCCAGCTCCTGGTGCGGCTCGACCTGGACACGTTGCTCGATCGCGATCACCTACCGGCCGAGCTGCTCACGAAGCTCACCGGCGGCAAGCTGTGGCTCGATGGAGCGACGGCACGTCGTCTGGCAGACGAGCGGGGCGCCGACCTACGTGCCGTCGTGCTCGACCGGACGGGGCGGGTCGTCGGCGTCGGCCGCCGGACCCGGATCGCTCCCGGATGGCTGCGCGATGCGACGCTCGCACTCCACGACACCTGCAGTCATCCGGGCTGCCAGATCGCGGCACGACGCAGCGACATCGACCACGCCCGTCCCTGGCATCCCGTCCGCCCCGATGCCGTACCGGGTCGCACCGACGTCGATGAACTGGCGCCACTGTGCCGACATCACAACCACCGTAAGGAAGCTGACGGCTGGCAGGTCCACCAGGACGCCGACGGCACGCGCCACTGGCGACATCCGCGTAGCGGCCTGGCGACCACCACCCGCCCGGCGAGCTGGCGCGCTCCTCCGTGACCGTGGACGCGACGTCCGGGAGATGATCCGTGTTCCGAGCGCTCCGGACGTCGCGTCACCTGGGATCAGACATCCTGACGCGCGCCGTCCCGCGGCCACCCCGTCCGCTGTAGTCGAAGAAGCGGCGAAGTCCCGGTTGCGCCGCGGAGGCTGGGGCCTGAGGGTCGAAGTTGCCCTCATCTTGCTGACGGCCGAGCCACCGGGCGAGGGCTGCCAGGGCAGCAGCGAAGACGGCGATGGTGATGAGCGGGTTCATGGCTTCCTCGGTCGGCGAACAACTCGCCCGGCCACGGGGCTGGCAGGCTGCGGGCGGCCTGCCTCTGAACGTTCTTACGCGGCCTGCCTCTGAATGTTCTACCCAGGGTGACGTCGAGGATGGCGTCCGCAACCCTCGGCCGATCAGTGTCCGGCCGGCGGAGCCGGCGTCGCCACTGCCGCGTGACCTGCACGCGCACGACGGGACGGTCCGACGTGCCAGATGGCGGCTCTCAGATGGCGGCGAACCAGCCCATCGCACCGCGATCCGCGAGGTGGTGCTGGTGCGGGTGGAACATGTAGCGACCCGGCTCCGGCAGGGTGAACTCGAGGATCGCCCGCTCCCCCTGCCCGAGCGTGATCGTGTCCGTGTGCTCGTGTGGCTCCAACGCCGTGCCGGACCGGATCACGTCGAAGGTCTGCGCGTGGAGGTGGAAGGACCCGACGGGCTCGTACTCAAGCATGTTCAGCAGGTAGACCCGGACCGGCTCTCCGACCGGCACCTTGATCGGGAAGGTGTGGAAGAACCCGGCGATCCCGTTCCAGCAGACCAGTTCGTTGCGCCCGTCGCCATCAACATCCCACCCACCGAGGATGAGCACCACCTCATGGGCGTCGGGTCGGCCACCCGGCGGATCCACGATCATCGCGCCATACAGGCCCCGGCCGACGTGCTCGGCCAACGGCGCGGTGTGACAGTGGTAGGGATGGAGGCCGAAGGGTTCGGCCACCACCTCGTAGGTGAACTCCGCTCCCGGAGGGATCGGCTCCCACCCATCCATCTGGGGTGAGTGCCGTCCGTGCAGGTGGACGTTGTGCGCGTGCGACGTCCGGTTGGCCATGTGGATCCGGAGCGCGTCACCTTCCGTCGCCCGGATGATCGGCCCGGGCACCGTTCCGTCGTAGGTCCAGGCGTCGACGACCACACCGTCACCGACCTCGATCTGCCGTTGGGTGACCGACAGGTCGTAGGAGCGTGTCACTCCCTGCCGGCCGTCGAAGGGGGCAGGGTGCGTCACCGCGGCGAGCGTGTCCTCGCGGAGGCCGGGTGGTGGCGCGGCGGCGTGCCCGTACGGACCCGGCTGTGCATCGCCGGTCGAGGTGACCAGACCGCCGCCGACGTAGTGCTCGTGGGACGCCTCCGCCGCGGCATGACGGTGGGGGATCAACTCGTGACCCAACAGGCCACCACCGAGCACCGCGACGCCGGAGTAACTGGCTCGACGGAGGATGTCCCGGCGGCTGAGAGAAGCGGTCTCCCGGTCGGGCGCGTCGTCCGATGCCCCGGGTGGTTCGGGGGCGTCGGTCAGCCGGCGCTCCGGCGGATCGCCGGTCGACCGTCCCTCCGGGTCATCGGGAGTGGCTGGGCCATCCATCAGCCGGCCGCCGAGAACCCGCCGGTGAGTGCGGTCACCACCAGGAACGCCACGATGCCGCCACCGACGAACGTGGCGGACAACCACCTCGGCAATGACGACCCGCCGACGAGGTAGCCCGCCGGACCGACGACCGGGACGAACAACACACCGAGCGTCCACCCGACCGCCGCCCCGCGCGCGAGCGACTCGTCGGATGTACGGCGTGCGATGTCCCACAGTGACAACGCCAGCCAGGCGGCCAGGATCGCGAAGGGCAACACCGTCGCGTAGAGACCCAGGAAGACCTGCAGGGCACCCATCAGCGCTCCGTTCGTTCGTCGAGCATCGCCACCGTCGCTCCAAGCGTCATACCAAGCCTCCCACGACCGCCGCGGTCGCGACGACCGCGAGCAGCACCACGGTCCCGCCGATCACCGTCACGATGCGCAACCAGCGTGGCAGCTCCGCACCGCCCACCAACAGGTACCCGGCGGCACCCGCGAAGGGGACCAACAGCACCCCTGCGGTCCAGCCCACCTTGCCCGCGGGAGCCAGGTCCTCGCGCCGGGCGACGTCGACCATCGCGAGCGCGACCCACGCTGCGAACAGCGTGAAGGGCAGCAACCAGCCGACGACGCCGAAGAAGGTGGACGGCGCGCCGATCCCGAACGGCACACCCGCGACCGTCGGTACCGCGCCACGGCCGATGGCCAGGTCCCCCGGGACCTCCGGGCGCTGGATCCCGGCCAGATCGAGGTCGTAGCTCTCGAACACGTCCACGGCGGGGACCACCTGGGCATCGCGACCGTCTGGCAGCTGCGGCTGGTCGGGCGGGGGCGGTGTGTCCCGGTAGTCGTTCTGGGTGTCCAGGCCGAGTTCGGCTTCCGCGACCAACCCGATCAGCGACCAGGTGGAGGCCAGTTCCATGCGGGATGGGAGCCGGAGCGGACCCCGGTCCGGGTCGGCAGTGTCGGCATGCGCACCGGCGACGGCGTCCGGCCCGCAGCCGGCGATGGTCTGCAGGCCGACCGGGACGGTCCTGGCGTGCTCGTTGTCGGCGAAGCAGTTGCCGGGCAGTGCCGGGCCCGACAGCGTCATGTCCCCGTACCCGGATGCCTCGATGTGGTTGTCACGCACGACGTTGCCGCCGCTCATCCAGAAGTTGCGTGACAGGTTCGGGATGATCGCGACACCGGCACGGTCGTGGTTCAGGATGGTGTTGCGTTCGACCAGGGTGTCCAGGCCACCGGCCAGGACCACCCCGCTGCCGAACGTCGGCCACACCGAACCCAGTGCGGGGGCGTCGCGGTTGTCGTTGTCGTGGACCAGGTTGCCCATGATCGTGACCCGCCCGAACGGTGGGAGGCGCTGCGAATCGAGCGTGTTCGGCACGATGCCGGAGATGTTGTTCCGCCACACGGAGTTGACGAGGAACACCTCGGAGGAGTTGGTCCCCGAGTACCCGAGTCCGTTGTTCTCGGCGATGATGTCGGTGATGACCGCGTCGCATGGATCGCACTGGCCGATGTAGAAGCCGGCGTCGCCCGACCCGCTGGCGTAGCTGTGCTCGAACAGGCCGTCAGCGGCGTCGAACGCGTAGATGCCGTAGATGCCGTTGTTGTAGGCGGTCAGGTACGACCCACGGAAGCCGCGGAGCGAGGTCCAGTAGATGCCGTTGCCGGTGGTGTTGCGCACGGTCAGGTTCTCGACCGCGACCCCGTCGGCGGCCTGGACGTTGATCCCGATGGGGCGTTCGTGTTCCCCGTCGATGACCACCGCGTTGCGGTCGATGCCGCGGATCGTGAGGTAGGGCGTGGTGACGTCGACCTGTTCGCGGTAGGCGTAGGTGCCATCGGTGGTGAGGTGGTCCGGGGTCTCGGGCGCCGGGGCGACCAGCACCAGGTCTCCGGGTTCGGCCGCGTCGACGGCGTTCTGGATCGTCGGATGCTCGTCAGGTACGGAGCGGGTGGTCCCGGTCCACTCGGTGATGGGCTCGTCGGGAGCGGCGTCACCGGCGGCCTGGTAGTCGACGTCACCGACGACGAGGGTGGCGACCATGCCCTGCTGACCATCCGAGGTGGCGTGCAGGGAGCAGTAGAAGTCGTAGACACCCGGCTCGTCGAAGGTCACGTCGACATGGTCGCCGGGATCGACCAGAGCCGTCAGGTCCTCACCGGCGGCCAGCCCGGTGGACCAGGACCCGTCGACGTCGATCGCGTTGTGGGGCACGACACCCCGGTTGGCGAAGCGAACGGTGTCCCCGACCCCGATTCGGGTGACGTCCCGCCCGAAGAAGTTGTCCTCCATGGCGACGTTGACGCGCGCCGACGCGCCTGGCTGGGTGTCGGCATCGCTGGTGCAGGCGGCGACCCCGATCACGAGCCCCAGCAGTGCCAGCGTCACCCAGCGAGCGGCCTTCTGCACGACGCCCTCCCCCACCCGGTGCGGACCATGACGGAACGGTAGCAGCGGAACCGTTCCGCAGCGGTCCTCCGAGGAAGAGGTCAGGCGACCCGCTGTGGCGGCCCGACACGCACCGTGACGTCCCCGCCATAGCGCACATGATCGGGTGGGCGGTGGACGACGTCGTATCCGGCGGCCGTGGTGAACGCGTCCTGGCAGACGCTGAGCCCGGCCTCGCGGAGCGGCCACGGCTCGTGGGAGACCCGGGCGCGCAGGAGCCCACCCGACGGGGTCGCCGCGTACAGCGCCCACCGCGCGGACAGGAAGTCGTCCAGTGGGCTGATCTGAGAGTCTGGGACCCGCGCACCGACCCGCACGATGACCCGGCTGGTGGCGCCCGCCGGTGCCGGCCAGCGACGCCGCGCGAGGTAGCCCATCTGCTCACCGCGCCGCGAGACGTGCATGCGCGACCAGCAGTACGGCAGGCGGTAGCCACCGCGGGCGACCGCCGTCGGAGCGAGGTGGGTGATGTCCAGCGAATGGAAGTAGATCCCCCGGCCCCCGTCCGGTCCGACGACGTAGGTGCGGACATTGGTCTCCGGGAAGGTTCCCTGCGGCAGCGGGACGCGGCCCCCAGCACGGATCCCACCCATGACGAAGGGGATCAGGCCGACCCAGGCCCGGCCCCCGTGGAGATCCGCCGTCAGACCGACCGGAAGCTGCGCCTGCACCAGCTCCGGCGCGACCGACCAGTGCAGGTAGCTCAGCCGGTCCCACCGCATGGTCATCACGGGTCGGGTCACCGGGTGGAGCGGTTCCCGACGGATGGGTTCGACGGATGGCCTCGGGACGGTGGTGACGGAGGTCGGTTCCATGTGAGGGCTTCGGATCAGCGGACCTCCCGGCGCGGTCAGTGCCCGTGGAAGGGCAGGCCGGCGGCGGACTGGAACGCCTCGCCCATCGCTTCGTACAGCGTCGGGTGGGCATGGGTGATGGCCGCCAGCTCCGCAGGGATCGCCTCCCACGCGGTCGCAAGGGTCGCCTCACCGATGATGTCGGTCGCGTGGGGACCAACGATGTGCACGCCGAGGACGGCGCCGCCGTCGCCGATCGCGCCCACGGGCGTATCTCCAGCCAGGGAGATGACCTTCACGAACCCGTCCGAACCGGCGATGATGCCCTTGGCGTTGCCCTTCATCGACGCGGTGGACACCGCGACGGCGTCGCCGTACCGCTCGCGAGCCTGCGCTTCGGTGAGCCCGACCGATGCCACTTCGGGGTGACAGTAGGTCACCCGCGGGGTGTGGGTGTGGTCGACGGGCTGCACGTCCTCGATCCCGGCGATGCGGTCGGCGACGACCTGGCCTTCCGCGAAGGCGGCGTGCGCCAGTGCCAGGGTCGGGCGGACGTCACCGACCGCCCACAGCCCGCTGACGGCCGTGGCGCCGTACCCATCGGTCTGGACGAAGCCGCGGTCGTCCAGGACGCCGAGCTCCTGTGCACCGATACCCGCCGTGTTCGGTCCCCGTCCCACGGCCACCAGGATCAGATCCGCCTCCAGGGTCCGTGGGCCAGCATCCACCTCGAGATCCACGGTGCCCGCGCCGGCATCGACACCGACCGCCTGGACCCGGGCTGAGGTGAGGACGTCGATGCCACGACGACGGTAGGCCTTGGCGACCGCCCGGGACGCGTCCGCGTCCTCCAATGGGAGGACCCGGTCAAGCGCCTCGACGACGGTGACCTCCGAACCCATCGGACGCCACATCGACGCGAACTCCATGCCGATGGCGCCGGCACCGATGATGACGGCGCGCCGCGGCGGGGTCGTGAACCACAGGGCCTGATCGGAGCTCTGTACCACCTCGCCGTCGATCTCGACGCCGGGCAACGACCGGGCGATCGAGCCGGTGGCGATGACCACGTTCTGGCCCTCCACACGGGTGACCATGCCGTCGTCGTCCGTGACGTCGACCGCCACGCGGCCGTCGTCAGCGGTGGTGAGCCGCCCTCGGCCGCGATGCACCGTCGCACGCGACATCGCGAGCTGCTCGAGACCCTTGTGCAGCCCGTTGATCACCCCATCGCGGAAGGCGGACAGCCCGTCACCGTCCAGGCCGTCGAAGGTGAGCTTCAGACCGAGGACGTCAGCGCGGTTGACCTCCTCGAGAACCTCCGCGACGTGCAGGACCGACTTCGAGGGGATACAGCCCCGGTGCAGGCAGGTCCCGCCGAGCTCATCGGCCTCGACGAGGGCGACATCGAGCCCGCGGGCAGCGGCCCGGAAGGCGACCGCGTACCCGCCGGGTCCACCGCCGAGCACCACGATGTCATGCATGGGGGGACTCCTCGGTGGGATCGTCCGGGTCAGGCGTGCAGCAGGATCCGTGCCGGCTGCTCGCACAGATCGCCGACGTAGGTGACGTACCGACCCGCATCGCCACCGTCGCAGGCGCGGTGGTCGAAGGCCAGACGCAACGTCGCGGTGCGGCGGACGGTGAGTTCACCGTCCACGACCCACGGCCGCTCACGCATCGCTCCGATACCGAGGATCCCGCACTCTGGGTGGTTCAGGATCGGGTCCCCGTCGTCGTTGCCGAAGGCGCCGTAGTTGTTGACGGTGAACGTGCCGCCCGTCAGAGCATCCGGACCGATGGATCCGTCGCGGGCCCGACCGGCCAGTTCGGCCACCTCGGCCGCGATCTCCACCAGGGACCGCGCGTGCGCGTCCTTGATGTTGGGGACCATGAGGCCGTGGTCGGTGTCGGCAGCGAAGCCGAGGTGGATCTCCTCGAGCAGGTGGATCTCACCGGGTTCGTCACCATCGCGCCCCACGATGCGGGCGTTCAGGGTCGGGAAGCGGCGCAGGCCGAGCACCGCCGCACGCATCACGATCGCGAACGGCGTGATCTTGACGTTGATGTCCTGGTTCTGCGCGTCGGCCGTCAACTGCCCGGCCAGGTCCCACATGCGGCTGACATCGATCTCGCGGCTGCACGACGCGGCGGGGATCTCACGACGGGAGCGCTCCATCTTCTCGACGATGCGCTTGCGGATCCCGCGGATCGGTTCGACCTCGCCGGGGAAGCGTCCTCGGAAGCCGAACGTCAGCTCACCGGGTCGCACGGGCGCGGACGCCGGCGCCGGTTCCGGTGCCGCTGCCGGAGCCTCGGTCGGTGCTGCTGCCGGAGCCTCGGTCGGTGCTGCTGCCTCTGGCGCAGACGTGTCGTCGGCTGCGGCATGGACGTCATCGCGGGTGATGATCCCGTCAGGCCCCGAACCGGGCGCGATCGCGCCCAGATCCACACCCAGATCCTTGGCGAGCTTACGCACCGGGGGTTTCGCCAAGACGGGAGTGTCCTCTTCGGCAGCGGGGACCGCGCCCCGGGAGCGACGCCGGCGCGTCCCACCGGCCTTGCCCTGGCCGTAGCCGACCAGTGGCTGCGGTTCCTCATCGGCATCCAGACCGCTGGAGCTCCGGGGCGCTTCGGCCGCTGCGTCAACGTCGGCATCGGTCTCGATCCGGACGAAGACGCT
>SLHP01000083.1 GCA_007136095.1 Nitriliruptoraceae bacterium
AGCACGTTGCCCGGGTCCTCCTCCGGATAGGCGGTGGGTTCCGGCGCTCCCGCGTACCAGATGCGGCCGGTCCCACCCACGCTGGTCGTGGAGTGTCGGTCGCCGAGGGCGAGGTAGGCCACCCGCCCGTCCCGAACCGCCGGTTCGATGTCGGCCACCCGGAAGGTGCCGGGCTGCGAGAAGTCGCCGGACAGCTCATCCGCGCCCCCATGGGCCACCAGGACCCGGACCACATCGTCGGTCGGGAGTTCGGCACACGCCTCCGCCAGCAGGTCCGTGACGGGGTACTTGCTGGACCAGGGAACCCCGACCACCTCGACGTCATCGACCGGATGGCGCGGTGTTCGGTCGTCCAGCACCTCGACGTGGGGCGGGCAGCGGTCGAGGAACGCGCTGCTGCGGTAGACCGACCCGGGGTTGTGGGGGTCGTGGTTGCCCGGCAGCAGGTAGACCGGCACGGTGACGGCTCCGAGCGCATCCAGGGCGCGACCGAGCGTGGTGCGATCGGGCTGGTTGGTCTCGAACACGTCACCGGCGACCACCACGAAGGCGCAGTCCCGGTCCCTGGCCAATTCTGCCATCCGGTGGATCACGTCGATGCGGGCCTGCGAGAAGCGCCCCTGCGCCTCTGGCCGCAGGAAGTGACGGGTCATGCCGAGTTGCCAGTCGGCGGTGTGGAGGAACCTGACCATGCGCGACCCCTGGTTGCCGAACGGTCCGACGGACCCTATCGGCGGGGTGGGACACGGCCACGGGAGCATCCGCAGGACGCGTCAGACGGCCCGGACGGCTCAGTCGACGGCAAACGTGACCTCGTCGCACTCGACCCGGTCCCCGCTCCCGGCGTCGATGTCGAAGACCACCACTGTCCAGTCGCCAGGGGTCCAGTAGGTCTCCTCGAAGCTGAACTCACCCCCACGTGCCGAGCGTGTTCTGCCCGTGGTACGCCTCGTACTGCAGGTTGGCCTCGAAGGTGTCGGAACAGCCCACCACCTCGACGGTCACCGGGCCGGGACCGGCGGCGAGCCAGCCGTCGCCCTCATCGCTCGGGAACACGATGGTCGCACCCACCGACGGATCCGTCACGGCGCCACAGTCCAGGAGCGCCTGCTCCTCGGCCGGAGGGCGGTGCTCGGCCACGCCACCGTCACCGCCGGGGTCGTCCGACGCGGCCGCGGCGATCAGCACCCGTCGCCTGGTTCGGCAGACGGCCATCCTCTCAGCCTTCCGCGACTCGGTGAGGGTGCTCCGTCAGAAGCGAGCCGGGACGCCTCCGACAACCACGTAGGCACGACAACGGGCGGCTGCGGGGATCCGCAGCCGCCCGTGGCGGTCATCGATACACGGCGGACCGAACCACCGTGCACGAGGTCACTCGACGGTGACGGTGATCGTCTCGGTCTGACCGAACGCGGTGTGGGGGCCGTCGGCGAGCTGGACGCACAGGTCGTAGGTGCCCGGCTCGAGGTCGATCTCGCGTGACTCAGAGCCGTCACCGAGGTGGAAGTGACCGTCCGCCTCCGCCTCGTCGCTCGGGCCGGGGATGATCTCGCCGGTGTCGTAGCAGCCGGGGGGGTCGGTCATCACGTGCAGATGGCCTTCGCCGACCACGGGTGCACCGGCCGGGGCGAGCTCGATGCCTTCGGCTTCGAGTTCGACGGTGAGCGGTGAGCTGACCGTGTCCCCGTCCTGCGGGGAGACGAAGGACGCTTGCGCGTCGTCGGGCTGCTGCTCGAGGCTGTAGGCAGCGTCTTCCTCTTCAGGGGCGTCCACGTCGTTGTCAGCGCCGTTGCAGGCGACGAGAAGGAGTGCCAGGACGGCGAACAGGGCGAATAGACGTTTCATGGTCTTCCTTCAGGTCGGGGAGGATCGCCGTCCCGGCGCAGCGGGGGAACCGACTGCCTGCAGAGCAACGGGTTGCCCGTGCCGCCATCCGCCAGGGTGGGCACCCTCACGGTACCAGATCGGTACGACATCGGTAGGAGGCACGGTGGGGCGGGACGGTGTCCGCTCGTTCGACGCGGGATCGAGCGCGGATCAGGCCGCGCCGTCCCCACACCTCGTGTCGGGTTCATCGAGGAGGGTTGCGGCATCCTCAACGGGTCGTGGCCACATGACCGCCGGTCGACCGGGTCCGCCGGCGGGACGCAACTCGGCGTCCAGGCGCTGGACCAGGGTCGGGAACGCGGCCGCTTCGACGGGACGCGACCACAGGAAACCCTGCGCGTGTTCGCAGCCGAGGGCGCGCAGCATGGCTGCCTGCGACGCGTGCTCGACACCCTCGGCGACGATGGACAGGCCGAGGGTCCGACTGAGCTCCACGATCGCTCGGGTCACCGCAGCCCCTTTGGGGTCATCGAGCTCTAGAACGAAGGATCGGTCGATCTTCAGGATGTTGACCGGCAACCGACGCAGGTAGGACAGCGAGGAGTAGTCCGTGCCGAAGTCGTCGATCGCGACGTTGACCCCCAGTTCGCGCAGGGCACGCAGGGGCGGTGCCGCGCCCAGTTCGTCCATGAAAAGGCTCTCGGTCACCTCGACGATCAGCAGGTCCGGGGCAAGGTCGTAGCGCTCCAACACCGCGGCGATGTCGGTCACCAGGCCGGGACCGAGTTCGGCGGCGGAGATGTTCACCCCCAGACGCAGGTCATCACGGGCTCAGCACGCCGCGTTCGGGATGGGCCCAGCGCACCAGGGCCTCGACTCCCAGCACCCCCTCCCCCGCCAGATCGACCACCGGCTGGTACACGAGGAACAGTTCGTCACGCTCGACGGCGAGGGACAGGTCCGCGGCCAGGTTGGACCGGTCCAGCGCATCCGTACGCAGCTCGGGACGGTAGAGCGCGATACCGTCACGTCCCAGTCGTTTGGCCTCGTACAGGGCCAGGTCGGCCCGTGCCAGCGCGGTGTCGGTCTCGACCACCAACGGTGGCTCCAGCATGGCGATGCCGATCGAGACCCGCGCCCGCCCGTGCCGACGTGTGGCACGGTTGAGCCGCTGGGCGATGGCGACCGAGGTCGTCGTGGAACGTCGCCCCGTGCCCCAGGCCGGTCAACGCGTCCTGCCCCGCGCGTTCGCGCAGGGCCTCCAGCGCCAACGCCGTGTACAGCGCACTGGCCGCGTGGGTGGCCACGACCTCGAGGTGTTGCAGTTGGGACCGATCGAACGCGCACCGTTCCGAGCCCGCCGCCAGGAGGAAGCCGTGCCGCCCACCGTTGCTCTGCAGGCTCGCGGACGCCAGAGCCTCGACGCCTGCCCGCCGCAGTGCCTCGTGACCCGCGAACCCGCTGCCCTCGATCGCGCCAACCGTGTAGGCCGAGGTTGCGGATGATGTCCAGGATGCGACCTCGCCGAGCGCCTCGGTCGAGAGGCCGGACAGCCGCTCCCCGAGCGGACCGCCGTGGGCCCGCACCCGCAGCTCGCCCCGCTCCTCGACCACCAGCACCGCCGAGTCCAACCCGGTGACCTCGCCGGCCACCTCGACGGCGAACCGACCGATGTCCGACGGATCGCCCAACGCGGCCAGTTCTGCCGAGCGCCGGGCCAACCGCTGCCAGGACGATTCAGGCTCCGGGCCCCCGAACTGGTGCAGCCGCTGTTCGAAGGCCGTGGCGACCTCGGTCACGATGCGGATGTCGGCGGACGACAGCGGGTCTCGCGCCTCGACGTTGAGCACCCCGACGACCCGCCCGTTCCAGCGGATGGGCAGGCTGAGTTCCGCGACGACACCTGGGACCGCCGCGATGTATCGCGGATCGTCCTGGACATCGGGAACGAACTGCGCGTCGCCCGTCCGGAAGGTCTCCGCGATGACACCACGCTCGACGGTGAACCCCTCGAGCACCTGCCAGTAGCCGCGCATGGCCAGACCACGCAGGCGACCACCGACCTCGAGGTAGATGCTCGGCAGGGGGAAGCCGAGCGACTCCACCCAGTCGACGACCGCCTCACCGAGTTCCTGGACCGACCGGGCCGCCAGGACACGCTCTCGCAGCGCACCGGGGGCCTCGACCTCGCGGTGCGCTGCTGGCACCCCCGCGTGTGCGGTCGTGCGAGACGCCATGTCCATACCCTCCCTTCGGCCGGTCCACCACGAACCCGAACCCACGTTGCCCGTCACGTCGGCCGGAGGTGAGGCGCCGGGGCGTGGTCCACAGCTCGTCCACAGCGCGCCGTTCACTCCCCGGTGTGCGCCTGGCAGGGCACTTCCTGGGGAAAGGTTGGGGATGACCGGTGGACAACCTGTGACTTCCCTGTGACTTGCCGGTTGCCTCTGGACAACCACGACCTGGCTCGCGTAGCTTGCTCAGCGTTGCTCGGGACGAACTGCGGAACACCTTCGAGCAACCTCCACGAGGATCGTGCAGAGCCTTGTGGGGCGGGTGATCGGCTTGACGGCCGGCCGCCTGAGGTGGTCGGGTCGAGAGGCCCGACGCGACGGCTGACCGTCCGGAAGGACGGTGGGTCGCAGCGGGTGGCCCGGAAGGGTCAGCCACCAAGGATCGACGCGTCACTGCACTGGACGCGGAGGTCGCATCGCTCGCCGCAGCGGGTGTGATGCAGGTGCACGGGCAGCTCCTCACCGAGATGCCCGGTCATCGAGGCAACGGCTGGGTTTCACGACCCGGTGCACGACCGCGGCCAGCGGCCGAGCTTCCCCCCGGGGAGGCGAAGACCGCCGGATGCGAGCAGGACGACCGGCCCGCGAGGGCAGGCACCCTGCTCACGATGGAAGAGCCCGTCGGCAACGGCGGGTGAGGCACCAGGTGCCGGGCTCACGCTCCTCGGGGAGCGTGGTCGGGACACCAGCCGACGGAGATCCGCGAGGATCCCGACGGTGGTCGCACGGACCCCGCAAGGGGAACGAGCGATCGGGCGAGGGTTGGCGAAAGCGCCCCGCTCCGCAGAACCCCGGTCGCCCGCGAGGGAGCCGGGGTTCTGTCGTTGTCCTGGATGCGTTGTCCTGGATGTCAGCGGTCGGGGCGCGTCCGCAGGATCCAGGCGCCGAACCCGGGCACGCTGAAGGCCAACCGGCCCCGCTGCGGCACCCAGCACAACCCCAGATCGAGCAGCGAGCGACGGGCCGGCGACGCGGCCTGGTGGGTCACCTCGATGGTGTCCAGCAGATCGGCCATCGCCGCGTCGCCGCCGGCCTCCGCCAGCGCGACGACCAACAGGGCGGCGCGACCGGTCGGCACCCGGCGCCACCTGGCCGCGAAGAAGTCCTGGACGCGGACGTGCACCCGCTCCCCCGCGGCCCGCGCGACCTCCAGACCGATGTGATCCGGGTCGGTGGCCAGGTCCCACAGGGCCTCGCCCCACAGTTGCACGAACCACGGATAGCCCCCCGATGCGTCGTGCAGGGCGTCGATGACCAGGTCGTCGACCTCGGCGCCGGCGACCCGGGCGAAGGGCCGACGCACCGCATCGGCCGTGCCGGCCCGGTCGAGCAGACCGAGGTCGATCCGGGCCAGACGCTCCGTGTAGGTCTGGCCCTCGTCGAACAGGTTCTCCGCGGCGGTAGGCAGACCGGACAGGAGCAGGCCGAACGGCCGATCCTCCTGCGCGGCCCGGTGCGCGGCCCGCAGCAGCGGCTTGAGCAGCAGGTCACCGGCCTCGTGGACCTCGTCCACGGTCAACAACACCCCGCGCGAGGAGCGCTGGGCGAGCAGCGCGACATCCGCGATCAGCGACTCGAAGGTCGCCGCCGGGTTCCCGCGATCACGCAGCTTGACCCCGACGCCGGCGACCTGGATGGCGGTCAGGGTCCTGGCGACCTTGGCGTCGACGCCGTCGAGCAGCACGGACGCGTCGCGGAGCAGGGTCTCGCGGGCGACCCCGAGGCTGCGATCGTCCCGGTCGGCTTCGAGGTGGACGGTCAGGATCCCCCGGTCCGCCGCCTGTTGACGGACGTACGCCAGCAGGGCGGTCTTGCCGACGCCTCGGACCCCGCGGTAGAGCACGAACTCCGGCGCGACACCCGCGGTCAATTGCTCGACGATGATCTTCGCGCGGCGCAATGCGGGTTCACGGCCACCGAAGTCCGGAGGGATGCGGCCCATGCCCGGGCGGAACGGGTTCGCCGCGGGTTCGAGCGCACCCGGTCCGGGATCGTCATCCTCGAACGGGTTGACCATGGCGGGGCCGTTCCGGACGGAGCGACGGCAGCTCGCGCCGGCATGGCGCTGCGACCCCATCCTCCAGTGAAGTATAGCAAACGCTAGAAGAGCTAGCGGGTGCGAGAACATCGCGCGACCGCCCTCGACTCAGCTGCCGGCCACCTGGTCGCGCAGTGCATCGAGCCAGCGTTGCACCTGCCGGGTGTGCTCCCAGGTGACCATCGGCGACTGCTGCAGACCGTCGGCCAGGCACCGGTGGACCTCGCGCACCTCGTAGCGGTACCCGAGCTCGGCGCCGACCACCTCCAGGTCCTCGACGATGCCGCCGTCCACGCGGTGGACCACCCGGGGGGTGTTCTGGAAGGGATGCTGCAGCGAGAGACTGCCGTCCGGCCCACCGACGACCGCCTCGACACCGTGATCGGAGACGAACGAGCACGACCAGGACGACAGGGCCCGTGGATGGCGCATCGCCACGGCCAGCTGCGCATCGACACCGGTACTCGCGAGCGTGCCCAGCGCCCGCGCCTCGGTCGGCTCCCCGAGCAGCGCGATCGCGAGGGTGAGGGGGTAGATCCCGACATCCAACAGCGCGCCGCCGCCGAGTTCGGGCGCGAACCAACGACGGGCGGGGTCGACCGGTCGAGAGATCGAGAAGTGCGCGGTCAAGGTGGTGGGCTCACCGATCGCCCCCGCGGCGATCCGCTCCTCCACCGCCCGGAACCCGGGCTGCAGGCGCATCCACATCGCCTCCATCACGAACACGCCCCGTGCGGCTGCCCCAGCCAGGACCCCGTTCACCCGCGAGAGGTCCATGGCGAACGGTTTCTCGACGAGCACCGGTACGCCCGCTTCGACACACGCCATGGCATCGAGGTGGTGCCGCTCGTTGGTCGTGGCGATGTAGACGACATCGACATCGCCACCCTCGAGCACATGATGGTGACGGCCGTGATGGCGCGGGATGTCGTGGGTTCGGGCGAACGACGCCGCCCGATCCACGTCGGCCGAACCGACCGCAACGACGCTGCCGCCCTCGGCGACGATGGCCGGGACGAGGGCGGCCGCGATACCGCCCGTGCCCATGATCGCCCAGCGCAGGACCATCCCCGTCTCCTTCCTCGCTGCCTCGAGCGACATCCCTACCACACCATCCACACCCCGACCCGCCTACGCTGCCTCGGAAGCAGACCACCGACCAAGCGAGTGACCCGTGCGCATCGGCATCCTCACCGGCGGGGGCGACGTCCCCGGGCTCAACCCATGCATCAAGGCGGTCGTCGAGCGGGTGATCTACGACGGCCACGAGGTCATCGGGATCCGCCGCGGCTGGGCTGGGCTCCTGGAACTGAACCCGGACGATCCGGAGTCACGCGACAACTGCGTGATCTCCCTCGATCGCAACGCCGTCCGCACGATCGACCGGTCGGGCGGCACCTTCCTGCACACCTCGCGGACCAACCCGGGGCGCGTCCGCACGATGGAGGTCCCGCGATTCCTCGCCGATCAGGCCATCGGCGACGGACCCCACGACTTCACCGATCACGTCCTGTCCAACCTCGAACACCTCGAGGTCGATGCACTCATTCCGATCGGTGGGGACGACACGCTTTCCTACGCCCTGCGCCTGCACCAGGAGGACTTCCCGGTCGTCGCGATACCGAAGACCATGGACAACGACGTCCACGGCACGGACTACTGCATCGGGTTCTCGACCGCGGTCACCCGCAGCGTGCAGTTCATCCACCAGCTGCGTACCTCGACCGGGTCGCACGAACGGCTCGCGGTGATCGAACTGTTCGGGCGCTACTCGGGCGAGACGTCCCTGATCAGCGCCTACCTCGCCAGTGTCGATCGAGCGATCATCTCCGAGGTCCCCTTCGACGTCGAACGCCTGGGTGCGCTGCTGATGGAGGACAAGCGGCGCAACCCGTCGAACTACGCGATGGTGACCATCTCCGAGGGCGCGACGATGCTGGATGGTGACATCCACCTTTCGGGGGAGGCGGACGCCTACGGGCACCGCAAGCTCGGTGGGATCGGCGAGTCGACCTCCGCAGCGCTGAAGCAGCTCACGGGTCAGGACATCATCAGCCAGAGCCTCGGCTACCTGATGCGCTCGGGCAACCCCGACTCCCTGGACCTGATGGTCGCGACCAACTACGCCGTCATGGCGGCCGACCTCGCGGTCGACGGTGTCAAGGGGCGGCTGGTCGCACTGCGCGACGGCACATACACCAACGTGCCGGTCTCGGTCACCGGTGAGGGCGCCAAGCGGGTCGACGTCGATGCGCTCTACGACGTGGAGGCCTATCGGCCGAAGGTCCGCGAGGTCGCCGGCAAGCCGATGTTCCTCTACTGACCGGCGGCCGGCGGCCGGCGGCCGGGCGTCAGTAGTAGAAGCGGCGGGGCCCGACGCTGCGGTTCAGCGCACCCAGGATGATGAGGATCACGCCGACGGCGATGAGGATCCAGCCGATCGTGGCCAGGATGCCCGTGCCGAGCAACAGCATGTCGAGCAGCAGCAGGATGATTCCCAGGCGAGCATGAGCGTTCCTTGGGTCGATGTTGGTCGTGGCCACGTGCACGCGGACGTGCCGGACGGCCATCCGGTTCTCTCGTAGCCTGACCCACGCGCCGGCCGACCGACGCAACGACATGCTCCGTTCGGCCGGCCACCTTGACGGGTACAACTGGACAGACCCCGTGCGCAGGGTCGGCTCGGCGGGCAGCCCTATGCTGGCGCCCGCATCGTCCGCCCCGCACCACAGGAGTTCCCATGAG
>SLHP01000127.1 GCA_007136095.1 Nitriliruptoraceae bacterium
GCGTCGCCGTGCGTCGCCCCGGCATCCGTGAACCGGCCCTGCGGCACCGTGTCGGCCGGGCAGGCGTTCGACGCGTCGAACGACCGCTGTTCGAACGCGGTCGCCGCGGTGACGGGCAGGAACAGCGCGACGATCGCGACGATCGCGACCAACGACACCGAACGCTGGATGGTGGACCCGGCAGCCGACATGTGCGCTCCTTCGATGCCCCGGACGATGCCTCTGTGCTCGACGCCCCGAGGCTACGCAGAACACGGGGATCCAGCACGGTCCGAACGGACCTGCATCCCGGTGATGGGTGGTGTGGGGTGCACAGCTGCACCCCACACCACCCATCGTGGCCGAACCAGACGGGCTGCGGTCAGCCGGTGGGCGCGATCAGGGTCCCAGGGACTGGCGCACCGTCTGCGCATCGAAGGTGAAGGTGGCGAAGAAGTCCTCCGTGTCGGCCCGGAAGTCGGCGTCCCAGTCATCGGCGTCCAGGGAGGCCGCCACCTCGATCAGGATGCCGTCGACGTCGACCACCATGACGACGACGGCCGTCGCGACGTCCGCACCGTCGTAGGCCAGGACCACGGCACGATCGGCACCGACCACATCGACGTCGCTGGCCAGCGGGTCGTCGAGGTCGGTCTGCCCATCCTCGGCCAGCTCCCGGAACCGGTCCGACCAGGCGTCGACGAGTCCATCCAGATCATCAGTGACCTCGATGTCGTCCAGGCGCGAACCGTCGGGATGGATCGTCAGCACGATGCTGAGCTCCGGCTGGGTCGCGACGAACGGATCGCGGGGCCCGTTCCGGGTCGCGAACTCGAAGTCCGGGCCGAGCTGACCGAACTCCACACCCAGGACCCGGTCGTCCGGGGTCTCCGGGGCCGGCGCCGGTTCCGGCTCGGGGGCGACTTCGAGGATCTCACGCGAGACCTCGCTGCTCCCCCACCCGATCTCACCGACCGGCACCCAGTCGTCGACGCGACGGACGAGGTCACCGTCACGAGCGTCCTCCGCGACCACACGGACGCGCCCGTCGGCGACCTGGACATCCAGGATGGTCACCAGGTCGCTCGGCACCTCGAAGAAGCTGCCGAGCTGCCGGGGCTCGCCCTCCTGGAGGGTCCATGCCTCGATCCGGACGGTGTCCAGCAGTTCCTGGCTGCACGCGGCCAGGAAGATGGCATCCGCCGCGCCGTTCCCGGTCGCGTCGCCGTAGATCGGTTCGCCGATCCGGACCTCGTAGAGCGGGAAGACCGCCGGCTGCCCGTCCAGCAGGATGGGGTTCTCGTGCTGCCACACGACCCCGCCGGGCGTGGGCGACAGTTCGACCACCTCCGGCGACGACGACCGGGCCGTCGGGTTGTCCTCGCGCCCGACACACGTGGTCCGCCAGGGGATGGCGCCGAACTCGACCTCACGGATGTCACCGAAGCCGACGGCCGGCTCGGGATCGTCGTCGGGGACCTCGTCCTCGACCTCGTCGACCGGCTCGACGACCGCGCCGTCGGGCTCTTCGCCCGACCCGAACACATCGCTGAACGCCACCATCCCCGCGAGGGCGCCTCCGATCAGCAGCAGGAGCAGGACCAGCCCGATGGCCAACGCCCGCCTGCCGCCACCTGCGCCACCGTCGGACGGAGCCTCAGCCAGCGCCGTGCCCGCGACCGGTGGCGGCGGACCCGCTGCCGGTTGACCCCCCGGACCCGGCGGCGGGGGTGTGGCGAAAGGCACCGGATCCATCGGGGTCGTCGGATCGGGGGTCGGCGGCAGCTCACCCGGGGTCGGACGCGTGTGGTCGGTCCACGCCTGCCCGTCCCACCAGCGCTCACCTCCGGCGACGTCCGGGTACCAGCCTGCCGGGATGTCCTCGTTGCCCATGGCTACCTCCACGTTCCGACCGGTCACGACGAGTCGATCTCGACGCATGCCGCCACCGTTCCCCGGAAGCCGCAGGAACCCGCCAGAGCCTACGCATCCGGATCATGAGAGGTCGCGTGGTGTGTGCCCGACCGCAACGACCGGCCGGGCGTCCCCACCGTGCCGGCCAACCACGCGCGGACACGAGCCACGTCGGTCACCCACAGGTGCACCACGCCACGTTCCACGACCTCAAGGCCCAGCAGCCCATCACCCGCGGACCGCCGGGTCGCATGCCACACGCAGTCGGTCACGGCGGACAGTTCGACATCCACCCGTCGCCGGGTCCACCAGCCACCTCGAGGCGCCTGGAGGTGGAGGTCCGGTCCGAACTCGAGCCCGAGTTGCGCGACCGCCTCAGCGTCCAGTTCGTCATCAAGGTCGCGGATCGCAGCCGCATCGTCGGGTGTGTCCCGGACCGGCCGGAACCGCAGCACCTCGTCGTCGACGACGACGTGGCCGGCGACCCCGTCGATCCGCCACACCCACCGACCCAGGGATCCGTGTCCCCGACCACGCGGGCAGTACACGGCGGGGACCGCTCCGCGTACGGGAGCGGTGCCCACCTGCGATGGCGGCTCGGCGACGCGGGCACGTGCCCACGCTGGGAACAGCCACCGGGGAGCGGCCAGGGTCAGGACCACCCACGGGACCGCGTAGGCGCCGAGGTACAGCAGCCCGGCCGTGAGGCTGCCCTCCGCGCCCGCCAGACCGAGCGACCGGGCGACGAACCAGGCCGCAGCGGCGAGCAGTGGCGCGATGAGGCTCACCAGCGGCAGCGGCCAGACCACCACCGTCCACGCGGCATCCCGGCCGAACCAGCCCTGCCACCGACCCACCCAGACGAGCACGACGACGCCCACCAGCAGCGCGACCGCGGCCAGCGCGACGGGGGTGGCGAGGATCAGGGTCAGCACCGTGCTCCTGGCGCTGCGGATGGCGACAGGGCGACGGTACCGGTGGATCGCCATGAACCGCCGTCGGCGGCCGCCGGGCGACCGGCCGCGGTTGTAGGCTCCGCACGCGGATCGGGACACGTTCGTCACGGAGCCAACCGGATGCAGCAGCGCAGGCTCGGCACCGACGACGGCGCGTCCACCGGCATCGAGGTGGGCGCGATCGGGCTGGGCTGTGTCGGCATGTCCGCCGAGTACGACCCGGGGCAGCAGGACGACACCCGGTCGCTGCAGGTCCTCGCACGCGCGGTGGAACTGGGCGTGACGCTGTTCGACACGGCGGACGTCTACGGCCCGTTCACCAACGAGATCCTCGTCGGCCGGGGTCTGCGCACCCACCGGGAGCGGGTCGTCGTGGCCAGCAAGTGCGGTCTGGTCGTCGACCCGGACTCCGGCGTCGAGCGCCGGGACGGCCGGCCGGAACACATCCGGGCCGCGTGCGAGGCCTCACTGCGGCGCCTGGGGGTGGACATGATCGATCTGTACCACCTGCATCGCGTCGACCCCCGGGTCCCGTTCGAGGAATCCTGGGGCGCCATGGCGGGACTCGTCGATCGTGGTCTGGTCCGCACGATCGGCCTGTCGGAGATCGAGGTCACAGCGGACCTGCTCGACGTCGCCCACGCGATCCACCCGGTGTCCAGTGTGCAGACAGAGCTGTCGCTGTGGACCCGCGGTCCCCTCCAGCAGGTCGTGCCGTGGTGCGAGGCGCACGGCGCCGGGTTCCTACCCTACGCACCCCTCGGACGCGGGTTCCTCACCGGCACGATCACCAAAGCGGGTTTCGAGGCGGCGGACATCCGGGCGGGCAACCCCCGGTTCTCCCCGTCCGCCATCGAGCGCAACCAACGCATCGTCGCCGAGGTCCGCGCCATCGGAGCCGCGATCGACGCGACCCCGGCACAGGTCGCGCTGGCCTGGCTCCTCGCACGCTCACCCAGCATCGTGCCGATCCCGGGCACGAAACGCATCGCGACCCTCGAGGAGAACTGCGCAGCCGCAGCCGTGGTGCTACCTGCCGGGGCGATCGATCGCCTCGAGGCCCTGCCCCACCCGGTCGGCGAGCGGTACTGACCGCACCCTCAGGTGTTGTCGGGCGGATCCTGGTCACCGCGCCGCAGTTGTTCCTCGACGTGGCGCAGGAAGTCCGGATCGTCGTCTGGCCCCTTGGGTGGGGTTCTGGGACCTGATGGCGGCTGACCCCAACTCGAGCTCTTCGGTGGCGTTCCCCGTGGCGCGGCCCCGGACCCGTTCCGTCCCCCTCCGGGCGACCGCCCGACGTTCTCCGGACGTCCACCCAGCAACCAGGCGATGCTGCCGACGACCGGCAGGAAGATCACGACGACCAGCCATGCGGGTTTCGGCAGGTTGCGCACGTCGTCCGCCGGGGTGAGCGCAACGTCCAGGATGCAGTAGATGATGAACGCGAGCGTGAGCGCGATCACGAGTGGCAACGGAGATCCTCGAGGCCGTGGTGTTCCAACCTGTTGCCAGGGTACGGGTCTGCGGGCGCCTCGGGATGCCACGGCTGTCCGGTCGGCAGTGGCCGCCCGGGCCGCCTACGCCGGCGGCTGCGAGGCCAGGAACAACACGTCGGTATCAGCCTCGCTGACCGACGGCGCCGCCGCGCTGTGGCGGCGCCGGTGCCACCGCTCCCACAGCACGAGCAGTGACGGCAGGACCATGATCGCCCCGAACAGCGACAGCAGGATCGCGTAGGCGGTGACCTGCCCCATCTGCTGGAAAGGCACCAACGTCGAGGTGATGAGGATCCCGAACCCCGCCGCGGTTGTGAACGCGGAACCGGCCAGCGCCCCGCCGGTGTTGCGGGTCGTCTCGCGGATCGCCTCGTTGATGTCGGCGTACCGCCTGCGGTCCTCGTCGAAGCGTCGGGCCATGTGGATCGTGTACGGCACCCCGATCCCGACCGCCAGACCGGTCAGGGTGGCGGTGACCGGCCCGAACGGGATCCCGCTGAGGTACATCAGCCCGAAGGTCCACAGCACGACCAGCGCCACAGGGATCATCGTGAGCACCCCGAGCATGGGCCGCCGGTTCTCGATCGCGAAGGTCACCATCAGTACCAGGGTGGCCGCGATCAGGGTGATGACCAACGAGGTCACCTGGGACGCCGACAGGGATGTGACGATCGCGCCCGTGATGATGTCCTGGGAGGTGATGACCACGTCGAACCCGGCCGCTGCGACCGGCTCGAGATCGTCGAGGAGCGCGTCACGCAGGTCCAGCGCACGATCCTCGCCGGCACGCGTGCTGATCTCCAGGACCGACGCCTCCGAGGTGCCGTTGGGGGCGGCCAACACGCTGCTGACACGATCGGGAACGCGGTCACGGGCCGCGTCGAAGATGGCTGCGGCGTCACCACCCGCCTCCAGCCGCCCGGTCTCCGGATCGAACCCGCTGGCCACCGCCAGCTCAGCGAACTCCGGATCGGCCGGGGCGCCGTCGGGACCTGGCGCAAGCAGCTCCTGGATCACCGCGACGGGCGACTCGACCTGCGCAGCCTCGCCGTCCGGCGTGGCGACGCTCAGGACGTCGGGCGTGTCGCCCATCGCATCCACCGCGTCCGCGATCGCGTTGAAGGCGGCCGGGGTCTCCAGGTCGTCGCCCTCGATGAGTACCTGCGTGGTCTCACCGAACCCACCCCCGAAGTCCTCCTCGATGATGTCGAGGGTCACAACGACCGGGGCGTCCTCGGGCAGGAAGTCGGTGAACGAGAACTCCGTGGAGATGTTGGCCAGGCCGACGTAGCCGGCACCACCGAGCACGACGGCGATCAGCAGGGTCGGGATCGGCATCTTCTCCGCGAGCCATGAACTGCGTGCCACGATGTCGGGTAGTAGCCGGTCGCGGGTCGCCCCCATACCGTCGCTCGGCAGCCGGCCGCCCCGCTGGGCACGACGGTCGAGCACGGTGCGCAGGGCTGGCACGAAGGTCAACATCAGCGTGAAAGCCACGGTGATGCCCACTGCGGCCAGGATGCCGAAGTCCCGGAGCGCAGGGATCGGGTTGAAGATGTTGGTCAGGAAACCGATGGCCGTCGTGACGGTCGCGAGCACCAGGGCGATCCCGACGGTTCCGATCGCCGTGCCCATACTGGCGTCCACGTCCTGACCGAGCCCGACCTCGTCCCGGTAGCGGGAGGTCAGGTGGATGCCGTAGTCCACACCCAACCCGATCAACAGGATCGGGACGATCTGGGCGACCTCGGTCAGTGGGCCGAGGATGTTCGCCTGCTGGAGCAGGGCGCCGATCCCGTTCATCCACAGCACGACCAGCACGATCGTGAACATGGTGACGCTCGTGTCCGTGATGGTGCGGCGGATCGACGCGAGCCGACCGGTGTTGCCCCCCGGCTTGAGCCAGTAGACGAACAGCAGCACCCCGATGATGATCAGGAACGCCTGGATGAACAGGCGCCCGATCTCACCGAAGATGTCGTCGTCGTCCTCGAACAGGAGCGAGAAACTGAACGGGCGCAACTCGAGGCCATCGGCGACATCGACCGAGCGGATGACGTCGGCCACGGCGGCCTCGCGGTCGATCTGGCCATCGACGTCGGCGGGTACGTCGATGAAGACCAGGATCAAGGCGGTGTCCGGTTCGTCACCCGCGTCCTCGGGGACCAACTGCAGGGCGAAGCCCAACTCCGGGCCGGCCTCGGCCACCGCGTCGTCGTAGATCTGCTTGACCGCATCGTCGTCCAACGTCGATGGGTCGATCTGCTGCTCACCGAGCGCCTGCTGCACCGGCAGGAGGTAGCTGACGACGCCGGGTTGCTGCGGGTCGTCGGAGATGAACGCGGAGGCATCGCTGCTCTCAAGTGCCTCGACGAGGTCGTTGGAGGCGGCCAGACCGTCAGCCGTCAACACATCGCCGTCCGACGAACGGACGACGACCTGCATCACCGTCTGGGTCGCCTCTTCGCCGAACAGTTCGCTGATGCGCTCGCTGGCGAGGATCTCCTCGGATTCAGGTGCGAACCCCTCCTGACCGGTGGCGTCCTCCAGGGTGGTGGCCAGCGCACCGAAGACGACGGTGAGCACCAGGGTCGCGCCCAGGATCAGCCACGGCGCCCGCGACACCAGTGCTCCCAGGATCCGGATCAGGATGCGCACAGCGGGGCCTCAGCGGGAGTCGGACAGCGGGAGCGGTGGACGACCGCGGCAGCGAGAGACCTGGTCATGCCGATCCGGCCCGGCAGAGATCCGTACTGGCCTGTGCCCGTGGATCCCCGGGTCCGGCGGTCGTGCACCAGCCGGTCGTGTGACTGTGAGCGTACGTCGTCGGTGCCGCGACCCGACACCCGAGCGGTGCGGGCGGCGGTGGCCGCACGGTCGCTCGTTCGCGGTCATCGGCCCGGGGTCTGTAGGGTCGCGCGACCCGCGAGCCACCACCGGCCCCTCGGGTGAACGGGCGATCGACGGCACCTCGTTGCCTCCTCGACGCCCCTGAGCCGCGAAAGAGTGACGACGTGTTCCTCCGGATGTCCACCCTGTTCGTGCGCACGCTGCGCGACGACCCCGCCGACGCCGAACTGCCCGGCCATGCCGCACTGGTGCGTGCCGGCTACATCCGCCGGGCCGGGTCCGGCATGCACTCGTGGCTGCCGCTGGGTTACCGCGTCTACCGCAAGGTCGAGCGGATCGTCCAGGAGGAGATGGACCGTATGGGTGCGCAGCAGGTGCACTTCCCCGCCCTGCTGCCCAAGGAGCCCTACGTCGCGTCCGGCCGGTGGGAGGACTACGGCGACACGTTGTTCCGCCTGACCGACCGGCGGGGCAACGAGCACCTGCTCGCCCCGACCCACGAGGAGATGTTCACGCTGCTGGTCAAGGACCTGTACTCGTCGTACAAGGACCTACCGCTCAGCATCTACCAGATCCAGATCAAGTACCGCGACGAGGCCCGACCGCGGGCAGGCCTACTGCGCGGTCGGGAGTTCGTGATGAAGGACTCGTACTCCTTCGACGTCGACGACGCGGGCCTCGAGGCGTCCTACGAGCAGCACCGTGACGCCTACATCGCGACGTTCGATCGACTCGGTCTGGACTACGTCATCGTGTCGGCGATGTCCGGGGCGATGGGGGGATCCCGCAGTGAGGAGTTCCTCTGCCCGACGCCGGTGGGCGAGGACACGTTCGTCCGCAACGACGCCGGCTATGCCGCCAACGTCGAGGCGGTGACCACCCCACCGCCTCCGCCGATCCCCTCCGAGGACGCCCCGCCCGCCCACATCGAGGACACACCGGACACGCCGACGATCGACACCCTGGTCACGCACGCCAACGACCACCTGCCCCGCGCCGACCGGCTCTGGGAGGCCGCTGACACCCTCAAGAACGTCATCGTCACGCTGGTGCACCGCGACGGGACCCGCGAGCCGCTGGTCATCGGGGTCCCGGGGGACCGCGACGTCGACGAGAAGCGGCTGGCCGCACAGCTCGAACCGGCCACGGTCGAGCCGTTCACCGACGAGGATTTCGCGCGCCACCCCGCGCTGGTCAAGGGCTACGTCGGCCCGACCGCGCTCGGCACCGACTCCCCCAGCGGCATCCGTTACCTCGTCGACCCCAGGATCGTCGAGGGAACCCGCTGGATCACCGGCGCCAACCAACCCGGCCACCACGTGTTCGACCTGGTGTGTGGCCGCGACTTCACGCCCGACGGCACGATCGAGGCCGCCGAGGTCCGGGCCGGGGATCCGGCTCCCGACGGCTCGGGTCCGGTCGAGATCGCCCGCGGGATCGAGATCGGCCACATCTTCCAGCTCGGCCGCAAGTACGCGGACGCCCTGGGGCTCAAGGTCCTCGACGAGAACGGCAAACTGGTCACGGTGACGATGGGCTCGTACGGCATCGGCGTCTCACGGGCCGTCGCCGCGATCGCTGAGACCACCGTCGACGACATCGGGTTGTGCTGGCCACGCCAGGTCGCACCCGCGGACGTGCACATCGTGGTCGCCGGCAAGGACGAGCAGCTGCTGGCCGCCGCCGA
>SLHP01000170.1 GCA_007136095.1 Nitriliruptoraceae bacterium
ACCGGCTCGCCCAGCCGGTGGGCCGTTCTCGCGGGCGGGTATGGTGGCGCGCTTCGTGATCCAGGAGCTCTCGTGCGACACCTGCCGATCCTCGGTCTGACGTGACCGTCCGTCGCCTCACCCTCATGGTCGACGACCCCGCGAGCGATCACGTCGCCGCAGCGGTACACCGTCCGCCACGAGCGACCCAGGTACGTGGGCACCGGTCGGTGCTGCTTGCGCCCGGAGCCGGTGGCGACCTGGACGGTGACGGCCTCACGGCGCTGGCGTCGACACTGGCGGCGCGGGGATGCACGGTGGTGCGTGCCAACCTGCCGTACCGCCAGGCCGGGCGCCGCGCGCCGCACGCCGACCGGTCGGTACCCGGCTACCTCGCCGTCCTCGCGGCCGCCCAGGATGCCCTGGGGCAGCGTGATGCTCCCTGGATCGTCGGTGGGAAGTCCTACGGCGGTCGGGTCGCCACGCTGGCCGTCGCCCAGGGGCTGTCTGCGGCGGGGGTCCTGTTGTACGGGTATCCGCTCCATCCACCCGGCAGTCCGGACAAGCTCCGCGTCGACCACTGGCCGCATCTCTTCGCGCCTGCACTGTTCCTGCAGGGCGACCGCGATCCGTTCTGCGACCTGCAACTGCTCGACGAGCACCGGCACAAGCTGCCGCGTCGGGCCACCGTGCACGTCGTGGAGGGTGGCGATCACTCGCTGCGCGTGACGCGTGCCGCGAGCCCGACCGGCGCAGCCTCCTCCGAGGCCGCGACGCTCAACGGACTCGGCGACGTGCTCAAGGACTGGCTGCGCCGCCTGGACTAGATTGCGACGACCATCATCCGCTGCGATCGTGACCGGGAGGTCGTGCCATGCTCGCCGAGTTCAGGGAGTTCATCAACCGGGGCAGCTTCATCGACCTCGCCGTCGGGTTCGTCATGGGGGTGGCCGTCACCGGCGTGGTCAACGCCCTGGTCGAACGCGTGATCATGCCCTTGATCGGGCTGCTCTTCGGCGAGCCCAACTTCGACAACGTGCTGACCTTCGGCGAGACCGTCGACGGCGTGCCCGTCGGATCGGTCGGTGCTGTCATCACCGCACTCGTCACGCTGCTGTTCGTCGCCCTCGCCCTGTTCTTCATCGTCAAGGCCTACAACCGGATGCAGCGCGACGAGCCGGGCGAACCGGAACCCGAGGCCGAGCCGGAGGACGTGATCCTGCTCCGCGAGATCCTCGAGGAACTGAAGGCCCGACGCGCCGGCTGAGAGAGACGGGTCATCCCTCCGTGGAGGCCGCCGGCTGGTCACTCGTGGCCTGGTCGCTGAAGCGTTTGGCGACCGCGCGCTGGACCGCACGCCGTGCGGCCCCGTGCATCGCCACCTGGGATTCTGATTCGAGCGACCCGGCTGATCCCGGGCGGACGTGGCCCTGCTCCCGCGCGGTCGCGGCGACCGCCTCGGCCACCACCGGCACGACCGACCGGTCGAACGGCGAGGGGATGACGTAATCCGGCGCCAGGTCGGCCCCGACGATCGATGCGATGCCGTGCGCTGCGGCGATCTTCATCTCGTCGGTGACCTTGGTCGCCGCACAGTCCAGCAGGCCCCGGAACAGCCCCGGGAAGGCCAGCACGTTGTTGATCTGGTTGGGAAAGTCCGAGCGGCCCGTGGCCATGACCCGGACGTGGTTCCGGGCGACATCCGGATGGATCTCCGGGGTCGGGTTGGCCATCGCGAACACGATCCGGTCCTCGGACATCGTCTGCACCCACTCCAGCGGCAACGAGTCGGGCCCCGACACCCCGATGAACACGTCCGCATCGACGAGTGCGACCTCGGCACTGCCCGACAGGTTCCGCGGGTTGGTGCGCTTGGCGATGCGCCTGCGGATCGGGTCCAGCCCGGCCTTGCGGGTCGGCTCGACGATCCCGTCGATGTCGACCGGCACGATGTCGGTGACACCCGCGGCCTGGAGCAGCTCGATGATCGCGACGCCGGCGGCACCGATGCCCTGGACCACGATCCGCAACGAGTCGAGGTCACGCTCGACCACCCGCGCGGCGTTGATCAGCGCCGCCAGCACGACGATGGCCGTGCCGTGCTGGTCGTCGTGGAAGACGGGGATGTCCAACCGTCGCCGGAGCTTGCCCTCGATCTCGAAGCACCGCGGTGCGGAGATGTCTTCGAGGTTGATGCCCCCGAACCCGCTGGCGATCCGTGCCACGGTGTCGACGAACATGTCGGGGTCCCGCTCCTCCACCAGGATCGGGTAGGCGTCCACGCCCCCGAACGACTTGAACAGCATCGCCTTGCCCTCCATCACGGGCAGTGATGCCAGCGGCCCGATGTCCCCCAGTCCGAGGACCGCTGACCCGTCCGTGATCACCGCGACCGAGTTCGAGCGGATCGTGAGGCGGTAGGCCACGGTCGGGTCGTCGGCGATCATCCGGCAGATCTTGGCGACGCCGGGGGTGTAGACGAGCGCCAGGTCCGCAGCGTTGTGGACCTCGCGGGTCGTCTCGATCCGGATCTTGCCGCCCTCGTGGTTGGCGACGACGTCGTCGCTGATGGCCAGGAGTTCGACCCCGTCGAGGTCGTTGAGCATGGCCGCGAGCTCATCGCCGTGGGCGGGGTCCCTGATGTCGGCGCTCACGTCACGGAAGATCACGTGGCGCTGCTCGCCGGTGCGCTGGACGGCGTGGACCGCACCGCCGTGGTCGTCGATGGCGGTGGTGACATGTCCGAGCATGCCGCGCTCGTTCTCGATCGCGAGGCGGAACGTGATGCGCTGCGGTAGGGGCGGCACGACGGACTCCCTTCCTCATGGCGCTCTCGTGATGGGCGCGCGGCGGCGTGCGGTCGCGAGGGTAGGGGCCGCCCGGGCTCGGGCCGGTACCGGTCCCGTCGGGCCGATGAGTAGGGTTCGCCCCTGACACCGTCCACGACGCCGTGGTCGCACCCGTGCGGCCCGGTTGTGGGTCGCATCGACCCGTCACGTCGTGGTCCCTCGTGGCGACCGCACGGAGCATCCATGTCTGCCGATCCTGCCCAGCTCTCGATCAACACCGTCCGCACGCTCGCGATGGACGCCGTCCAGGCCGCGAACTCCGGCCATCCCGGGATGCCGATGGGCTGCGCTCCGTTGGCCTACGTGCTGTTCCGCGAGGTCATGCAGCACGATCCCTCGGACCCGTCCTGGGTCGACCGCGACCGGTTCGTGCTGTCCGCCGGCCACGGATCGATGCTGCTGTACGCGTCCCTGCACCTCGCTGGCTACGCCGCGCCGACCCTGGACGACCTCCGCAACTTCCGGCAGCTGCATGCACCGACCGCCGGCCACCCGGAGAACTTCCTCCTCGATGCGGTGGAGACCACCACCGGACCCCTCGGGCAGGGGTTCGCCAACGGGGTGGGGATGGCCCTGGCGATCGAGCGTCTGGCCGAGGAGTTCAACCAGCCGGGGCACGACATCGTCGATCACCGCGTCTACGGGATCGTGTCCGACGGCGACCTCATGGAGGGCGTCGCGTCGGAGGCGGCGTCGCTGGCCGGCACGCTGCAGCTCGGCCGGGTGACCTACCTCTATGACGACAACGACATCACGATCGATGGCAGCACGGACCTGGCCTTCACCGAGGACGTTCTCGCCCGGTTCGACGCCTACGGCTGGCACACGCAGCGGGTCGAAGACGGCACCGATCTGGACGCCATCCGGGCCGCCATCAGCGCGGCGGACACCGATCCGCGCCCGTCGCTGATCGCTGTGCGAACGGTGATCGGGTACGGCTCCCCGAACAAGGCCGGCACCTCCGCCGCGCACGGTGCGCCCCTGGGCGACGACGAGATCGCCGCCACCAAGGACGCGCTCGGCTGGGAGGCCACCGAGCCGTTCCACGTGCCGGCCGAGGCGCGCAGCCACCTCGACGTCCGTGCGCGGGGTCAGCAGCAACGAGAGGCATGGGAGTCGAGGTTCGCCGCCTACCGCACCGAACACCCGGAGCTGGCCGCCGAGTTCGAGCGCCGCGTCGTCCGTGGTGAGCTGCCGACGGATTGGACCGACGCACTGCCCGAGTTGGATGCCAAGGACGCCACCCGCAAGCACTCGGGCGCGACGATCCAGGCGCTCGCGGGGGTCCTGCCGGAACTGATCGGTGGATCCGCGGACCTGGCGGCGTCCAACAACACCGACGTCGAGGACGGCGGCGACTTCTCGGCCACTGACCGGTCGGGGCGCAACCTGCGGTTCGGGGTCCGCGAGCACGCGATGGCGTCGATGGCCAACGGCATGGCCCTGCACGGCGGGGTGATCCCGTACGTGGCCAGCTTCCTGATCTTCACCGACTACTGCCGCCCGGCGATCCGACTGTCGGCCCTGATGGGCCAGCGGGTCATCTACGTCATGACGCACGACTCCATCGGGTTGGGCGAGGACGGCCCCACCCATCAGCCGATCGAGCACCTGGCGGCGCTACGGGCGATCCCCGGTCTGCAGGTGCTGCGTCCGGCCGACGGCGCCGAGACCGTCGGGGCCTGGAAGCGCGCGCTGGAGGCGGACGGCCCCTCGGTCATCGCGCTCACCCGTCAGGGGCTCCCGCCACTGGGGGACCGGCCCACCGACGCGATCGACCGTGGCGCGTACGTGCTGCGCGACGTCGGTCCGGACGGCGCCGCTGGCGACACGCCGGACGTGGTGCTGCTCGGCACCGGCTCGGAGGTCCAGCACTGTGTCGAGGCAGCGGAGCTGCTGGCTGCCGACGGGCTGACGGTCCGGGTCGTCTCGATGCCGTCCTGGGAGCGGTTCGCCGCGCAGGACCGGTCCTATCGCGATGAGGTCCTGCCGCCAGCGCTGCGTGCCCGCGTCGCGGTCGAGGCGGCGGTACCCTTCGGCTGGGAGCGCTGGGTCGGTGACGCGGGTGCGGTCGTCGGCATGGAGCGCTTCGGTGCGTCCGCCCCCGCCGAGGACCTGTTCGAGGCGTTCGGCTTCACCGCGACCAACGTCGCCGAGGTGGCTCGGGGCGTGCTGGCCGACCTCCGGGACGTCTGAGCTCTACCGGTCGCGTCGCGTGACCGACCCTCAGCGGCGCCGCTTCTTCCCGCGGGGCTGGGGAGGCTTGGGCTTCTTCTGGCCCGATGGACCGGCGCCGTTGGAGCTTCCACCGGCGCCGCTCGTGCCGTGCCCACGGGATGCTGACGGGCGGGGCCCCGTCTCGCCCGGGAGGTGACCCCGCGGCCTGGCCGGTCGCGGGGTGTCGTCCGTGGGCGCTGGCGTCGTCTTCGAGCGCCGGAACCGGTCCGTCCACCCCGCGGACCCATCGTCGGGTGGGGGGCGGCGCGTCGACGAGGTCGACCGCCGACCCTCGAGCAGCGCGAGGTTCAGCTCCTCGGACTGCTTCGCCCGCCACAGCCAGTAGGCCGACATCAGGCCCAGCGCCACGGTGCCGATGGCGCCGTTGATGAGGGCGGCCTCGACGTCGGAGAAGATGAGTTGGACCGCGGCGAGGATCGGTCCGAGGAGCCAGGCGACCTTCCAGAAGCGCTGCTGCCGCCGTGCGACCCCGACCGCCAGCCCGGCGTGCGCCCGGTTCTCGACGGCACGGCCACGGTTGACCGCGCGCACGATCGCGCGGCGTTCCTTGAAGTCCAGCTTCATGAGCTTGGACTGATGTTCCTGCTTGTCGGGGATGCGCGCCACGGGCGTTGCCTCGTCAGGGAGATGGGTCCGCTGCACACCAGCGTAGATGGGCCACGCGCGCGGGGTGGACCATGGGCCGGGAGGTGTGACGATCAGCCGGGTCCGGCGGGGTTGCAGGGTGATCCGTCAGCCTGCTGCAGGGAGGCCTCGACCCGTCACTCGAACCGCCAGGTGAACGTCGGGCAGGTCACCCAGAGGTACCGATCGCCCGACTCGTCGAGCTCGTAGCTGATGCGTGATGGGACGATCGGCTCGGACGGCTCCGGCTGCGCGGAGGTCGCGTCCGATGCTGGCGAGGGTGCCGTCGAGGTCGGCTGTGCCGTCGGCGCCGGCTCAGGCTTCGGGGCCGGTTCGGGCTTGGGGTCCGCCTTGGGAGCCGGTTCGGGCTCGGGGTCCGCCTTGGGGGCCGGTTCGGACTTGGGCTCGGCCTTCGGCGCCGGCTCCGCCTTGGGGGCCGCGCCCGGCGGCTGGCGGAAGACCTGGGTCACCCACACGGTGCCGTCACGGACGACCACACCCATGCCGATCTGGGTCCAGTCCGGATCCAGGATGTTGCGTCGGTGACCGGGCGACGCCATCAGCGCAGCATGGATCGCGTCCACGTTCGGCCCACGACCGACGTTCTCGCCGACCTTCTTCCAGCCCGACACCTGCGAACCCAGGCTCGGGTTGTGGAACAGCTTGGAATCATCGGCCATGCGGCCACTCCACGACCGTGCGACCGATGTCAGATCCCCCGACGTCGACAGCGCCGGCAGCCCCTGCGCCGCCCGCTCCTGGTTGACCGCTGCGACGAACTGCCCCTCCATGCTGCTGTCCGCCGCGGCTGCCGTTGGCATCAAGGGGGTCAACGTCGCGATCAGCGCGAGCGCGAGCGCGGCAGCCGCCAGTTGCACGATGCGGGCGAACGGATTGGTGTGGGACATCGGGATCACCGTCCTCAAGGAGAGGGACGGAGCCACACCGAAGGTGGGGCAAGGCTCGTTCGGAAGCTCGGCTGCCATGACCGCTCTCGCGGTGGTAGGCCCGGAGCTTTGCGGACCGCCCTTTCGGGCGGGGTGCCGTGTCGTGAGGCCCCGTCAAAGACACCCCGAGCATCGGCATCCCTGGCGCGCACCTTGAACGACGCCACTGTCCTCCTGGCCGCTGACCCGAGACACGGACGAAAGCACCGGCCATTCGTCGATGTGCTCCGAACGCTGGAGGAGCCAGCCTGCGAGGATGCACATGTTCCGACGACCGACACCTGAGAAGCCCGGACCCGGCCAGGAATCCGTGTGGGACTACCCACGCCCGCCCCGGGTCGACGGCGGTGATGAGTTGGTCATCATCGAGTTCGCCGACACCGTCGTGGCCGAGTCGCGGCGGACGCTGCGGGTCCTGGAGACCTCGCACGCGCCCGTCTACTACGTCCCCCGTGACGATGTCCGCACAGAGTTCCTGCAGCCGACCGCCCGTCGCACCCACTGCGAGTTCAAGGGCGTCGCCAGCTACGCGGACCTCGTCGTCGGCGACCGCCGGTCACCCGGCGCGTGCTGGTGGTACGAGGAGCCGGTCCCGGGCTACGAGGCGCTGACCGGCGCGATCGCGTTCTACCCGCAGGCGGTCGACCGGTGTCTGGTCGACGGCGAGGTGGTCCAGATGGTCGAGGGAGACTTCTACGGCTCGTGGGTCACCTCTCGGGTCGTTGGCCCGTTCAAGGGTGGACCGGGCACCCTCGGTTGGTAGGTCGCGGCGGGATCCCACGGTTCGTCGATCTGCCGGTCGTCGTGTCGTCAGATCCTCGCGTCTGACCTCTGCGTCCAGCGCTCGTACCCTCGCGGGCAACCGATCACCAACCGAAGGTTGCCCGCATGTCCGTCGTGAAGATCAACGTCCTGACCGTGCCCGCCGAGCGGGCCGAGGTGCTCGAAGGCCGCTTCGCCGCCCGCGCCGGGGAGGTCGACAAGGTCGACGGGTTCGAGTCGTTCCAGCTCCTGCGCCCGACGGAGGGAACGGACAAGTACCTGGTCGTCACCACCTGGCGCGATGAGGAGTCCTTCCAGGCATGGATGAACAGCGCCGCGTTCACCAAGGGCCACGCCCAGCAGGGCGGCCCCGAGGCTGGTGGCGCCCCGCAGGGCGGTCCCGCCGCCATGGGCTCGGAACTCTGGGGCTTCGACGTCGTGACGAGTTCGACCAAGGCCTGAACCCGGGCCGGTTCGGTGCGGATCTGCGTCACCTGTCGACGCAGAACTCCAGATGCGGCGGCTGGCGGGCGTCCGCGGTGCAGATCTGCGTCACCTGTCGACGTCGATCCGCCCTCGACGGCCGGGACAGCTCACAGCCGGACCGCAGCCGGGGCCGAGCCACAGCCGTACGGGTCCATCACCGGGCCACAGCCGTACCGGTTCACCGCCGGGCCCGGGTCAGTCCGCCGCCGCGAGCACGGTCCGGTCGAGCCAGTCCAGCATGAACCGCAACGGTGCGGCTGCATCGGGCTCCAGCATCAGCAGGTGGCCCATCCCGCGGAACAGGTGTGCGCGGGTGCCGTAGGCACGCGCCGTGCGGGTCACCGCGTGCGGTGGCACGATCCGGTCGTCGCCACCACCGATGACGAGCAGCGGGCTGCGGATGTCCCGGGTCCGGCGTGGCCCCAGTACCTGCATGGCCGCAAGCGTCGACTCGGATCCCATCCGCTGCCGGATGGACTCGGCATCCTCCGGAGCCGAGCCGAAGAGGACGGACACGCCGGGCGCCGGTTCCCGGCCGATGAGCGCGGCACCGAGCGCGGCGGGGTCGTGTCGGAGCAGCGCCCCGAACACCTCGATGCCGTGTCCTGGAGGCGCAGGACCCACCAGCACTCCCGCGGGCGCATCGCGGTAGCGCTCCAGCACGTGCTGGACGATCAGGCCGCCCATCGAGTGGCCGATCAGGACCGGCGGCGCCGGCAGCTGGGTGATCGCCTGGAGGACGTCGTGCTCGTAGTAGCGCAGCGGTGTGCGGGCCAGCGGCGTCGGTGCCTCGCT
>SLHP01000027.1 GCA_007136095.1 Nitriliruptoraceae bacterium
CCATCGCCTGACGCCGTCCCACCCGAGGTGCCGGCGATGGCGCGGACGACGGCCTCGAGGTGGTGGGGTTGCGTCGTCTCGTCGCAGGCGATACGGACGTGGTCCGCGTCAACGTGGCCGAGGTCGATGCCGGCGGCGGCTGCAGCCGCGACCACCTCGGCGGCGCGCCCCGGCACGGCGATCAGGACCGTGTCGAAGAACGCGTCGTGCACGACCGTCGCCCCGACCGACCGCAGGGACCTGGCCAGACCGATCGCATGTCCGTGGACCCGCTCGGCGATGGCCCGCAGGCCCTCCGGGCCGTGCCACACGGCGTACATGCCGGCGGCGACCGCCAGCAGGACCTGCGCGGTGCAGATGTTGGAGGTGGCACGCTCGCGGCGGATGTGCTGCTCACGGGTCTGCAGCGCCAGGCGGTAGGCCGGTCGCCCGTCCGCGTCGACCGAGACGCCGACGAGCCGACCCGGCACGGAGCGTTCGAGCCCTTCGCGGACGGCGATGTACGCCGCGTGCGGCCCGCCGTACCACAGCGGGACGCCGAAGCGCTGCGTGGAGCCGACCGCCACGTCGGCACCCAGGTCCCCCGGCGGGGTCAGCAGGGTCAGGCTCAGCAGGTCGGCGGCCACCGTGACCTGCGCACCGCGGTCGTGCGCCGCCTCGATCAGCGCGGCGTGATCACGCACCGCACCGGAGGCGCCCGGTAGCTGCAGGACGAGCCCGAACAGCTCGCCCTCGGGCAGGCCGTCGTCCAGCGAGTCGGGGACCACGATCTGCAATCCCAGCGGCGCGCAGCGGGTCCTGAGCACCGCGAGCGTCTGCGGCAGGATGTCGGGATCGACCACCACCCGGTCGCTCTTGCCACGTACGGCGCGATGCATCAACGCGACCGCTTCGGCCACCGCGGTCGCCTCATCGAGCAGTGACGCGTTGGCGATCGGCAGGCCGGTCAGGTCCGCGACCGCCGTCTGGAAGTTCAGCAGGGCCTCCAACCGGCCCTGGCTGATCTCTGGCTGGTAGGGCGTGTAGGCGGTGTACCAGGACGGTGATTCCAGGACGTTGCGACGGATCACGGGCGGGGTGACCGTGCCGTGGTAGCCGAGCCCGATCATCGAGGTCGTGACCTCGTTGCGATCGGCAAGTTCCCGCAGTGCCGCCGTCACCGACGGTTCGTCCAGGGGCTCGGGCAACTGCAACGCACCCTGCAGGCGGATCCCCTCCGGCACGGCGGCATCGACGAGCGCATCGAGCGACGGCTGCCCGACGAGGGCGAGCATCTGGGCCACGGCGTCGTCATCGGGGCCGAGGTGGCGGGCGACGAACGGCGCGTCGGTGCCAGCGGGGCGGTCACTCGCGGAGAGCGAGTCGGGCGAGGGCGTGGCGGAAGCGGTCACGGTGGGGCTCCTTCGCGTGGCTGCAGCGATGCAGCGGCGGGGTCGCCTCCCCACTCTGTACGGGACCTGAGAGGTTCGCCGTCGTCCACCGGCGACCGCGTCGTCGCGGCGGATGGGTGACGGCTTGCACCAACGGTGAGCCGCTCGCCTGTCATCGGTCCGGCGGATCGTGCGTCGTCGGGCCGAGCGGACGGGTGAACGACTGCTCTCCAGAGGGGCCTGTCCCGATCGGTACCGGTGCCTGAGAGATTCCCGGGAGGTGGTTGCTCCTTCGGCGGTCGGCGACCGGGCACGGCCTGCACGAACGCGTCGTGTCGGACCGGTGCCAGGCGCCAACGCTCTCCCGATCGGGATGCGCGGCCAGTATGTGGTTGTCGCTCAGACCGTACGGTGCCGGACGGCCGGCTGCAACGACCGCCGCTCACCGACACCGTGCCTACGCTGCGCGGTGCACGACAACACGGGGGAACATCGATGAGTGGACCAGAGCCACCGGCTCCGCCCGGCGCGGTGGTGACGCCGACCTCGGGGAGCGAGCGCGAGCCGATCCTCGACGTCCTGCGGGGCTTCGCGCTGCTGGGGATCCTGCTGGTCAACGTCGCACTGATGCGCGGCCCGGAGCTGTACGGCATCTTCGCCGGTGAGCTCCCCGATCCGTCGACCGGGATCGACCGGGTGGCCGACGGAGCGGTCTCCTGGTTCGCCGCCGGCAAGTTCGTGTCCAGCTTCTCGATCCTGTTCGGCCTGGGCGCCGGCCTGATCGTCAACCGGTCGTTGGCCGCGGGACGCGCTCCCCGGGGGTTGCTCGCCCGTCGCTACGCGTGGCTCCTGCTGTTCGGCCTGGCGCACATGGTGCTGCTGTTCCCCGGCGACATCCTGTTCGTCTACGGCGTCACCGGGATGGTCCTGCTGGCCTTCGTCAACGTCCGACCCAAGGTGGCCCTGTGGTGGTCGGCGGGTCTGCTGGCCGCCGTCACGCTCGTGACCACGGCCTTCGCAGCGCTGGCTGGCATCTTCGAGGGCATGGCCGGTGACGCCGCCGCGGAGGATCCGTTCACGACGGCCTTCGAGGACTTCTTCAGCCGGCGCCAGGAACAGGCCGCCGCCGCGTTCACCGAGGGGTCCTACCTCGACATCATCGTGGTCCACGCCTGGCAGTCGCTGTTCATCCAGGGCGGGCAGCTGTTCGTCATCCCCTGGCTCCTCGGGCTGTTCCTGTTCGGCTTCGCGGTGACGCGTGCCGGCATCCCGCTCAACCTCCGTGAGCACCGCGCCACGCTGCGGCGCGCGGCCATCATCGGGCTCGGACTGGGTGTGCCGCTCAACGCGGTGCTCGGCCTCGTCGATCCGCTGATGCTGATCTCCGGTGGGGCGGGCGATGGGATCAACACCGGCCTGCTGGTCGCGATCACGTTCGTGCAGCAGGCGGGAGCGCCACTGCTGGCCGTCGGCTACCTCAGCGGCCTCGCGCTGCTGAGCCTGCGGATCGGTCCGATCGGACCGCTGGCCGCTGTGGGTCGCATGGCGTTGAGCGCGTACCTGGCCCAGAGCCTGCTCGCACTGGTGGTCTTCGCCGGGTTCCGTCAGTACGACCAACTCAGCAGCGCGGGATCCCTGGTGGTGGTCCTCGGGATCTGGATCGTCTTGCTGATCGTCTGCCCACTGTGGCTGCGCGCGTTCCGGTTCGGACCCGCTGAATGGCTGTGGCGATCGTTGACCTACAAGCGTCGCCAGCCGATGCGCCGCCGCCCGACCCAGGAGCAACCGACGGACTAGGTTCACGCGCCCATGAGTTCACGCCGCCCCGGAGTCCACCCGACCCGGGGCCCGACAGTGAGGGCGGTATGCACGCGGACCTGGCGAAGCTCGGACGCATCGCCATCGTCAACCGGGGGGAACCGGCGATGCGGTGCATCCACGCCGTGCGCGAGACGGCCGCTGAACACGGTGTCGAGCTGTCCACCGTGGCGTTGCACACCGATGCCGAACGTCGCGCGATGTTCGTCCGGGAAGCCGACGAGGCCGTCCGGATCGGACCCGGGCCCGGCGAGCCACCGGCCGCCACCAACCCCTACCTCGACTATGTCGAGCTCGAACGGGCGCTGACCGACGCCCGTGCCGACGCCGTCTGGGTCGGGTGGGGGTTCGTCGCCGAGCACGCCGACTTCGCCGACCTGTGTGACCGCCTCGGGATCATCTTCATCGGCCCGACCGGCGCGGTGATGCGCGAACTCGGCGACAAGATCGGCGCGAAGCGACTGGCCGAGCGATCCGGTGTCCCCGTGGCGCCCTGGAGCAGCGGCCCCGTCGCCGACACCGACGAAGCGGTCACGCACGCGCAGGCAATCGGCTACCCCCTGGTGGTCAAGGCCGCGGCGGGCGGTGGAGGTCGCGGGATCCGCCTCGTCCACGACCCGGCCGACCTGGCGCTGGCGTTCGAGCGGGCGCGGGACGAAGCCGCCAAGTCCTTCGGCGACGCCACCCTGTTCATGGAGAAGCTGGTCGCCGGCGCCAGGCACATCGAGGTGCAGGTCATCGCCGACCACCACGGGGGGGTCTGGGCGGCCGGCGTGCGTGACTGCTCCATCCAGCGCCGCAACCAGAAGGTCCTCGAGGAATCGGCGTCGACGGCCCTGGATGCCCAGCAGGTCGCCGAGATCAAGGAAGCCGCCGCCGAGCTCGCCCGCGCCGCCGGGTACCACAACGCCGGCACGGTCGAGTTCCTCTACCAGCCCGAGGAACGCATCTTCGCGTTCCTGGAGGTCAACACCCGCCTGCAGGTTGAGCACCCCGTGACGGAGATGACCACCGACCTCGACCTCGTGAAGCTGCAGTTGCACGTCGCCGCGGGTGGGAGCCTCGACGGCGAAGCACCCCCGACCGTCGGCCACGCGATCGAGGTCCGCCTCAACGCCGAGGACGCCGAGCGCGGCTTCAGCCCCTCGCCGGGGACCATCGAACGCCTCGCCCTGCCGACCGGCCCTGGCCTGCGGGTCGACACCGGCGTGACCGAGGGCGACGAGATCTCGCCCCAGTACGACTCGATGATCGCCAAGATCATCGCCTACGGCCCCACCCGGCAGGCCGCGCTGGCCCGCCTCCGGCGCGGACTGTCCCAGACCACCGTGCTGGTCCGGGGTGGGACCACCAACCGGGCGTTCCTCCTCGACCTGCTCAACCACCCCACCGTGATCGCCGGCGACTGCGACACCGGCTGGCTGGACCGGCTGACCGCCGACGGCGGCTACCGGTTCGACACGGCGGGCGAGGTCGCGCTCATCGCTGCGGCCATCGACGCCGCCGACGCCGCCGCGACCGTGACGCGTGACCGCTTCTACGCCTCCGCGGCCCGTGGCCGGCCACAGACCACGACCGAGACGGGCGTGAGCGTCGATCTGCGGTACGCCGGCACCGCCTACCGCCTCGAGGTCGCCCGCACGGGGCCGTCGCGCTACCTGCTCGAGGTCGACGGTCACCGCATCCTGGCCGAGGTCGAGCCGTTGCGTCCCTTCGAACGCCGGCTGACGATCCGCGGCGAGCGGTACCGGGTCGCGGCGATCAGCCAGGGTGCCGACACGCTGGTCGAGGTCGATGGGGTCCCTCACCGGATCTCGCAGGACGACGCCGGTCTCATCCGGGCGCCGGGCCCGTCCGTCGTGGTCGCCATCTCCGCCTCCGTCGGGGACGTGGTGTCGGCCGGCGGCGCCGTCGCGGTCCTCGAGAGCATGAAGATGGAGACCGTGCTCACCGCCCCGTTCACCGGGCGCGTGACCGAGGTCTTCGCGACCGGCAACGTGCAACTCGATGCGGCCGCACCGGTCGTGCGCCTGGAGGCGATCGAGGAGGACGACGAGGCACCGACCGAGGCGCCCGTCGCGTTCGATCGGCTGGTGACCGGTGACCTGTTCAGCAGCGGGGCCGAGGTGTCGACGCTGCAGGTCCTGGACGCGATCCGGCGACTCGCGCTCGGTTTCGACGTGCCGATGGACGCCATCCCCCGGATGGTCGAGCACCTCGAGGGCCATGCCGAGGACGACCCCACGGTCGTCGCGGCCGAACTCGACGTCCTGTCGATCTTCGCGGACCTCCATTCCCTGACCCGCAACCGCCGGGCGGACGACGGAGGGGACACCGACGAGCCCCACAACGCGCGCGAGTACCTGCACGCCTACCTGCGATCCCTGGACCCCGACGTCGAGGGTCTGCCCGAGACCTTCAGAGAGCGACTGCGGCGCGCGCTGGCCCACCACGGCATCACCTCGCTCGATCGCAGCCCGGAGCTCGAGGAAGCGCTCTACCGGGTCCACCTGGCTCAGCAACGCGCCGGGGCACAGGTCCCGGTGATCCTCGCGCTGCTCCAACGCCTGAGGGACCGCGGCGCCTCGTCCGCGGTCTCGGGGGCCGACGGCGCGGACGGGACCTCCGCGCTGCGCGAGGTGCTCGATCAGCTGATCCGTGCGACCCAGGTCCGCCACCCGGTGATCGGTGACCTCGCCCGCCGCGTCCGGTACCGCTGTTGCGACCAACCGCGGTTGGATGCCGAGCGCGACGCGGCCCTCGACGCGGTACGCACCCACCTCGACGTCCTGTCGGCCCAGCCGGACACGCCGGAGTACGACGAGCGGATGACGGCGCTGATCGCGGCGCAGCAACCCCTGCTCGGACTCCTCGCCGATCCGTTGGTGACCGCCACCGGGTGGCCGATCCTGCTGGAGGTCCTGACCCGCCGCTACTACCGCACCCGGGATGTCGAGCAGGTCGAGGTCCTGACGACCACGGACCTGCCGACCGTCGTCGCGGACTTCTCCGATCGGCGTGGACGCGGGCGGGTCGTCGCGGTCGCCGCTGACGCCGACGACCTCGACGATGCGCTGCGCAACGCGGCAACCGCCGTGGCCGACGTCCCGGATGATGCGGGCGCCGGGGTGGTCGCTGACGTCTACCTCACCCGGTACGAGTCGGTGGAGGACCTCGACGAGCTGTTGACCAGCCTGACCGAGCGGCTGCAGCGCGCGAGCCTGCCGCCGCTGCTGCGCCGGGTGACGTTGTCCATCGTGTCACCGACGCGCGCGGATGCGAGCCGGTCGAGCGTCGAGCACCTGACCTTCCGCCGCAACGACGACGGCCACTTCGTCGAGCGCAAGCACCTGCGTGGTATCCACCCGCTGATCGCCGGTCGGTTGGACCTGTGGCGCTTCGAACGCTTCCGCCTGCGCCGCCTGCCATCCGAGGAGGACGTCTATCTGTTCGAGGCGGTCGCCCGCGAGACGCCGGCGGACGTCCGCCTGTTCGCCATGGCGGAGGTCCGTGACCTCACGCCCGTCCGTGACGCCTCCGGCACGGTCACCGCGCTGCCTGAGCTCGAGCGCATCTTCGCCGCCTGCATCGACGATCTGCGGCACGCGCGGGCCGGCTACGTCAACAGCCCTGACTGGAACCGGGTCATGCTCAACGTCTGGCCACCCGTCGACGTGCCGATCGCGGAACTCGACGGGGTGGTACGCGCACTCGCGCCCATGACCGAGAACCTCGGTCTCGAACAGGTGATGGTCCAGGCGCAGCTGCCGTCGCCCGGTGGTCGGCACCAACGCATGATGGTGCGGATGTACCGCCCGCCGGGACAGGGACTGACCCTACGCGTCACCGAACCGCCGACCGAACCGATGGAGCCGTTCGACGAACTCACCCAGAAGGTGGTGCGTGCCCGCCGCCGTGGGACCGTGCACCCCTCGGAGATCGTGCCGCTGATCACCCGCTCACCGGAGGGCCCGGAGCTGACGGGCGCGAGCGGATCGTTCATCGAGCACGACCTGGACGATGACGGCCGGTTGGTACCGATCGAGCGGGGCCGCGGGCAGAACACGGCCAGCATCGTGGTCGGCATCGCCACGGTCCCGACCAGCCGGTACCCGGAAGGCATGTCCCGCGTCGCACTCCTCGGAGACCCGACCAAGGGACTGGGCTCGATCGCCGAGGCCGAATGTCGCCGGATCATCGCGGCGCTCGACCTCGCCGAGAGTCGGGGCCTGCCGGTCGAATGGTTCGCCGTGTCATCGGGCGCACGGATCGCGATGGACAGCGGGACCGAGAACATGGACTGGGTGGCGGCCGTCCTGCGACGCATCATCACCTTCACGCAGGCCGGCGGCGAGATCAACGTCGTGGTCACCGGCATCAACGTCGGCGCGCAGCCGTACTGGAACGCCGAAGCCACCATGCTGATGCACACCCGGGGCATCCTCGTCATGACGCCGGACAGCGCCATGGTGCTCACGGGCAAGCAGGCCCTGGACTACTCCGGGGGGGTATCCGCGGAGGACAACTTCGGGATCGGCGGGTACGACCGGGTCATGGGCCCGAACGGTCAGGCGCAGTACTGGGCCGCGGACCTTGCCGGTGCGCGCGACATCCTGTTCGCCCACTACGCCCACAGCTACGTCGCGCCGGGTGATCGCTTCCCGCGCCCGGCACCGACCACCGATCTCCGCGACCGCGATGTGCGCTCGTCACCTCACGTCGTCGACGGCATCGACTTCACGACCATCGGGGACATCTTCTCCGAAGAGACCAACCCGGGCCGCAAGAAGCCCTTCGACATCCGGGCGCTGTTGCGCGCGGTCATGGACGCCGACCACGTGCCCCTGGAGCGGTGGGTCGACATGGCGGACGCGCAGATGGCGGTGGTCTACGACACCCACCTGGGTGGCTACCCGGTCACGCTGCTGGGTATCGAATCCCGACCGATCCAACGGCGCGGCCTCATCCCCGCCGATGGTCCCGACCAGTGGAGCGCCGGGACGCTGTTCCCCCGCGCGTCCAAGAAGGTCGCCCGGGCGATCAACGCGGCCAGCGGCACGCGGCCCGTGGTGGTCCTGGCGAACCTGTCCGGCTTCGACGGCTCCCCGGAGTCACTGCGACAACTGCAACTCGAGTACGGGGCGGAGATCGGTCGCGCGGTCGTCAACTTCGACGGACCGATCGTGTTCTGCGTCGTGTCGCGCTACCACGGCGGTGCCTTCGTGGTGTTCTCGCAGGCACTGAACGAGGCCATGGAGGTCGCCGCGGTCGAAGGGTCGCACGCCTCGGTCATCGGGGGTCCACCGGCGGCCGCCGTGGTCTTCGCAGGTGAGGTGAACCGGCGCACGGACGCCGATCCGCGGGTCCAGGAACTCGAACAGCGCATCGCCGACGCCGACAACGGCGAGGTGGCACAGCTACGCGCCCAACTCGAGGATCTCCGCTCCAGCG
>SLHP01000148.1 GCA_007136095.1 Nitriliruptoraceae bacterium
CGCCGGCCGCCTCCAGTTCATCGAGCCGCGGGTGCAGGTCATCGCCCTCGATGTGCGCGACACGCCGTTCGATCGCCACCTCCGTCAGGATCTCGCGCACGGCGTCGGCCAGGGCCGCGGGCGCGAGACCGCCCGCGTTGACCACGACCTTGATGTCACGCTCGGCCAGGGTCTCGGCGACCTCTCGGAACGCCCGGAGGAAGCTCTTGGCGTAGCCGGCCGAGGGGTCCTTCTGGCGGGACCGCCACAGGATCAGCATGGTCAGTTCGGCCAGGTAATCCCCGGTGATCACATCGATGGGGCCCGCCTCGACCATCTCACGCATCGCGGTGGCGCGATCGCCGTAGAAGCCGGACACGTTGCCGATCCGCAGCACCTCGTCAGGCCCAGCTCCCACCATGGTTCTCTCCTCGTCGTTGCCGGGAACCGTAACGCGCGCGTGGCGGACGACCAGGAACCGTCCTGCGACCGCGGTCCTCAAGGATGCCCGTGGGAGGCCGACGTAGGGTGTGGATGGATCCACTCCGGCCACCCGGTCGGACATGGCCGTCCGGATCGTCGGGTTGTTCGCGATCATGGTTCACACGAGGCACACTGCCAACAGGGGCCACGCCTCGGTGCTCCCGGTGCGGCAGGTTCCAGAGGGTCACAGCGGTGCGCGATGAGAGGCGAGCGGTGCGGTTCGCACGGTCCGGCGGGCGACGCCTGCGAGCAGCCATGGTGGTCGTCGTGGTGCTCGCGGTCGGGATCCCGGCCGCAGCGGGGGCGCAATCCCGCTCCAGCAGTGAGATCGAACGAGACCTGCGCGAGGCCGAGGACGAGGCGTCCCGCGCCGAGGGGGACCTGGGCCAGATCCAGGCCCGGATCGACGCCGCCGAGGTCGAGCTCGCCGAGCTCGGCGTCCGCCTCGAGGAGGCACGGGGACAGCTGAACGCCGCGGAGGGTCAGGTCGCCCTGGCCGAGGCCGCGTTGGGCGACGCCCAGGAGCAGGCTGAGCTCGCGCGGGACGAGCACGAGCGTGCGGTGAAGGCCCTCGATCAGGCCGAGGCGCTGTTGCACGCGGAGGAGGCCAAGCTGTCGACCCATCTCGTCGAGTCCTTCAAGCACGGGACGGCCGGGGCGGCCGAGGGCGCCATGATGTTGGAGATCCTGCGCCGTGCCCAGGATCCCAACGAGTTCGCCGTCGGGATGAAGCAGTTGCGCACCGTCATGGATGTCCAGGACGCGACGGTCAAACGGGTCTTCGAACTGCGCGACGACCAGACGGAGCTGGCCGACGACGCCGCCCGCGCACGCGGGCGGGCGACACAGGCCGCCGCCGAGGCTGAGCAGACCCTGCGCGTACTCGACGAACTGCGCGAGCAGGCCGCCACCCTGGCCGCCCAGGTGGAGGACGATGAGCAGCGTCAACGTGAGGTGCTCGCCTCCCTGGAGCAGACCGAGGAGGAGACGGCCGCCTTCCTCCGGCGGGTCAGTTCCCGTGAGGACACGCTGCGCGTGCAGTTGCGTGATGCCCGCGCGGAGGAGGCGGCTGCAGCCGCAGCCGCTGCGGCAGCGAACACCGGGGGATCGGGGACCCCCGGCGCTGCGGGTGGCCCACCGCTCAACGGCATCCTGTGCCCGGTGGTCGGAGTCGTCGCTGGCCGGGATTTCCAGAATGACTGGGGGTTCCCGCGGTCGGGTGGCCGCTACCACCAGGGCAACGACATCTTCGCGTCCCGCGGAACACCGGTCGTGGCGGTCGGTGACGGTGAGGTCGTCCGGTGGAACCCGCCGAGTCGACCGACCGCGTTGGGCGGCGTCACCCTCACCTACCGGACCGCCGACGGCAGCGAGTGGTACAACGCGCACCTCGCCACCATCGCCGAGGGCCTGTCGGTGGGTTCCACGGTCACCCGCGGCCAGGTCATCGGGACCGTCGGGAACACCGGCAACGCGCGGACCACGCCTCCCCACCTGCACCTCGGCCGTCGCTACGCCGGCAGCTGGGTCAACCCCTGGCAGACGGTCGCACCCGCCTGCGGTTGACGGGCGGCACGCGAGCGGCCGTGGCCGGATGGTGAGCGGTCGATCGATGCCTCAGCGGGCGGATCGGACCCCCGGAGGGCGCACCTGCCCGACATCCAGATCGGGGATCGTGAGCCTCGGCAGACACCAGTGGACCAGGGGGCCGATGAGCACCGCGAAGAGCACCGTGCCCAACCCGACGGTGCCCCCGAGCAGCCACCCGAGTGCGAGCACCGTCACCTCGATGACCGCGCGAGCGACCCCGACCGGCCATCCCCTGCGGGCCAGCCCCGTCATGACGCCGTCGCGTGGCCCCGAACCCAGGCCGGCACCGATGTAGAAGCCCGAACCGACGCCGAAGAGCACGGGTCCCGCGAGCATCATGATGATGCGCAGGGTGAGGCTGTCCGGGGTGCTGAGCCACAGCAGGGTCACGTCGATCACGATGCCGATCACGAGCACGTTGAGCACCGTGCCGAGTCCCGGGCGCTCGTGCAGTGGGAACCAGAGCGCGAGGACGAGGATCCCGACCAGGATGCCCATCGTGCCGATCGGGATGCCGGTCAGGACCGACAGGCCCTGGTGCAGGACATCCCACGGGCCGAGTCCGAGTTCACTCGCGACCATCGACGCGATGCCCCAACCGCACAGGACCAGACCGAGGAACAGTCGGGGGAGGCGGCGGCGGAGCTCGTGGGGAGCATGGTTCGGTGGCATCGGTAGAAGGTAACCCTGCGCCTGCACCGCTCGGTACGCCGCCGCAGGGCGCTGGCGGGTCAGCGGTCGTCGCGGTTGCGCAGCCAGTCGTCCAGTTCCTCGCGCAGCGTGTCGAACTCCGCATCCGGGTCCATCTCGGGATCGCAAAGACCGGCGTTCGGGCCGTCGGAGCGGTCGCGGCGCGCCCGCTTGAACCGGCTCCAGACCGGAGGGAAGAGGCTCGCCAGACGCCGCTCGCCCCGGGCGATCTCGACGAACGCCCTGCCGGCCGGGGAGTCGGGGAGCTGCGCCTCCTCCTCCGGGACCGCCAGGTCGACCCGCCACAACCCATCGGTCTCCAGCTGCCGGTCAGCTCCGAGGTGATCGAAGACCTCCAACATCTGGGTGTTGCCGTCCAGGACGTAGTTGCGGAAGACCTCGATGCCGTTGGCGCGGGCCCGGGCTGCCAGCGCACCGAGGAGCAGTGTGCCGGCACCGGTGGCCTGGTAGTCATCCGCGACCGTCACGGCAGCCTCGGCCACGGTGGGCTCGCGGGGTTCCCGGATGTAGCGGGCGACGCCGATGCCGGGCACGTCGGGATCCGCGGGGTCGAGGGCGACGATGGCCTCGTGGTCGACGTGGTCGACGTCGGTCAGGTAGTCGAGTTGCTCGTCGCTCAGGTCCTCGAGGACCTCGTGGAACCGCAGGTAGCGGGACGCCGGCGAGAGCCGGCGCATCCCCTCGGCCAGCCGGCTGCGGTCCTCCGGTCGGATCTGTCGCAGCAGGATGGGAACGCCGTTGCGCAACTCGACCCGACGGGACCACTCATCCGGGCGGGGCGTCGTCGGGTCGGACGACTCGGTCATCGCAGGCCCCTCCTGGTGCGCCGACGGTGCATCCGCTGACACGGTGGGTGCCAACCCTACTGGGGTGCGGCCTGGCCCGGTCGGTCGTCTAGGCTCCGCAACCGCGGATGGTGGACGTCGACAACGGAGGACGTGGTGACGGGTGTGCAATGGCTGCTGGCCCTGGGTGCGGCCACCTTGCTGGGGCTGATCCTGACGGTCGCGATCTCGTTGTGGGTCCTGCAGGGCTGAACGCCGGACATCGCCGACCGGTCAGATCGCGGAGGGCTCGCTAACCTTCGTGGCTGCACGGACGTATCCGTCCATGTGGACGCCCCATCCACGGGGCTGGCCGAGGGCCCGCCCGAACCCTGTCTCCCGGAGGTAGCTGTGCGGTGTGCCCCCTGGATCGCGCTGGCTGTGGCGGGGGCCGTGTTGACCGTGAGTGGCTGTTCGGCCGTCGCTGCGGGTCAGAACCCGACGGTCCTGCGGGTCGTTCTCGCCGATGACTGGGCGTCGGCGCCGGTCGTGTCCGACGTCATCAGCGACTTCGAGGCGGAGCACCCCGGGGTGACCGTGGCCGTCCAGGCGGCCCCGTTCTCGCAGGTCCCCGAGGTCGTCGGCGGTGGGATCGATCTCGGTGAGCCGCACGATCTCGCGCATTGGCATGCCTTCGCCGCCGCAGCGGCTGATCTGGCCGAACCTCTCGATGACCTGTGGGATGAAGCTGGCCTGCGGGACGACGAGTTCCTGCCCGGCGCCGCGGCCGGGGTGACCTGGGGTGGGCAGCGCTACGGCGTGCCGCTCGACACCAATGCGCTCGTGCTCATGGTCAACGACCAACTCCTCCACGAGAACCTCGACCACGAGCCGTCGTTGGCGACCATCGAGGGCTTCCGTGATGCCGTCGACGGACTGTCGCTCGGCGACGACGGGTACGCGCTGGCGGTGTCATCGAGTAGTTGGGTCGCCTACGGTTGGATCGTGGCCCACGGCGGATCGCTCGTCAGCGTCGATGGGTCGGGGGCCCCGACCTTCACCTTCGACGACCCTGCCACGCTCGACGCCCTGGAGTTGCTCGCCGCACTCGTCCGAGAGGAGCACGCTCCCCGCCCCTTCGCTCCCGACCTTGCCGGGGAGACGGTGCAGGCCTTCAGCTCCGGCACCAACGTCATGCACACGTCAGGGTCCTGGGACCTGCCCAGGACCTGGCGGACCTCGGCGACGAGCATCGCGTCGACCGATGTCTCCGTGCGGCCGCTGCCGCAGACCGACCCCGACCGACCCCGCACGGTCCTCGGCGGGTCGAGCCTGTTCGTCCCGGAGGGTGCAGAGCACCGCGACCTCGCCTTCGAGTTGATGTTGCGGCTCACCGCCGACGAGGTGGCGCTCCGGTTGGTCGCCGAGGAAGGTCGGCTGCCGGTACGGACCCGGGTGCTGGCCGATGAGGTGTTCACGACCTCGCCTGATCTGGCCGCGTTCGTGCAGCAGCTCGACCACGCCGAGGTCATGGAGTTGATCGCCTTCCCAGAGGTCGCGGCCGCGTTCCGGGAGGGGCTGGAGGCGGTGCTCTCCGAGCGACGCTCCGCCGAGGATGCGATGGGCGAGGTGCAGCGCTACGCCGACGACTGGCTGGCGGAGGCGGGTGGATGACCGGTCGAGCCGGTCGCAGGCTGGGTGACCGGATCTCGCCGCGCGTTCCTCGACCGCGAACGGAGCCGCCGCGTGAACCCTCCACGTTGCTTCCGAAGGTGCTCCTGGCGGCCGTCGCGGTGCTGACCGTGGCGGCGATCATCACTCTGGTCGTGGAGACGGGGATCGCCCGCCAACAACTCTCGGACGAAGCGCTCGCCCTGTCCAACGACCGGGGCGAGACCCTGGCTCGGCGCGTGCAACAGGAGGGGGCCAGCACCCGGCAGCAACTGCTCACGCTGGTCCAGCAACTCCAGCTCGATACCCGCGACGAGGCGGAGCTCGAACGCGGCCTGCTCGAGACTCTGGCTCTCACCCGCGTCTCGGGGGATCGCGCCGAGGTCGCCGGCATCATCGATGTCCGTTCGGGCGCTCTGCGCGCGAGCCTGCCCGGCCGCGCTGCCCTGCTGGACCCCGGCCCGTTGACCTTCAGCCTGTTGGGAGCGACCCCCGAGAGCTCCACGCGTGTCGTGCCGATCACGGACGACGGCTACGCCCTGGTGCATGTGCAGACGCTCGGTCGCCTGGAGCTCGGCCCGTCGATGTTGGCCATCGGGTACCCGCTGGACGACGGCCGTGCCCGCTCACTGCGTGACGACCTCGGCGTCGATGACGTCGAGGTGGTGGTCGACGGCACGGTGGTGGCCGCGACCTCCCATCCTGCCGACGGGCGCCCGGCGGCGGATCCGGAGGTGCGCCAGCAGACGCAGCAGGCATCGGACGGTCGGCTCGTCCGCTACGTCACCATCGGTACGGAGCGCGACTGGGACACCCCGGCGTTCATCGGCGTGATCTCCGATGACCCCCTCGCGGCACTCGATCGCGCGTTGACACGGACACGTCTGTTCACGCTCGCCCTGTTGATCGTGGTCGGGGCCGGACTGGCGCTCGCGGCTGCCCGGGCACTGACACGACCGATCAGCGACCTGACCACGACCGCGTCCGCGATCGCCGGCGGCGACCTCGAACGCCCCTTCACGGTGCCCGATCGGCAGGACGAGCTCGGCACGCTCGCACGAGCGCTCGAGGAGATGCGTCGCGAACTTCGCGCGCAACTCCGGGTCATCGCGGAGCAGGCAGGGGAGTTGCAGGAGGCCGCCCGCCGCATCGTCGGTGCCCAGGACCGGGAGCGGCAGCGGGTCGCCCTGGACCTCCACGATGGTCTGCAACATCAACTCGTGGTCCTGCGGATGCAGGCCGGTGCGCTCCGGGACCGCTGCCGGGACGACCGGGACCTCGCCGAGAGCTGTGAGGAGCTCGCCGGGTCGATCGATCAGATCCTGGACCAGGTACGCAGCACCGGGCACCGCCTGTTCCCCTCGATCCTGCGCGATCGGGGTCTGGCCGCGGCGCTGCACAGTCTGGCGGCGCGCAGCGAGATCCCGGTCGAGGTCATCCTCGATCCGGACCCGTTGCCGAGGGCCGAGGAAGATGTCGAGGTGGCCGCCTACTTCATCATCGCGGAGGCGGTCACGAACGCGTTGCGTCACGCGGCGGCGACCACCATCACGGTGGCGGCGACCCTGCGCGACGACCATCTGCGCCTGGAGGTCAGCGACGATGGCCGCGGGTTCGAGGTGTCCGAGCACCTCGGCAACGGCACCGTGCATCTGCGGGACCGCGCCACGGCGCTGGGTGGTCGACTGCACCTGCGCTCCGAGCCGGGTCAGGGAACGAGGGTCACCGCCCACCTGCCACGGTGGACCTCAGTCGGTGGTTCGCTGGAGGAAGAACAGGACGGCGGCGACCCGTCGGTTGAGATCGGTCTCCTCGGTCAGCCCGAGCTTGCGGAAGATCGCGTTGGCGTGCTTCTCGACGGAGCGTTCCGAGATCGACAGCCCCCGCGCGATGGCGGCGTTCCCCCGACCTGATGCCATCTCCCCGAGGACCTCGAATTCGCGTGGGGTCAAGCCGGCGACCCGCGATGCGGCCCGTCGGCGTTGCGCCTCCATGAGGCCCTCGACGATCCGGGGATCGAGGATCGATCCGCCGTCGCGGACCTCCTCGATCGCCTGGACCAGGCGATCAGCGTCGCCCAGGCGTTCCTTGAGCAGGTAGGCCACGCCCGCAGAGCCGTCGCGCAGCAGATCGAGGGCGTACTCGGGGTCGGCATGCTGCGAGAGGACCACGATGCCGGTGCCCGGGTGGTCCCGCCGGATGCGCTTGGCGAGCTCGATGCCCTCGGTGGTGAACGTCGGCGGCATGCGGATGTCGAGCAGCACGACGTCGGGCCGGTGCTCCTCGACCTGTGGGAGGAGCTCCGCCGGGCTGGCTGCGGTCGCCAGGACCGACATCCGGTCGTGCGCATCGAGGACCGCACGGGCCCCCTCACGTACGAGGTAGTCGTCCTCGGCGATCAGGAGGGTGGTCGTGGGCATGAGGGGCACCGCTCCGATGCGTCGACGGTCGAGCCGGAGTCTAGGCACCGGGGCCCATCGGGCGTTCGGTTCCTCCTGGTCGGCATCCATTCGAACCATCTGGACGACGTCCATCCGGACGATATACCTACCTACCACCACCACTGCGCGAAGAGCCGTGGCGCCACGGTTCCGTCGGTCGCTCCCACCTGCGAGCATCCGACCTTGCACGGGCACGGCAGCGCGACAGCAACATCCAGCGTTCGCGGGGCCACTCGGGGGGGCGCCTGGAGTCACGATCGGTCCGCCCGGGGGAGCGGGTCCGGTCGCGGCTCGTTCGCGTGCGGCCCACACCCACCCAACCACCATGGGACGTGCCCCGAACCTTGATCGCCCGGGAGCGGATCCGGGATCAGATCGGAGGTCTCGGGTGCGCATCGCGGTGATCGGTACCGGGGTGTCCGGTCTGTCCGCTGCCTGGCTGCTCACGCCGCGGCACGACGTCCACGTGTTCGAGCGTGACGACCGGATCGGTGGTCACACCAACACGGTCTCCGTCCCGCGGCCCACCCCTGCCGGTCACGTCCCGCTCGGTGTGGACACGGGCTTCATCGTCTACAACGAACCCACCTACCCGCTGCTGGTCCGCCTGTTCGACGAGTTGGGGGTCGCCACGCAACCCTCCGACATGTCCTGGTCGCTGCGGTGCGAGCGCTGCGACCTCGAGTACGCGGGCAGCGGCCGCGGGATCGTGGCGCAGCCCCGGCGGCTGGCGGATCCGACCTACCTGCGCATGGTGGCCGACATCGTCCGGTTCAACCGTCTGGGTGCCCGACTGGTCGATGATCCCCGCACCCGCGATGTCCCGATCGGTCGCTTCCTGCAGGCTGCGGGGTTCGGCCACGGCCTGCGTGACCACTACCTGCTGCCGATGGCAGCGGCGATCTGGTCCTCGGGCACCGGGACGATCGA
>SLHP01000250.1 GCA_007136095.1 Nitriliruptoraceae bacterium
ACGAACTCCTTCGCGACGAGGTTCAGCCCATCGCGCAACGGCGTGATCCAGCACATGTCGGCGGCGCGGTAGTAGGAGAGCAACTCCTCGAAGGGAACGGGGGTCGTGTACAGCATGATCGGCCCCCAGTCGAGGGACGCGAAGCGGCCATGGATCCGGCCGACCTGCTGCTCGATGTCACCGCGGGTGTCCTCGTAGACCGTCATCCCGGTCGCCGCGGCCACCGAGGTCACCATCAGCTTGATCTTGCCGTGGAGGTCGGCCCGCCGCTCCAGGAGCCGCTCGTAGGCGAGCAGGGTCTCGATGGTGCCCTTGGTGTAGTCGACCCGACCCACCGAGATGATCAACTGCTGGCCGGCGAGTTCCGTGCGGATCCGTTCGAGGCGCCGCTCGGCAGCGGGTTCCGACAGGACCTGCTGGATCAGTACCGGGTTGGTCCCGATCGGCCACGCATCGAGCCGGACGGTGTGGCCGTCGATCCGCAGCTTGGTGGTCACCTCAGGCTCGGAGAGGGCGGCACCCTGTGGCGAGAGGCCAGGTTCGACCGCGAGCTTCTCCTCAACCTCGATGTTCCTGAGGGACCGGGCGACCTGGGCGAAGTTCTCGGCGTAGCGCGGGATGTGGAACCCGACGATGTCGCAGGCCAGCAGGCTGTCGACGATCTCATCGCGCCACGGCAGCAGCGCGAACAGGTCCGCCGACGGGAACGGGGTGTGGTGGAAGAACGCGATCTTGGCGTCCGGCTTGATCTCACGGATGAAGGCCGGGACCAGCCACAGGTTGTAGTCGTGGATCCAGATCAGGGCGTCGTCGCTGGCTTCCGCGCAGGCGGCTTCGGCGAACCGGCGATTGACGTCGCGGAAGGTGTCCCAATCGGCGGCCTGGGCGTCGAAGTGCAGGGCGAACGAGTGCAGGACGGGCCAGAGCGCAGCCTTCGAAGTCACGTGGTAGAAGCTCTCGACCTGGGCCGCGGTGAGCCCGATCCGCACGACCTCGTAGTCGCCGTGGCGGTCGCTCATGGTGACGCGCGGTTGGTCCACCTCGCCGCCGACCTCGTCGACGTGCTTCCAGGCGATCCAGGCTCCCTGCTCGGCCGTCTGCACGAAGTTCTTGAGCGTCGGGACGATGCCGTTCGGGCTGGTGTGCTCCCGGTACTCGGTGGCACCGTCGACCCGCACCTCCTCGAACGGTTGGCGGTGGTAGACGATGACGAGGTCGGACTGCATGGGTGGGGAGGCCTCTCCTGAGGAAGTGGGCAGGGCGGGAAACGGTTGGCGGGTTCAGGCGCCGGAGGGCGCGAAGAACCGGAAGTGTTCGATCGCGTCGGCGATCCCGGCACAACCCGGCAGGGCACTGTGGTGCACGTCGGACAGGCCCGCGAGTCGCTCGACCAGCGCGGGCTCTGAGTTGCCGACGGCGACGCCGCGGAAGTCGGTCTGGAACAACGACAGGTCGTTGAGGGTGTCGCCGGCGACCAGGACCGCATCCGCGGGCAGATCCAGGGCGGCGACGAGTCGCGTGAGCGTGGGGCCCTTGGCCACACCCCGAGGCAGCACGTCGAGGAAGGTGTCGGCGGAGGTGATCACGTCGAACCCTGCGGCCTCGACCTTGGCGATGGTCGATGCCTGGAGGGTCGCGGGGTCGTAGTAGTACGACACGCGCCGCTGCCCCATGACCGGCTGGAGTCGCAGGCCGGGTTCGTCGGCCAGCAGGTCCCGGACCCGCTCGTTGGCACCGTTCCAACGTTCGTCGACCCAGTCCTGGAGTTCGGTGACGGGTGCGTGATCGCGGCCGTGGGCGATGGTGGTGCCGACGTCTCCGATGATGAGGTCGGGCGTTGGCATGCCGGGTTGGCTGACCAGGTCGGCGACGAAGGTGAGGTCGCGACCGGTGACGAAGATGAGCAACAGATCATCGCCCCAGCTGTTCAGGTCGGCGTAGAGCGCCTGCCGCTGCTGGTCGTCGCCGCCCAGGAACGTGCCATCGAGGTCGGTGGCCAGGACGAGTCGGGGCGTGAGCGACACAGCGTTCCTCCGTACAGATGGATGAGCAGTCGCCGGCGTCCGCGTCGGCGTGCTGCCTGACGGGTGGGAGACCATGCAGACCGACGACCGAGCAGACCAACGGTCCGTCGCAGGCTGACATCGGCGTGTCGCTGCCTGTCGAGGAGCTCAGCATGAGGTTCGGGTACCGACGTTTCGGGGCCGTTCCATCACGGTTGTGGACGCGTCAAGGGGTCGCAGCTGGCTGCCCGTCGGAGTCTAGTGGATGCTGCGGCGGGCCCTCTGGGGGCTCGCGCAACCCTCCGGGAGCCGGTGTTCGGTGGCAGGCAACTCGGCGGTTCCGGGGCTCCCCTGGCTAGTGTTCGATGCTGCCCGGTCCAACGGGGCGGGACGAGCCTTCGAGAGACGGGGAACGATGGTGGGAACACGACCCGAGCGCTGCCCGACGACCACGGAACTGATCGAGCGTGGACGCGTGGAACGCCAGCGCGTCGGTCGGCGCTCCCATGGCGGCTTCCGTGCGACCAACGACCGGACCGATCCGCTGGACATCCTGGCAGCGCAGGACCGGGATCGGGTCCCCGAGCTGCTGCCGTTGCGGTACGGGCGCATGAGCACCTCGGCGTTCGCGTTCCTCCGGGGGACCACCGCGGTGATGGCCGCCGATCTGGCCACGGTGCCCACCACGGCGATCACGACCCAGCTGTCCGGTGACGCGCATCTGGAGAACTTCGGGATCTTCGCCACGCCCGAGCGGCGGCTGGTCTTCGACCTCAATGACTTCGACCAGACCCTGCCGGGCCCGTTCGACTGGGACCTCAAGCGGCTGAGCGCCTCACTGGTGATCGCTGCCCGACACCGCGGCTTCGACCGGGAGGTCGCCGATCAGGCCGTCTGGAACGCGATGGGGGCCTACCGACGCGTGATGCGTGAGCTCGCGGTGGCTGATGTCATGGACATGTGGAACGCCGGCGTCTCCACCGACGAGGTCGTCATCGCGCTGGAGGATCGGGTCCACGAGGGCGAGCTCGAAACGCATACCCGGGACCATGCCGAAGCGGCGCTCCGGCGAGCGCGTCGGCGGACCAGTCGCCACGCTGCGGAGCGGCTCACCGAGGAGAGCGACGGGGTGGTGCGGTTCCGGGAGGACCCACCCGTGCTGTCCTCCGCGGCGTTGCCGGCCGACCGGCGGGCATTCGCCGACTCCTTCGTGGCGACCTACCGCGACAGCCTCCCGGAGCATCACCGACAACTGCTCGCCCGGTTCGAGGTGGTGGATATCGCGCGCCGCGTCGTCGGGGTCGGCAGCGTGGGCACCCGGTGCTACGTGGTCCTGCTCCACGGCCGCGATGCGGACGACCCGCTGTTGCTCCAGGTCAAGGAGGCGGGGCCCTCGGTGCTGGAGGCCCACCTCGGAGCCAGCCAACGCACCCCTGCGGGTCGACGCGTCGTCGAGGGACAGCGCACGTTGCAATCCGCCAGCGACGTCTTCCTCGGCTGGCTGCAGGCGGTCGACCCGGACGGTGTCGAACGTGACTTCTACGTCCGGCAGTACCGGGACATGAAGGGCGGAGTCGACCTCGATCGCATCCGGGCCACGGGGCTGATCGCCTACGCAGAGCTGTGCGGGCGGCTGCTGGCCGACGGCCATGCCCGTGGCGGGCAGGCGGCGATGATTCGCGGCTACCTCGGATCGAGCGATGGTTTCCGGGAAGCCATGATCTCGTTCGCCAGCGACTACGCCGACGTCGTGGAACGCGACCACGCGCGGTTGCTCGGCGCCATCAAGGCGGGCAAGATCGACGCCGCATCGACGTGATCCGGGCTGCGGCGATGCCGCGAGCGGCTCACTGCCCGCGCTTCCAGCGGAAGTAGACGAAGACCCGACCGTGGTTGTCCTTGTCCTTGTCCACCCGGTGGTACCGCGCGCGGACGTCCTTGCGGTCGAGGTAGCGCAGGACCTTCTTCTTCAGCGCGCCGCTGCCCTTGCCGTGGATGATCTCGAGTTCCTTGGCCTTGCGGGCCTTGGCCTCATCCATGGCATCGGCGAGCGCCGCGTCGATCGCCGATCCCTTGTTGTAGATCGGATGTAGATCGAGGGTCAGCTTCCGCGTCGACATGCAACCTCCCGGTTCGCCGAGCAGCATACGCTCACCCACCACCCGCATCGACCCGCCCACATCGACAGGAGGTTGGATGCGCACGGTTCCCGTCTCGCTGATCGACCTGGCCCAGATCGGTCCGGGCGAGACCGCGGCCGCGAGCTTCGCGGCGAGCGTCCGCCTGGCCCAGCGGGCCGAGGAGCTCGGCTGTCACCGCGTCTGGTACGCCGAGCACCACAACATGCGCAGCATCGCCTCGTCGGCGACGAGCGTGCTGATCGCCCATGTGGCGGCGCACACCACCTCGATCCGCCTGGGTGCCGGCGGGGTCATGTTGCCGAACCACTCGCCGCTGGTGATCGCGGAACAGTTCGGCACGTTGGCGACGCTGCATCCGGGCCGGATCGACCTCGGCCTCGGACGCGCACCCGGCAGCGATCAGGCCACGATGCGTGCCCTGCGTCGGGATCCGCGCGCGGCAGAGAGCTTCCCCGATGACGTGCTGGAGCTGCAGGGCTACCTGCGTGGCGAATCGCGCATCCCGGGGATCCAGGCGGTCCCAGGCGCCGGAACGGACGTGCCGCTCTACATCCTGGGATCGTCGCTGTTCGGCGCCCGGCTGGCCGCGTCCCTGGGGCTGCCCTACGCGTTCGCGTCCCACTTCGCCCCCGCGGCGCTGACCGAGGCGGTCGCCGCGTACAGGAACGGGTTCCAACCGTCGGAACAGCTCGATGCCCCGCATGTCATCGCCGCGGTCAACGTCATCGCCGGTGACACCACCGCGGACGCGCAGGCCCGGCTCCAGGACGCGCTGCGGCGGCGGGCCCGGCGGATGATCCCGGCGGGACGCGACCTGCACGGCGAGGAGTTGGACGCGCTCCTGGAGACTCCCGCCGGCCGTCAGGTCGCCCAGATGATGTACTACTCCGCCGTGGGCACCGGAGCCGAGGTGGCGGCCTACCTCGATGCTTTCGCGGAACACGCCCGTGCGGACGAGGTGATCGTCGCGCTCCCCGATCCGGACCGGGACCTCGGGCTGCGCTCGCTGGAACTGCTGATGGCGGCCCGCGCGGTCGTCCCCGCGTGACCCCGGACCGGCGCCGTCACCCGGCGGCGGGTTCGGCGGCCAGGATGTCGCCGAGCAACTCGGCGACCGGTGGGGCGTTGGTGAGGTGGGTGTGTGGGTGCGGCACGTGAGCGACGCGGACCTCGCCCTGTCCAGCGATCTGACGACGCCGCCCGGCGCCGGACGCCGAGCCCTTGCGCACCAGGGAATCCCCGAACAGGTGGTTGAGTGGGTGATGGTCCCAGGCGCGCAGCCGGCCGACGACCAGATGGTGGGTCACTCCCGGGAGCCAGGGTTCATCGGGAAAGCGGCCGGTCAACAGGTCGTCGATCGGAGCGTCGTCCCACCCGTCCTCGGTGAGCATGCCGAACCGCAGGTCCTTGATGCCCCGGGAGCGACCATCCAGCAACGTGCCGATGGGCGCGCTGCGCGTGGAGGCGTGTCGCAGCACCCAGCTTCCGGTGTTCGCGGCCTTCTCCAGCCAGGAACCGAAGTGGGGCGTTCCCAGGTAGACGATGTCGTGCAGTTTCTGCGTCCACGCCTGTTCCTCGACGACGGCGGTGATGCACGCGGCGCGGATCAGCAGGCCGCCCATCGAATGTCCGACGAGGATCAGGTCCGTGACGGGCACGGGCCAGCCGCCGACCAGCGCCTCCAAATGGTCCGCGAGGTCGGCTCCGTTGCGGCCGATCGAACGACCGGTGCCGTAGCGAACGAGCACCGGCGTCGCATCCAGGCGGTCGACGAGATCCGGCAGCGCGACCCCCGCTTCCGGCCGGGCGGACCACACCGCCTCGGTGTCGACCAGACCGTGGACGAACACCACGACACGGCCGGACGCGGCCGGGTAGGCGGCACGCAGCGATGCCGGATCCGTCGCCACCTCGACGCCGTTGTGGCGCAGTCCCAGATGGATGTCGAGTTCCGGCGCGACCGCGATGCGATCGTCGCCGACAACTCCGTGCGCGATCGCACGGGCCTTCTCCGCCGCCGGTGACGAAGCGATCGTGTCACTGCCCAGGCGCCCGGCTGCCATCGCCCCGAGCTCGCCGACACCGCGGATCGATACCCGGACGAGTCCGTAGACGTTGTCGGTCACCGCGTCGGTGATGCGTTGGACCGGACGGCCGACCGGACCGATCCAACGGTAGGTCCCGTCGCTGATGGCACGTTGCATGTCGTAGACGGTGCCGACCACGACCTCGTCGGCCACCGCGGCCGTCAGGCGCGACCAGCCCCGCAGGTCGGTGATGGATGGCACGTCGACTCCGGTTCGGGGTGCGGCCGCCCTGGTGTGCCGCGCGCTGCTGGGTACGCGACAGAGGGTACGCCGGGTGTGGCTGAGCCGTGCCCGGGCGGTGCCCGTTCGGCCACCGTGGCCTACCGTGCGGCCCGCCGGATCAAGGAGTCCACATGCAAGGGGGAGTCCCCATGCAACGGATCGTGTCCCTGCTGCCGTCCACGACGGAGATCGTCCACGCGCTCGGCTGTGGTGACCGGTTGGTCGGTCGCTCCCACGAGTGCGACCACCCGGACGGGGTGACGGACCTGCCGGTCGTCACCGAACCGAAGGTGTGGCTGGAGGGTGACAGCGGAGCGATCGACCGGCAGGTGAAGGCGATCCTGGAACAGGCGCTCTCGGTCTACAAGGTGCACGGCGAGGTCCTGCGCGACCTGGCGCCCGACGTGGTCCTGACGCAGTCGCAGTGCGAGGTCTGTGCGGTGAGTGCGGATGACGTGCAGCGGGCCGTCGACGACCACCTCGACGGGCATGCCGAGGTGGTCGCGCTGGAGCCCAACGGACTAGCGGACGTCCTCAGTGACGTCCGGAAGGTGGCCACCGCGCTGGACGTCACGGACCGCGGCGAGCAGTTGGCCGCATCGATGGAACGGCGGATCGAGGAGATCGGTGCGCGCACGGCGTCGCTCCCCCGCCGGCGGGTCGTGACCCTCGAGTGGATCGACCCGCTGATGGCCGCCGGCAACTGGATGCCGACCCTGCTGGAAGCGGCGGGCGGTGAGGAGCTGTTCGGGGTCGCCGGGGCCCACTCCCCCTGGCTGGACTGGGAGGCGGTCCGTGCGGCGGACCCGGACGCGATCGTGGTCCTGCCGTGCGGGTTCGACCTGGCGCGCACCCGCAGCGAAGCCGAGCAGCTGCGCGACCTGCCCGGATGGTCGTCGCTGACGGCGGTGACGACGGGCCGGGTCGCGCTGGTCGACGGCCACCGGTTCTTCAACCGTCCGGGACCACGGCTGGTCGAATCGACCGAGATCCTGGCGGAGATCCTCCACCCCGACACCTTCCCACCCCGGTATCGGGATGGCGCCTGGGAGCCGATGTCGTAGCGGTCTGCCGCCAACCGGCGCCGGGTATCGTTGCGCGCCATGTCCATCACCGCCCTGCCCATCGCTACCACGGCCGCGCCGCCCCTGGCGCTGGGCGGGCTCCAGGTGTGGCCACCGGTGGTGCTCGCGCCGATGGCCGGGGTCACCAACTCGTCGTTCCGGACGTTGTGCCGGCGCTACGGCGACGGGCTCTACGTCTCGGAGATGGTGGGTGCACGAGGGCTGGTCGAAGGTGATCGCACCTCCGCACTCAAGGCGTCGTTCGCCCCCGACGAGGACCCGCGGTCGATCCAGCTGTACGCGATCCGGCCGCAGGACGCCGCTGCGGCGACCGAACTGCTGGTCAACGCCGACGACCAACCGGTGCAGCACATCGACCTGAACTTCGGGTGTCCCGCGCCGAAGGTCACGCGGCACGGCGGTGGCGCGGCCCTGCCCTGGCACACGGGGCTGTACGCGTCGATCGTCGACGCCGCCGTCAAGAACGCGGGCGAGGTCCCCGTGACCGTGAAGCTCCGGTTGGGCATCGACGACGACCACCTCACCTACCTCGAGGCAGCACGCATCGCCCAGGACCTGGGGGTCGCGGCGGTAGCGCTCCACGCGCGGACCGCGGAGCAGCGCTACGGCCCGCCGTCGGACTGGACCGCGATCGCCGGGCTGGTGGAGCACGTGGACGTGCCGGTGCTCGGCAACGGTGACATCTGGGAGGCGGCCGACGCGCTGCGCATGGTCGACCAGACCGGGTGCGCGGGTGTGGTCGTCGGACGAGGGTGCCTCGGCCGGCCGTGGCTGTTCCGCGACCTGCAGGCGGCGTTCGCCGGCCGGCCGATCCCGGAGGCTCCGAACCTGGGCCAGATCGCCGATCTGCTCCTCGAGCACGCCCAGCTGCTGGTGGCCGCGGTCGGTGCGACCACGGGCCTGCGCGAGCTGCGCAAGCACACCTCGTGGTACCTGCAGGGCTTCCCGGTCGGGAAGGCGCTGCGCCGGTCGCTGAACCAGGTCTC
>SLHP01000081.1 GCA_007136095.1 Nitriliruptoraceae bacterium
CGATGAGGCCGATGCTGCCGGCCTGACCTCGCTCGTCGAGGTCCACGACGAGTCCGAGGTCGCCATCGCGACCCAGATCGGAGCCCGCGTCGTGGGCGTCAACGCGCGGGATCTACGGACCTTCGTGCTGGACCGGGACGCCTTCGCGCGGCTGCGACCGACCCTGGCACCCGGAACCATCGCGGTGGCGGAGTCGGGGATCCGTGACCCCGACGACGTCCATCGTGCTGCCGCCGAGGGTGCAGATGCCGTGCTCGTCGGCGAGACCCTCGTGACCGCGGAGGATCCGATGTCGGTCGTGGCCGGTCTGGTCGCTGCGGGACTCGACGGCACGGCATCCGATGCCGGTCGGGATCCCGACCCCGGCAAGGACGCGGCTGCCACTGCCCCCGAACCTCCCACGAACCCCCTACCTCCGACTACCGCATCGAGGTCACAGTGAGCATGACGGAGACGCCCGCATCATCGGTCGCACCGTCGGTCGACGAGCGCGCCGACGATGTCGTCCGGGACGGTTACTTCGGCCGCTTCGGCGGCCAGTACGTCCCCGAGTCGCTCTCGGGTGCCCTCGCACAGCTGGTCGACGCCTGGGCGGATGCGCAGGCCGACCCGGCCTTCGAGGCCGAACTCGACGATCTGCGGCGGAACTACGGCGGGCGCCCGACGCCGCTGTACCGCGCCTCCCGGCTGTCCGAGGAGGCCGGTGTCGAGGTCTGGCTCAAGCGGGAGGACCTGGCACACACCGGCTCGCACAAGTTGAACAACGTGGTCGGGCAGGCCCTGCTCACCCGCCGGATGGGCAAGCCGCGGGTGATCGCGGAGACCGGCGCCGGGCAGCACGGCGTGGCGACCGCCACGGCCGCGGCGCTCTTCGGCCTGGACTGCACGGTCTACATGGGGGCCGAGGATGTGCGTCGGCAGCGCCTCAACGTCGTGCGCATGCAACTGCTGGGTACCGAGGTCGTGCCCGTGGACAGCGGCACCCGGACGCTCAAGGACGCGATCAACGAGGCGATGCGGGACTGGGTCAGCAACGTCGACGACACCCACTACCTGATCGGCTCGGCGATGGGTCCGCACCCGTTCCCGACGATCGTGCGGGAACTGCAGAAGATCATCTCGGTGGAGTCCACGCAGCAGTTCACCGACCAGGTCGGTGGACGTCCCGATGCCGTCATCGCCTGTGTCGGTGGTGGCTCGAACGCGATCGGATCGTTCGCCGAATGGATCGGTATCGACGGCGTGAAGCTCATCGGCGTCGAGGCAGCGGGTGAGGGGGTCGGCTCGGGACGCTCGGCCGCGACGATCAGTGAGGGCCGCGAGGCCGTGTTGCACGGGTCGCGCTCCATCGTGCTGGTCAACGACGACGGTCAGGTCAAGCCCGCGCACTCCGTGTCCGCAGGGCTCGACTACCCGGGCGTCGGTCCGGAACACGCCTGGTTGGCGTCGACCGGTCGCGGGATCTACGTGAGCGCGACCGACGCGGACGCGCTGCACGGCTTCCGCCGGACCTGCGAGCTCGAGGGCATCATCCCCGCGCTCGAACCCGCCCACGCGGTCGGCTGGCTGCTGCGTCACGGCTGTGACGAACTGGGGGAGGGTGCCAAGATCGTGCTGACGATGTCGGGCCGCGGCGACAAGGATGTCGACGAGGTCGTCGAGGTCGCCGGCTGGGACGTCGGCGTCGCCAAGGCCTTCGGCGAGGACACTGGGGCGGGGTCATGACCCCGGTCACGGTCAACGGATCGGAGCAGATCGCAGCCGCGTTCGAGCGCGCAGCGGCCGAGGACCGCGCCGCGCTGATCGTCTACCTCACGGCCTGCTTCCCGGACCCGGCCACCTCGCGTGCCTGCTTCGAGGCGGCGGTGGAGGCCGGTGCCGACATCCTCGAGATCGGGGTCCCGTTCTCGGATCCGATGATGGATGGGCCGATCATCCAGCAGGCGAACCAGCACGTCCTCGATGCCGGGACGTCGGTCGGCGAGCAACTCGACCTGGTCCGTTCGCTCGGTCACCTCGACGTTCCCAAACTGGTGATGACCTACGTCACCATCGCGGATACGCGCGGCTACGCGTCCTTCGCGGACGAGCTGGCCGACGCTGGTCTGGCCGGTGTGATCCTGCCGGACCTGCCGGTTCCCGAGGCCGACGCGTGGCTCGCCGAGGCGCGACGTCGGGACCTCGCCACCGTGTTCCTCGCATCCTCGATCTCCAGTGACGAACGGCTCGACGCCATCGGGCAGGCCTCGTCGGGTTGGGTCTATGCGACCGGCCTCCTCGGTGTGACCGGTGTGAAATCGATCGCAGGTGACATCACGCGCGATCTCGTCGGGCGGGTCCGTGCACGCACCGACCTGCCGGTCGCGGTCGGCATCGGCGTGAAGGACCGGGCATCGGCCGCCGAGGTCGCCACCTACGCCGACGGCGTGATCGTCGGTTCCTCGATCGTCAGCGCCGCGGCCGATGGCGACCCCGCCGGGGCGCCCGCCCGGGTCGCCGCGCTGGTCCGTGAACTGCGCGAGGGCGTCGCCGCGAACCGGTAGCCCGAACGGGGCGAGCCCCCGCCGTGATCGGCGGGGGCTCGCGATGCTGCTCGGTGTACCTGGTGACCTCAGCCGCGCGGGATCTCGAAGCCATAGTGCGCTTCCATGCCCGGCAGGCCATCGTCACGGACGTTGAACTCGGACTCGACGCACAGGCTCACAGCGCCCGGGTCGGTCTCGATGAGCTCGCCCATCTCGGAGATGGTGTCGGTGCCGTACTCCTCGTAGGCCTCCTGCGACATCGCGATGCCGTAGGTGTTGTTGAACTGCGACGGCTCGAGCCAGATCAGGCCCTCTTCTTCAGCCTCGCGCTCGGCGACGGCCTCGTACTGCTCGACACGGTCCGGGATCGGCTCGGTCTCACCGAAGAAGGAGATCCATGCCGTCCCGGTGTACTCCCAGTAGTGGTCGATCTCACCGCTGGTCAGTGCGGAACGTGCCGCATCGGTCCCACCGAGGTTGACCTCGTCGTTGACCGTTGCGCCGGCGCTCTCGAGCAGTGCGACCGAGATCTCGCCGAGGACGAGCTGCTCGTCGAAGTCCTTGGACCCGACGGTGATCTCAGCACCGGAGAGCTCGTCACCACTGGCCAGGAAGTCGTTGGACTCGAGGAAGTCCATCGCGACCTCGGCCTCCGGCTCGCCGTCGGCCGAGACGCGGGCGTTCAGCCCGGCCATCGTGTCGTCGTCGAGCGCGTTGGAGATCGGCGCGTACAGCGTCTCGAGCGCGTCACCGAACTCGTTGTAGATGTCCTCGCGGAAGACCGGCGAGACGTTGTACAGCGGGAAGAAGTTCTGGTCGTCTTCCAGCACGACGAGGTCGAGCGCGGCGATACGACCATCGGTGGTGAAGACCTCACCGAAGTTGCAGGGGTCACGGTCGGCCGTGGCGCTGTAGATGACGCCGGTGTCGAGGACCTCGACGCCGCCGGCCTCTTCGCCGTTGCCACATGCGCTGGCAACCAGGGCGATGGCCGCGAGGCCACCGATGTATCGGACAGATGATGCTCTCTTCACGTGGTTCCTTGCTCTCGTGATCAGGCGGATGCCCGGTCAGGGCGTGCGTCCGCATCGACGGATGCCGACGTGGACGTCGGAGACCCCGATCAGATCGACCTCGACGGTGGGGTGCGTCGGTGGGGTCCCCTTGATGAGTGCTACGACCTGAGTCGTAGCCGTTCTCCCAGGATAGGGAGACATCTGCGAAGTGCCCACTGCCGTGCGCACATGGAAATCGGTGGCGGGGTCGTCAGAGCCCGCGCGGGGTCATGAATTCCTCAACGAGTCCGGCCAGGTAGTCGACCAGCAGGGCGAGGATCGCGACGGACACGGCACCGAAGATCAGGACCGGGCGCCGATTGAGTTGGAAGCCGGCCTGGATCGTCTCACCGAGACCGCCGCCACCGAACAGGAAGGCCAGGGCGGCGGTGCCGACATTGAGCACGAGCGCGGTTCGGACACCCGCGAGGATGACCGGGACCGCCAGGGGCAGCTCGAGGCGACGGAGGACCAGGCGGTTGGACATGCCCATGCCGCGTCCGGCTTCCAGGACGTTCGCATCGACCTGATCGAGTCCCACCATGGTGTTGCGCAGGATCGGTAGGAACGAGTAGGCGATCAGCGACACGACCACGGGGATGGTGCCCGTGCTCGGCAGCCAGTCGATGGTCCGGAACAGGAAAAACAGCAGGGCGAGGGCACCGAGCGAGGGGATCGCCTGCCCGGCGTTGCCCAGGCCGATGACGATCGGTGCGTACCTGCGCACTCGGGGGCGTGTCGCTGCGATCCCCAACGGGATCGCCAGCAGGAGCACGAAGAAGGTGGACACGCCCGTGAGGAGCAGGTGCTGCTGCAGACGGTCGAGTTGGACGTCGGTTGCCAGCGCACGGGTCTCGATGCTGTCGAGTTCGCTGCCCTGGATGTAGAGCAGCAGCGCGATGGTGACGACCAGGAGGAACAGCGGCATCCCGTAGTAATGGACGAGCTTGGCCCGCTTTGCGCGACTGTCGGCCGCCTTGTCCTCGGCGATGGCCCGGTCACGTGCACCGACATCCGCCTCAGGAGGGGTGAGGGTCGTCGACATCACGCGACCTCATCGGCCGGGTCGATCAACTTGGCCGCGCGGTAGAACTCGGCATCGGCATCCCGCATCGTCTGGATGGACGTGATGATGCTGTCGACGTCGAGGATGCCCTCGAAGGCGCCGCGACCATCGACGACGATCGCGACACCGGCCGAACCGACGAGCATCTCCTCGAGGGCATCGGACAGGGTCGCCTGCTTCTCCACCATCGCCCGAGCCGGCAGGCCGAGTTCGGCGGCTGGACGGTCATGGCGGAAATCGGGAGCTCGCAGCCAGCGCGCGGGCTTGTTGTCCTTGTCGAGCAACAGCATCGCGGTCCACTCGGACTCGTTGAGCCGCTTCTGCAGGTCCTCGCGCGGCTCGTCGAGCCGGCCGATCAGCGCGTCATCGACGACCTCGATGTCCCGGACCCGCGTGAGCTTCAGACGCTTCAGGGTCGCACCGGTGCCGACGAAGTCCTCGACGAACTCGTCCGCCGGGTTGGTGAGGATCTCCTCGGGTGTCGCGAACTGGGCGATGTGCGACTGTTCCTTCAGGATCGCGATCCGGTCGCCCATCTTGATGGCCTCGTCGATGTCGTGCGTGACGAAGGCGATGGTCTTCTGCAGTTCCTCCTGCAGGCGCAGGAACTCGTTCTGCAGCCGGGTGCGCGTGATCGGGTCGATGGCACCGAAGGGTTCGTCCATCAGCAGAACCGGTGGATCGGCCGCCAGCGCCCGGGCGACGCCGACGCGCTGCCGCTGACCACCGGAGAGTTCCTTGGGGTAGCGCGAGCGGTAGACCGATGGATCCAGGCCGACGATATCGAGCAGCTCGTCGATCCGGGCGTTCGTACGGTCCTTGTCCCAACCGAGCAGCCGCGGCACAGTGCCGACGTTGCCCTCGATGGTGATGTGCGGGAACAGCCCGATCTGTTGGATCACGTAGCCGATGCGGCGGCGCAGGTGGTTCGGATCGATGTTGGTGACGTCCTCACCGTCGATGATGATGCTGCCGCTGGTCGGTTCGATGATCCGGTTGATCATCTTGAGTGTGGTCGTCTTGCCACAGCCCGAGGGGCCGACGAACACGACGATCTCGCCCTTCGGGATCTCCATCGACACACGGTCGACCGCGGGTGTCTCCTCGCCGGGGTAGCGCTTCGTGAGCTCACGGAGCTCGATCATCGTCTCGCCGACCTGCGCGTCGCCCCCGATCGCGGTCTCCTTGTCGTACTGCTTGGCGTCGTTCGTCTGGTCAGTCACGGATGCCTCGAGGGATCGTCAGTCGGCCGATGGCCAGGTACAGCAGGTCGAAGAGCATGGCCAGGACCACGATGGCCAGGGTCCCACCCAGCAGGGCGTTCAGGGCGCCCGGGGATCCGATGCGGCGGATGCCACTGAAGATCAGCTGTCCGAGGCCGCTCCCCCCGACGAGCGCAGCGATCGCGGCGATGCCGACGGTCAGCAGGGTGGAGACGCGGATCCCAGCCAGCATCACCGGCCACGCGTTCGGGAGTTCGATACGCCACAGCCGCATCGTCTTGCTCATGCCCATGCCGGCAGCCGACTCCACCACGGCGTTGTCGACCGAGAACAGCCCGGAGACCGTGTTGCGCACGATCGCGAGCAGTGCGTAGAGGGTGAGGGCAACGATGGGGCCACGGTCGCCGATCCCCACGATCGGGATCATCAGGGCGAACAGCGCGAGCGACGGGATGGTCAGGAACGTCGAGGTGACGCTGAGGATCGGGCCTCGGAACGGCGGGAAGCGGTGGGCTGCGATGCCGAGGAACAGGCCGATGATGATCGCGAACAGCATCGCGTAGCCGACGATCCGGATGTGTTCGAGCGACTGGACCAGGATGGTGCGTTGGACGGATGGACTCGAGAGATACTCGAGGAACGCCAAGGGCGCCTGCTCCTACGAGGGGACGGGTGAGGTTTCGGGCGCCCCACAAACGTCGAGCGCCGGCCGAGATGGCCGGCGGGAGGCTGGCGGAGCACGTACGTGCGGTGGTTCGTTGCCCGACAGACTAACGGGCCGATCGCCAGCCCGCGAGCGATCTCCGACAGCGACCGGATGTCGCAGGTGCCGGTCATACTCCGAGTTGACGGTCGGGGCGGCCGTTCCACCGGCGGCACCGGTGGGTGGTGGTGATCCGTTCCGACCGCCGAACGCGGCGGCTGGGTCACAGACAGGACCGACATGGGACGCCCACGAACGTGGACCGACGACGACCTCCGCGACGCCCTGCACGACGCCACGTCGTGGAGCGATGTCTGTCGCCGCCTGGAGCTCGGGACCAGCGGCGGCAACCTTCGTTCAGTGCGCGAACGCTGTCAGATCCTCGCTTTGGACATCGACCATCTGCCGGCACCCGGCGGCGCGCCACGGACGTGGACCGACCAGCAGTTGCGTGAGGCGGTGCGATCCGCACGCAACCTCCACGGAGTGTTCGGGTACCTCGAGCTCTCGGTCGGTGGCAGCGCCTGGCGCAGGATGCAGGATCACATCGAGCGGTTGGGTCTCGACACGTCGCACTGGGGGCAGGGCGCCTGGCGACCAGGTCGCGCTCGCGCCCGACGCACGCGCGTGCAGATCGACGACGAGGCCCTGCGCACAGCCCTGGCGGGGGCGCGGTCGATCGCCGAGGTTGTTCGGTGCCTTGGCCTCGACCCCACGAACGGGACCGTTCATCGACGGGTCCGTGAACGCATCCAGGCACTCGATCTCGACGACGGCAGCCTTCTCGGCCAGGCATGGTCGCGGGGTGTCTCGCAGGTCCGCAGGTCGGTGCCACTCGAGCAGGTGCTCGTCCCGGGATCGACCTACCGGGGCGGTTCGGTTCGGCTGCGGAAGCGACTGGTTGCTGCGGGGCTCCTCGACGAACGCTGCGCGATCTGCGGACTTCGACACGTGGAGGGGTGAGCCCGCGCCTCTGCAACTCGATCACATCGACGGGGATCCGCGGAACCAGGTCCTCAGGAACCTCCGCCTGTTGTGTCCCAACTGCCATGCCCAGACCCCCACCTACTGTGGCCGGAACATCGGGAGGGGATAGGCTCGCGCCGCTGGCGAGAGCGTCTCTCGTCGAGCCCCCGTGCTGGAATTGGCAGACAGGGACGGCTCAAAACCGTCTGCCCGGAAGGGCTTGTGGGTTCGAGTCCCACCGGGGGTACTGCGCTGTGCACCCTTCGGTGCGCAGTGTGGATGTTGGCCGCGTTGTTGCTGCGCCGCTAGTTTCCGAGCTCCGACCGACACCCGGTCGGCTCGTAACCCTGCGTGTCCGTTCGTGAAGACGGCCGGACCCGCGAACCCGAGACGCCCCCGGCCGGCCCTGCCGACCTCAAGAAGTTCCGCCCGACGACCGGAGTGACCACGCCTTCCCTACGTAGCGCCAACCGGGTGCACGAACGCCTCCTGCGACTCCAGGAACAGCTCAAGCGGGTCCGCGCGACGGAGCGCGTGCTCGCCGAGCAGGTGGCCCACCTCGACGAGGTGGCCGCCGACGCTGAGACGCGCAAGCTGGTGTCACAGACCCCGCTCGCCGACCGTGAGTGGCGCGAGGCGCGCACCGACCGGGACCGTCACCGGGCACTGCTCGACGACGCCCGTCGCGAGTCCGACGAACTGCTCGCGGAGCGGGATCGGCTGCTGGAACAACTCCAGGAGCTGGACACGACGCGCCGGCCAGAGGGATCAGACCAGTGACCGATACGCCGACCGACCCCATCGCCGACACCGCGGGCGAGACCGCGGATCGCCCCACTCGTGTCCTCATCGCTGAGGACGAGGCGCTCATCCGACTCGATCTCAAGGAGATGCTGGAGGAGGAGGGCTTCGAGGTCGTCGCC
>SLHP01000021.1 GCA_007136095.1 Nitriliruptoraceae bacterium
CCGACCAGTTCCTCGATCCGCTTGGCGGCACGCCCGGTCGGGGCGCACAGGGCGACCTCCAACCCCGCGCCCTCGGCCGCACGCACCACCTCCTGCACCGTCCGGGTCTTGCCGGTTCCGGGTCCACCGGTCAGGACCGACACCGGGTGCTCGAACGCGCGGCGAACAGCCTGCGCCTGGCCGTCGGTCAGCTCGCTGGACGGGTCGAGGTCCGCTGCGAAGGGGGTCAGGCGGGATCGCTCGGCTGAGAACAGCCGCACGATGCCGGCGGCGAGATCACGCTCGACCTGCAGGGCCTCCGGCGTGGAGATGACGGGTTCGCCGTCGACGAACTCCTCCTCGAGCGACCCGTCCGCGATCGCCGCGGCGACGCCGTCGTCGGCGAGCACGCGATCGACACCCAACACCTGCTGGGCCGCGGTGGCGCACACGTCGCGCAGCAGGTGCTGATGGCCGTCCGAGCGCCTCGCGCTGGCAACGGCGGCGCGGGCTCCGGCTGCCAACCGTCGCTGGTCGGTGGGCTCGATGCCGAGCTGTGTGGCCAGCCGATCGACCTGCGCGAACCGGACGCGGTCCGCCGCCAGCAGCGCGTACGGATCGCGGCGTGCCACGTCCGGTGCGTCTGCGCCGAACCGGGCGTGGACGGCACGCACGACATCCATCGGCCACTTGCACGGTTCGACGAGGCGCACGAGTTCGGCCAGCGACAGTCCTTCGCACCAGGCGCGGTGGAGCTGTTGCGCATCCTCCGACGGGATCCCGGCGCCCTCCGCGAGGCGGTCCGGTTCGTGTTCGATGACCTGGCCGGCCTGGCGGCCGAAGGTGGTCAGTACGCGGGTGATGCTCTTCGTCGGGACGTCGGCGAACCGCTCGGAGGCGAGGAAGCTCCGCAGACCGGCGACGGTCGTCGGCGTGGCCTGTTCGTACAGGATCGCCTCGAAGGTGGTCCCGTAGGTCGGGTGGTCGTTCCAGCGCCCGACGACGGTGATCGTCTGGCCCTCGACCACGCTGGCCAACGGCCCGCTGCACCGGGCGCCGTCCCCACCATCCTCGGGCTCGAGCTCGATGACCCCGAACCCGCTGTCCGGGTCGGCGTACCGCACGCCGACCACCTCACCGGTGAGCTGCTCGTCGGTCGCGAGCAGCGAGTCGGTCACGCGCCGGTTCCTGCTTCCGGCCCGTCCGCGGCGTCACCCTCGTCGGCGTCAACGTCGTCACCGACGGGCTGCAGGACGACCGGGGAGTCCTGGAGGTACTCCGGCGCCCGGCGGCTGGCGAGCAGCCACCCGACGGCGGCACCGGCGGCGAAACCGCCGCCGAACAGCCCGACGGTCCGCGCCCGGTTGGCCCAGCGACCGCGCCGGGACGGCGGGATCGCGCGGGCCCGGTCGCGAGCCCGTTCGGTGAGCTCATGCCCACGTTCACGCGCGTCCTCGGCATGCACGGCTGCGACCCGCAGCAGGCCGAGCAGTTTGACCGCCAGCCGGGGCAGGGCCAGCACGACCCGCAGGACGGCTTGGAAGGCCTCCAACACGTTGATGACCGTCCGCCGCAACAGCGGACCGAGGTCGTCGACCCCGTCGCGGACCGCCGTCGAGACGTCCTCCGCGCGATCGCGCAGGTCCTCGGCCCGGTCGCGGAGCTCATCGAGGTCCGGCAGGTCCTTGAGGTCCACGCGTCCAGCGAGGTCCTTGAGGTCCTTCAGGTCGGGTGCGTACTCATCGACGGTCGAGGTGACGGACTTGATCAGGCCGGACGAGGTTGCCACGGTGCTGCCGATCGTTCGCGGATACCCGACCGTAGCGCACACGGGGGGCGCACCGGGAGGGCCTCCCGTCATCTGTTGACATCCTCGAAACCTGCCCGCAGCGGACCGCGGTCAGTCCACCGGCGGCAGATCCGCCGTCGGGTCGGGGCGGGCCACCGACCACCGCAGATCGCTGCGCGCGGCGATCCGATCCAGGAGTTCCCCCGGTGGTGCCACAGACGCCGGCGGGATGACACCGGCCGCGACACCGCCGCCGAGCAGTGCCTCGCCGACGACCACCATGGCCGTGGCCGTCAGCCCGTAGAGGTCGTGCCCGTAGGCCCACGCCCGCGCGACCCCGTCCGCTCCCCTGGCCTCGGCGACACACCCCCAACGGGTGGCTCGGCGACGCTCTTCCGACGGCCCACCGGACCCCCGCTCCAGCACGGCCGTGATCCGTCGCCGCAGGGGCCCCCACCGCGCCGCGGAACCGACCACCTGGATCGCCTCCGCCTTCCAGCTGGGGATGGCGAGGTAGGTGCGCACGGACCGGACGCCGGGCACGTGACGCGGCACGCTGATGGCCTCACCGCCGGGGATCCCGGCCGCGTGGTGCGGCCCGACCGGGCGCGGGAACCAGGCCAACCGTCGCGCCTCGGCGAGCCCTTCCTCGACCAGTACCCCCCGATCGAGCGCGACGCCCGGCCGATCCAGCATCGTGGCGGCCGTTCGCCGGGTCCCTGCGGAGGTCACACGCAACAGTCCGCCGCTGCTCGGCACGATGTAGGCAACGTGGATCTCGGACGGGTCGGCGACGACGTCGCCCGCCAGCCCGGCCAGCAGATCGCCGGGAAGGAAGTCGAACCCCGCAGCGGGAACGGCGCTGATCCCGGCCGCCCGGGCGGCAGCGTCACGTTCGTCGTAGGCCCACCGGATGAAGTGTTGTTCACCCGTGACATCGACGTAGTGCGTACCGGTGTCGATCGCCGCGTCGAGGACGTCCCGTCCGAGTTGGTCGAAGGGCCCCACGGTGGTGAGCAGGACCTCGAGGCCCTCGAGCGCGCCCCGGAGACCTTGGGGATCACCGACATCCGCTGTCCGGATCTCGACGAGATCCCGGTCCACATCGATGCCGTCGGCCTCCAACCGGGACCGGACCCGCCCCGGGTCGCGACCGAGCGCGACGACCCGGTGGCCCCGACGCAAGCCCTCGGCGACGACCAGCCGTCCCGTATAGCCACTGGCCCCGAGGACGCCGAACGTCGACGAACGGGATGGTGTGCCTTCGGAAGCTGACATCGGGATCGCCCTCGACGGCCGGGTGATGTGGGTCCCGATGGTAGGCCGCACCGGGGTCCGCCCCGATCCTGGCCTCGGAGCGGGCCCTCCGCGTCGGGTGCGTGACTCCCGACGACCACCCTGCGAGGATGCCCGCTCCCCGATCGGCCCACGAAATCCCCGAGGTGGTGACGTGACCACGATGACGTCGATCCCCGCCGATGGGGCGGTCATCGTGCGCCTGCGGGCTCCCGACCGGTCCTGGGTCTCGCAGTTGCCCGTCGTGCCGGGCGATCTGACCCTGACGGTCACCGTCGGACGATCCGATCTGTTGCCCGTCCCGGTCGATGAACTGGTGGGGCGCGGCTACCGCCTCGTCGGCGTCGCCGCCGAACATCGCCCGATCGGACCGACGGTCGACATCCTGGTACCCATGCCGCTGCGTCAGGAGCGGCCCGACTGGTGGGGGCAGCTGGCGCCACTCGCCGAGCGGGTCTTCGACCTGCGGATGGGACCGGTCCGCCAGCTCCTCGCCGCGGAGATCGAGCTCCACATCCGTCACGCCGACGGCTGACGCTCTCTCCGGCAAGCGCTCGATCGGCGATGTTCGCGAGCGATAGCACGCGTTGCGGGCCGCACGACCGGCACAACGTGCGATGAGCGCACATAGCAGGTGCTTGCTCGGGCTAGCGCTTGCATCTGTGCGCACTTTGTGCGTACGCTAGCAAGCACAGGAGCAAGCACGGTGAAGCCAGGCACGGTGAAGCCAGGCACGGTGAAGCACCGAGACAGAGCCCTGCGGCCCGGCAGGGGGACGGAGACTCCGCGGGGTTCCCACGAGCCTCGTTCGGCTCCCGCTTCGTCCCCCTCCCCGGCTGCAGGAACCGCGGCAGATCGAGAACCGACGCCGCGCCCAGGCCACCCCCACCACCCGAAAGGCACCACGATGGCAACCGCCACCAAGCAGACCGCCGCGAAGAAGGCCACGACGGCCAAGAAGCCGGCCGCCAAGAAGTCGACGACCTCGACCGCGAAGAAGCCGGCTGCGAGGAAGGCCACCAAGGCGGCACCCAAGCGCACGCCCCTACTGGAGCGCGAACCGCGCGTCGTCATCGAAGACGCCGGCTACGCGGTGACCGGCGTGATCGGCGACGTGATCGACCTCGCCAAGGACCTCCCGACCCGGGCCGAGAGCGCCTGGAAGAACGTGAACGACGCGGCCAAGGATGCACCGAAGCGCGCGAAGACCCTCCGGTCGGAGACGCCGACCAAGGTCGAGTCGCAGCTGACCGAACTGCGGACCCGGGTCTCCAAGGACGCCGACCGCCTGGTCGCCTCGTTCGAGAAGCGGTTCGACGCCAAGGCCAAGGAAGGCCGCAAGGTCGCCGAACGCGTCCGCAAGGACGAACGCGTCGCCACGATCCTCGACCGCACCAGCACCAGCCGCTCGCAGGTCAAGGCAGCCGTGACCTCGGCCACCAAGACCGCCGACGTCGCCGTCGAGGCCGGCAAGAAGCAGATCGATGTCGCCCGCTCGCAGGCCAAGGGCGCCGTCACGGCCGCCAGCAAGGCCCCCGAGGCTGCCGTCGAGGCCAGCCGCGAACAGGCCGGCAACACGCGCACGCAGACCAAGGCGGCGGCCACGTCCGTTCGGAAGTCCGCGGACGAGATCACCGACGCGGTCACGTAGACCGCACCGACGCAACCGCACGAGATCGGTGACGGGCCCTCCCACACGGGAGGGCCCGTCAGCGTGTGCGGCCCGATGGGTCGCATGAGCCCTACTAGCCTGGTCCCACGCCTTCCCCCGACCGCGACGAGGTCGTCCATGAGCCTGCATGATCAGATCGAAGCCGACCTGCGCACGGCGATGAAAGCACGTGACAAGCAGCGCACCTCCGCCCTCCGCATGGCGATCTCCGCGCTCAAGAACCGCGCCACCGCAGATGGCCTGAGTCCACAGGGGCGCCTGGACGACGACGTCGTCCAGCAGGTCCTCGCCAGCGAGGTCAAGCGCCGCCGCGAGGCAGCCACGGCCTTCAAGGACGCGGGGCGGGCCGAGTCGGCCGCTTCGGAGGCCGCCGAGGCCGAGATCTACGAGACCTACCTCCCGGCCCAGCTGACCGACGAGGAACTGGCCACGATCGTCGACGCCGCCATCGCCGAGGTCGGAGCCGAAGGTCCCCAGCAGATGGGCCAGGTCATGAAGACCGCCATGGCCGCAGTCCAGGGGCGCGCGGACGGCTCCCGCGTATCGAACCTCGTCAAGGACCGGCTGACCGGCTGATACCCACACCGCGCTCCATCCCCGTCCCGGCACCGACCAAGGACCCGGCATGAAACTCGGCATCCTCTCCCGTGCGCCGAACAGCTACAGCACGATGCGGCTCAAGGCCGCCGCGGAGGACCGTGGACACACCGCACGCGTACTCAACACGCTGCGGTTCGCGATCGACCTGTCGGACGACGACCCCGACCTGCAGTACCGGGGCAAGCAGCTGTCCCACTACGACGCGATCCTGCCCCGCATCGGGGCCTCGATCACCTTCTTCGGCATGGCGGTGGTCCGCCAGTTCGAACAGATGGACGTCTACACGCCCACCACGGCCGCCGGCATCGCCAACTCCCGTGACAAGCTTCGGTCGATCCAGATCCTGTCGCGTCACGACGTCGGGATCCCGGCGACGACGTTCGTGCGGGACCGCAAGGACGTCCTCCCGGCGATCGATCGGGTGGGTGGCGCGCCCGTCGTCATCAAGCTGCTCGAGGGCACCCAGGGCATCGGGGTCATCCTGGCTCCGGACAAGAAGGTCGCCGAAGCCGTCATCGAGACGCTGCAGAGCACCCGGCAGAACGTCCTGATCCAACGCTTCGTCGCGGAGAGCAGGGGCCGCGACATCCGGGCCTTGGTGATCGGCGACCGGGTCGTCGCGGCCATGCGCCGCACCGCCGTGGGTGACGAGTTCCGATCCAACGTGCACCGTGGCGGCAGCACCCAGGTCGTCGAACTCGACGAGGAAGCGCGCGAGACCGCGGTCAAGGCCGCGCAGATCATGGGCCTGAAGGTCGCCGGCGTCGACATGCTCGAAGGCGACGAGGGACCACTGGTGATGGAGGTCAACTCCTCCCCCGGCCTGCAGGGCATCGAGACCGCCACCGACCTGGACATCGCCGGCGCGATCATCGACTACGTCGCCAACCAGGTCGACTTCCCCGAACTGGACGTCCGCCAACGCCTCACCGTCAGCACGGGCTACGGGGTCGCGGAACTCCTGGTCCGCGACGGTTCAGACCTCGTCGGCAAGACGATCGCCAACTCCGGTCTGCGCGAACGCGACCTGCAGGTCCTGACCGTGACCCGTGGGACGAAGGTGATCCCCAACCCCAAGGGCAGCCGGGTGCTGGAGGCCGAGGACCGGTTGCTCTGCTTCGGGCAACTGGAGGCCATGCGCGACCTGGTGCCCGCACGTCGGCGACGCCGGAACCGTTCGAAGCTCAAGCCGTTGCCGCACGATCAGCTTCCCGACGCGGACGTCGACGATGTCGACGAAGGCACGCCCGTGAGCTCCTGAGCTCTAGAGTGCCCTCCATGGAGACCCTGCGCAGCACCATCGATCCGGCCTCGGAGCGGTTCCGGGCGAACGAGGCCCACCACCGCGCGCTCGCCGAGGAGCTACGTGAGCGGCTGGCGACGGCGGCACGGGGCGGCTCGGATCGGTCGCGTGACCGGCACGTGGCCCGCGGCAAGCTGCTGCCCCGCGACCGCGTCGAGGCACTGATCGATCCGGGCACCGCGCTGCTCGAGCTGTCCCCACTGGCGGCCTTCGAGATGTACGACGGCGACGCACCCGGCGCGGGCATCATCACCGCGATCGGCAAGGTTTCGGGTGTCACCTGCGTGATCGTCGCCAACGACGCCACGGTCAAGGGCGGCACCTACTACCCGCTCACGGTCAAGAAGCACCTGCGTGCCCAGGAGATCGCCCGCGAGAACCACCTGCCATGCATCTACCTGGTGGACTCGGGTGGCGCGTTCCTGCCCCTGCAGGAGGACGTATTCCCCGATCGTGAGCACTTCGGACGTATCTTCTACAACCAGGCCACCCTGTCGGGCGCCGGCATCCCGCAGATCGCCGTGGTCATGGGCTCCTGCACGGCCGGCGGCGCCTACGTCCCGGCCATGTCCGACGAATCGATCATCGTCAAGGACCAGGGCACGATCTTCCTCGGCGGCCCGCCCCTGGTGAAGGCCGCAACCGGCGAGGAGGTCACCGCCGAGGAGCTCGGTGGCGGCGACCTGCACGCCCGCGAATCCGGCGTGGTCGACCACCTCGCCGTCGACGACCGGCATGCGCTGGCCCTGGCCCGGGACGCCGTCGCGAACCTGGGATGGGCAGGCACCAGCAACCTCGAGGTAGCTGCGGCGGACCTCGATCTCGCCGAGCCCGAACCCCCCGCCCACGACCCGGCGGAGCTGTATGGGATCGTTCCGACCGACGTGCGCCAGCCCTTCGACGTGCACGAGGTGATCGCCCGGGTCGTGGACGGCTCGCGGTTCCACGAGTTCAAGGCGCTGTACGGCGAGACCCTGGTGTGCGGGTTCGCCCGGATCGAGGGCATCCCGGTCGGGATCATCGCGAACAACGGGATCCTGTTCTCCGAGTCGGCGCAGAAGGGCGCGCACTTCATCGAACTGTGCAACCAGCGCGGGATCCCGTTGGTGTTCCTGCAGAACATCTCCGGGTTCATGGTCGGCCGCGAGTACGAGGCCGGCGGGATCGCCAAGGACGGCGCCAAGATGGTCACCGCGGTGGCCTGCTCGACGGTGCCCAAGCTGACCGTGGTCATCGGCGGGTCGTTCGGGGCCGGCAACTACGCGATGTGTGGGCGGGCCTACTCGCCGCGGCTGCTGTGGATGTGGCCCAACGCGCGGATCAGCGTGATGGGCGGCGAGCAGGCCGCCGCGGTGCTCGCAACCGTCAGGCGCGACGGCATGGAGGCCGCCGGCGAGGAGTGGTCGGCGGCGGACGAGCAGGCCTTCAAGGACCCGATCCGCGACACCTACGAGGCGCAGGGCTCGCCGTACCACGCCACCGCGCGGCTGTGGGACGACGGCATCATCGACCCGACCGAGACCCGCCAGGTCCTCGCACTGGGGTTGGAGGCCGCCCTCAACGCCCCCTACGCCCGCCCCGACTGGGGCGTCTTCCGCATGTGACGGACATCAGCCGGTCGCGGTGAAGGTGCGCTTCTGCACGTCACGCTCGGAACCGTCTTTGGCGTCCATCCAGAAGACCTCCAGCGTCAACTCGCCGGTGGCGCCCTGGAGGTTGATCGTCTCGCGGAACTCGCCGATCTCCGG
>SLHP01000159.1 GCA_007136095.1 Nitriliruptoraceae bacterium
CCTGCGCGCCCGTTGACCCGCGGTCGGATGTGCGTCGACAGGTGACGCAGATCCGGCCGGTGGCGTGCCCTGGTGCGCTGGTCCGTGCAGATGTGCGTCGACAGGTGACGCAGATCCGGCCTGCCCGACGTTGGGGTCAGCCGACCTCCCCGACGGTGGTTCAGGCGGGGAGGCCTTCGAGGAAGTCGCGGATCGGTGGGTTGACGAGGTCGGGGTGGGTGAGGTTGGAGGCGTGGCTCGCGCCCTCGACCTCGACGACCCCGCGGCAGTCGTCGACGGCCTCGCAGATCTCGTGGGCGCGGGACACGGGGATCGCGCTGTCCTGCGTGCCGTGCAGCAGCAGGACCGGCATGGCCAACTCCGGGAGGCGGTCGGAGATGTCATCGCGGTCGAGCAGGGCACCGCCGGCTGCTTCCAACCGCGAGGGATCCCAGGACTGCCACTTCGCCTTCCAGTGGGGCTCGATGTCGGGGTCGCCGATGATCAGACCGGCCACGACCGCTGCCAGTTCCTCGAGGTAGCCGTTGGTGACCCAGGTATCGACCATGACCCGGTACTCCTCGATCTTGTCGGGAGTTTCGGGCGGTGCCTGGGTGTCGATCAGGATCAGGGCGCGGACGCGGTCGGGGTGCAGGAGCGCGGCGCGCAGGGACAGGTAGCCGCCCTGGGACATACCCCCGAAGACGGCACGTTCGATGCCGAGGTGGTCGAGCAGGCCGAACGCGTCCCGCGCCGAGTCCCAGTAGGTGAACGGCTGGCCGTCGAACTCCGTGGCGCCGAAGCCACGCTCGTCCCAGGTGATGACCCGGTAGACGTCGGACAGGTCGGCGACCTGAGGGACGAACATGTCGTGGTCCATCAGGAAGCCGTGGCTCAACAGCACCGGTGGGCCGTCACCGCCCGAGTCCTCGTAGTACAAGCGCTGGCCGTTGACGTCCGCGAATGGCATCTGGGGGCCTCCCTGTCGGCGATGGTGAGAGCAACCGGCGGTGGTTCAGCGGCTGTCCCTGCTGCGGGCTACGAGTCGCTGTCCTCGTCGTCACCTGCATCATCGTCCGGCTCGTCATCCGAACTGTCGTCCGGGCTCTCCCGTTCCGGCGGTGCGAGCATGGCCTCCGTTGTATAGCGCACCGAGGAGTCCCACAGCAGCCATTCGTCGATGCCGGCGTCGTAGGTCGCCTGGATCTGCTCGCGCACGTAGCGGGCGCGATCGGGGAAGCCCAACCGGATGGGCCAGTTCGAGTCCTCCAGCCACGGGGCCACGCGTGCGCGCTTGCCGTCGGTGGCCTCCAGCCACACGACGAGCGTCTCCGTCACGATGTCGTAGGGCTGCATCAGCGGGTTGGCGACGCCGTACTCGCCGGGGCCCCAGTGGCTCGGGTAGATCATCGGTGCCACGTAGTCCAGCACGTCGGCGAGCCGCTCGACGTCCTGTCCCACATCGCCGGGCCGGTCGGCCGAGACGCCGTACAGCGACGCGCCGTGTTCGATGCCGTAGGGAGCCAGGCGTTCGTCAGCGCGGCGCGTGAACTCGTAGATCTCGTCCTCGACGCTGCCCTCGAGCCCCGGGATCAGCATGTTGTCGATCGAGCCATCCGGCTTGCGCAGGTAGTCCCAGAGGATGTGGTCGACGCCCATGACGGCGGCCTCCTCCGCGATGGCGATGTTGTACTCCTGCACCTCGGGGTTGGCGAAGTTGGCGAAGCCGGCGTACCGGCCGGTGTAGATCGCGTTGCCGTCGGGTTCCTGGATGGCGAGGTCGCGCTCGTCGTTCGCCCAGGCCCAGGGTGCCATCACCGGATCGGCGAAGGCGACGATACGCCCGATGACCGGGACGCCCAGCGCGTGGAGCTCGGCGACAGCTGCCTCGAGGTCGATGCGGCAGTCCGGGGTGTCGGCGCCGATGCGCGCGGCGAGCTCGTTCTCGGTCGCGAAACCGACCTTGCCCGTCTCGTCCTTCAGGTCGAGCTGGATCGCGTTGATCCGGCCGGCCTCGATGTCGGCCATCACCGGGTCCTTCAGCGATGGCGAGACCCAGCCGCAGAACGACACGTGCACGGAGCGCATCTCATCGACGGTCGCGCGAGAGGGCACGGTCACCAGGCGCAGATCGTCGTCGGAGACGTTGCCCGCCCGGTCTGTGGCCAGGATCGTCAGGGTGCCGTCGGTAACGGCGTCGAGCTCCACCTCGAAGCTGCCGTCGTCGTCCACGGTCGTCGATGTGCCGTCGACCTCGACGGTCGCGCCGGGTTCGGACGTGCCGGCGATGGTGACGGCCTCGCCGGCGACGACTGCGCCGACGGGCGCGGTGATCTCGATCTCCGGTGGGGTCGCGTCGACCTCGAAGGCCCACTCGTGCAGGACCTCGGGCTCCGGTGCGGGCTCGTCGGTGTCGTCCGCGCCGTCGGTGTCGTTCGCGTCGTCGGTGTCGTTCGTGCCGTCCGCGTCCTCGGCGGCCAGGGCCTGCTCGGACAGCTGCAACACCGCGACGACGTAGTCGCCATCCGCCAGGTCGCCGGGTTCGAGCAGGAGGCTGGTCTCGCCCGCCTGCGCGGTCTGGGACGCGGCCGGTTCGACGTCACCCTGCGCGGAGAGTTCGATCCGGATGTCGTCGAGGTGGGGCTCGTCGCCGATCGCGGTCACCTCGAACACGGCAGTTGCCAGCTCGTCGGCGTTCAGGAGTTCGGCGTCGGGGCCGTCGAAGCTGAGCGTCCGGCCCGGTCCGGCTTCGACCGTGCCGTCCTCATTGGCGCCACCCGCGCCGTCACCGCCAGAGGAGCACGCGGCCAGGAGCGCCGTGGCGAGCGCCAGCGACACGATGGCGTGGGTGCCCGTGGAGCGGAGACCGGGTCGGGGTTTGCGAAGGGACCGATGCACAGGGCCACCTGCCAGTGGGTTCGTTGGGCCGGCCGGCGGCATCGTCGACATGCCCCGTCCACCCGTAGGTTGTGTTGTCCTGCGGTCGCGCGCTCGTGCGCAGCCCGCCTGTTCCGGCCGAACGCCCCAGTGGCCGGCGCCCGGAAGGGCAGGGTCACGCGGTCTCGTCCGAGCGGGTGAAGGTACCGTCAGGGGACCGTGGCGTCGTCCCCGGTCACTGCCCGCTCGTCCCCCGTCCCTCTTGTGCCTCCTGGAGTGCCATGCCCGCCCATCGCTCACACCGGCGCGCTGTCGTCCTGGCGGCGCTGATCACCACCCTGGCGCTCGTCCTGACCGCTTGTGCCTCCAGCGACGACCCCGAGGTCGAGGATCCACCGCCATCGGGGGAGGAGCCGGACGAGACGGAGGATGACATCGCTGCAGCCGACGACGAGGCTGAACCCGACGGGTCGGAGGCCGAGGAGCCCGAGCCGGACGAACCGGAGCCGGACGAACCGCAGGAGCCGGACGTCGATCCGGCTGAGGTCGGCGCCGACGAGCTGGGAGTCGTGCCGGTCCTGATGTACCACCAGCTGCGCGACGGCGGTGGCAGCGCCTGGGACATGAGCCCCGAGGAGTTCCGTGCGGAGCTCGAGTGGCTCTTCGACAACGATTACGTCCCGATCACCGCCGCCGCCTTCGCCCGGGGCGAGATCGACGTCCCAGCCGGGTACCGCCCGGTCGTGCTGACCTTCGACGACTCGACCCGGAGCCAGGCGTACCTGGACGAGGACGGCGAGATGGCCGCCGACACCTCGATGGGGATCCTGATCGACGTCGCCGCCGACTACGAACACATCGAGCCGGTCGCGTCGCTGTACGTGATCACGAGCTCGCTCTTCGGCGGCGGGACGGACGGTCCCGACATCCTTGCGGCTCTCGACGACCTCGGGATGGAGATCGGGAATCACAGCCACACGCACGCCAACCTCCGGTCCCTGGATGCCTCCGGGGTGCAGTCGGAGCTGGCGCAGCCCGTCGCCGAGATCCGCGACATCGTTCCCGACGCCGAGGTGACGACCCTGTCGCTGCCGCTCGGCATCTACCCGGAGGATTCGGAGTTGGCGGTGCACGGGAGCGCCGACGGCGTCGACTACGAACACGAAGCGGTCCTGCAGGTCGGCTACACCCCGGCGACCTCACCGTTCCATGCGGAGTTCGACGGCGCCGGCGTCGCCCGGATCCAGACCCACCCGGACCCGGACTTCGAGTTCGGGTCCACCTGGTGGCTCGCGCAGATGGAGGACGGAGGCAGCTGGAGCCCCTACGTCTCCGACGGGAACCCGGACACGATCTCCTTCCCCGCCGACCGGGCCGACGAGCTCCATCCCGACCTCGCGGACCGCGCCAACCCCTACTGACCCACCGACCCAACCACCGTGAGGAGCGTCCGTGCGTGACGACACCGACCGCCTGCTGCCCGCGACCCCCGTCACGTCCCTGGAGCAGCACCTCGAGGCAGGTGGTGGCACCGGCCTCGAACGCGCCCGGTCCCTGACCCCCGACGAGGTCACCGCAGAGGTGGACGCCGCCGGGCTACGCGGCCGCGGCGGCGCGGGCTTCCCCACCGCGACCAAGTGGCGCGGCGTCCGGGAGACCGCGGAACACGCCGGCGGCCGACTCAGCATCGTGGCCAACGCCGCCGAGGGTGAGCCCGGCACCTACAAGGACCGTACCCTCATCGAGCAGCAGCCCTACGCGTTCCTCGAGGGCATCTGCATCGCCCTGCACGCGTCCGGCGCCGACGCTGCCCACATCGGGATCAAGGCGAGCTTCACCCGCCCGCTCGAGCGCCTGCAGCACGCACTGGACGAGATCGTCGCCGCCGGGTGGTTCGGGGCCGACCGGATCGCCATCGTCCCCGGCCCGGACCTCTACCTGTTCGGTGAGGAGACCGGCATGCTCGAGGTCATCGAGGGCAAGCTGCCCATGCCGCGACTGGTCCGGCCGTTCGAAGCCGGGCTGAACGCCACCACCGCCACCCCGAACCCGACGATCGTCAACAACGTCGAGACCTTCAGCCACGTCGCACGGATCCTGGCCAACGGTGCCGACTGGTTCCGCGAGGCCGGGACCGAGGCGTCGCCCGGCACGATGGTGTTCACGGTGGTCGGTGACGTCCCGAACCCGGGGGTCTACGAACTCGCGCTCGGCACCCCGTTGCGTGTGCTGCTCGAGGACATCGCGGGCGCCACCGACATCAAGGCGGTCTACAGCGGTGTCTCGAACGCGGTCATCCTGGAGGAACACCTGGACACCCCGCTGTGCTTCGACGCGATGAGCGACGCCGGCGTGGGCATGGGTTCGGGCGGGTTCATCGTCTACAACCGGGACCGCTCCATCCTGGACGTGCTGAGCGTGCTCGTGAACTTCCTCTCGGTCGAGTCCTGCGGGCAGTGCAACGCCTGCAAGCTCGGCAACGGCGCGATGGCGGAGACACTGGCCAACCTGCAGGCCGGGCTCGGCAGCCGCACCGACCTGGAATCGCTGCTGCGCCGCGCCGCGACGGTGACCGACCAGAACCGGTGCTACCTGCCGGTCGGCAGCCAACTGCTGGTCGGCTCGACGGTTGCGGCCTTCGAGGACGAACTCATCGAGACCGTGGAGGCCGGCACCCGCACACCCGCGGATCTGCCCACCCCGTTGATCGTCGACATCGACGAGGACGAGGGCATCGTGCACTACCACGACCGCTACCACCTGCGGCAGGTCGACTGGTCGTACGCGGACGAGGACCCCACCGCCGAGCGGCTCGAGGCGATCCGGCGCACCGACTAGCGCATCCGGATCAGTACCCCGACGCGTCGACCTCGGCGGCGGTCGGTGGGTCCGACCCCGCGCGGGTGCACGTGATCGCGGCGACCCGGATCGCGTACCGGACCGCGGCGTCCAGGTCGTCAGCGCTGATCGACGCGAGTGTGTCCGGCGATGCCAGGTGCCCGGCCCGGTCCAGTGCCCCCAACAGCCCCGAGGTGAATGCGTCGCCGGCGCCGACGGTATCCACGACCTCCACCTCGATGCCGTCGATGTGCCGGCGGCCACCGGACGCGTCGAACGCGACCGCGCCGTGCGGTCCGCGCGTGACCACGATCCGGGAGGGCCCCGACCCGGCCCACCGCGACGCGGTGGCCAACGGATCGACGCCGGGATGCAGGAGCTCGAGGTCCTCGTCACTGACCTTGATGAGATCGCACGTGGCCACCAGCTGATCCATCCGCTGCGCGTAGGCGGGCATGTCGGCGATGACGTTGGTCCGGACGTTGGGGTCCAGCGTCCGCACCCGGCTGCCCCCCGTACCGGTGCGGAGAAGCTCGGCCAGCACCGCGCCGGCCGGATCGTCGAGGGTGATCGCACCGAACGAGACGTGCAGCGGCGCGGCATCGGGTAGTGCAGGCAGCCCGTCCACATCGTCGCCCGTGAGGCCGGTCGTCGAGGTGCCCTGCAGGTAGAACCCGTAGGAGGCGCGCGCCTGCGCGTCGAGGTGGACGACCGCCAGCGTGGTCGGTTCATCCGTCGGCACCACGTAGTGGGTGCCACCGCCTTCGTCGCGGAGTCGCTGGAGGAGTTGTTGCCCGAACCCGTCGGTGGAGACCCGACCCAGGTACTCGCTGGACCGCTCGAGCCGGGCGAGTCCGAAGGCGACGTTGTAGGGCGAACCGCCGGGCAGCGGCAGCAGCAGCTCGCCGCGGGGAGCCAGATCGATCAGGGCTTCGCCAGCCACCACGATGGTCATGTCCGCGGTCCCTCCGGTTCGGTGCTGAGCTCGACGATCGCGGCGGTGTCCTCGGGCAGCAGGAGGCGACCGTCATCCAGGAGGTAGACCTCGGCGGCGCTGGCGTAGGCGAGCCGACAACCGGCGGGCAACTCGATCTCGGCGGGGCCGTCACCGTCGCCGACGTGCAGGGCCACGACCAGTTCGTCACCGCGCTCGATCGCGATGACGGCGCCCTCGTCGGTCAACCAGGTGATGTCGTCGGACCGCAGGTGTTCCGCCAGCTCACGGCGCACCTGCAGCAGTTCGCGGGTCCGTTCGAGGGGCGAGGCGGGATCCCCCGACTGCGCCAGCATCGTGTGTTCGTCACGCCGGTTGGTGCCGAACGGCAACCAGGGGTCCCCGGTCGTGAAACCGAACCCCGGCCCGGGTTGCCAGGGCATCGGTGTGCGAACGGGGTCGCGCCCGGCCACGCCGGGGTTGCGCAGCGCGATCGGGTCCTGCGCGCTCGCAGTGTCCAGGACACCGTCCTCGAGCCCCAGTTCGTCGCCCTGGTACAGGAACGGTACGCCGGGTAGACAGGCCAACAGGGTGAAGTACGCGAGTGAGCGCTCCGCACCGAGCGGCCCGCCTCCGAAGCGCGTCGCGGCATGGGGGTCGTCGTGGCTCGACAGCGGCCAGGCGAGCGCGTCACCGCTCGCCGCGACGTGCGCCTGCAGCGTGTCACGGATCTCGTCGGCCTCCCAGGCCACCTTCAGCGCGGCGAAGCAGAACCCGGCGTGGAGCCCATCCCCCGCGAGGTAGCGCCCGAGCCGCACGGGATCCAGCACGAAGACCTCGCCGAGCAGGACCGCGTCGTGGGCATCGGCGAGCGCCCGCCAGGAGCGGTAGATGTCGAGGACGCCGTCCTGATCGAGGTCGTGGATGTGGGCGAACCGATCGAAGATCAGCTGCGTCGAGGTGGCCTCCGGGAACGGCTGCTCGAGCTCCGGGTTGTCCCGGAAGTCCGGGTCCTCCACGAGGGAGTGGGCCACGTCGATGCGGACCCCGTCGACACCCCGTTCGAACCAGGTCGTCAGGACCTGCTCGAAGGCCTCGTGCACGGCCGGGTTGGCCCAGTTCAGGTCGGGCTGCTCGGGGAGGAACAGGTGCATGTAGTACTGGCCGCTGGCTTCATCCAGCGTCCAGGCCGGGCCACCGAAGTGGCTCACCCAGTTGTTGGGGGGTCCGCCCCCGGGTGCCGGGTCCTTCCAGACGTAGAAGTCGCGATGCTCCGCGTCGGTCGCCGATCGGGCGTCCTGGAACCACGGGTGTCGGTCGGAGGTGTGGTTCGGCACGAGGTCGATCACGACCCGCAGGTCCAACCCGTGCGCCTCGTCGATCAGGGCCTGCAGGTCAGCCAGCGTGCCGAACGTCGGGTCGACGTCGAGGTAGTCGGCAACGTCGTAGCCGTGGTCCGCCTGGGGTGAGGGGTAGAACGGCGTCAGCCAGATGGCGTCCACACCCAGCCCGACCAGGTAGGGCAGGCGACTGCGGATCCCGGGGAGGTCGCCGACCCCGTCGCCGGTCGAGTCCGCGAACGAACGGACGTAGATCTCGTAGCCGACCGCGCCGCTCCACCAGGTTGGCATGGATCTCCCG